>DASQUK010000165.1:0-2608 GCA_035641315.1 Acidimicrobiales bacterium | reverse complement strand
AATGGGCGTTGGCCCAAAGACATGGGCTCGTGGAGAGCCGGATGCGTGGGAACGCGCACGTCCGGTTCGGAGGTGCGGGCCGGGGAAACGGACGCTTCGAAAGAAACACACCGCGCCCCGGCCCGACCCCTACCTCACCCTCACCGCGCAGTCTGAGCCGCCCGAACTCATCCGACCGACACCCCTGCTTCCTCGAACGGTCCTTCGTGGGCAGCCCCGGCCGAGCTGAACTGCACGACTTGCCGGGAACTCGATGGCTTCGATGTCGCGAAGCTGGCAACGATGCCGGCGTGCCCGAGCGCATTCACGACCACGAGCTGGACACAAACGAGCTGACCGTTCGTGCACTGCTCGCGGGCCAGTGTCCCGAATGGTCCGGCCTGTTGTTGTCCTACGTACGAAGCTCCGGTACCTCGAACGCAATGTGGCGCGTGCACGTGCCAGACGATGCTGACGTCGTCGTGCGGCTCCCGAGACGCGCTGAGACCGAGGAAACGATGGTGCAGGAACTCCGGTTGCTGCCGATGCTTGCCGACACTCCGCTCGCGCTGATCGTGAGGACGCCGCTAGTCCGCCACGTCGGTCAACCGTCCGATGCGTTCCCGCTCCGTTGGGCCGTGCTCGGATGGCTCGATGGGGCAGACGCCTGGTCCGCCCGACACGAGCTGCACGGGGCGCTCAACGACCTCGCGATCGATCTGGCTGCGGTCGTGCGCGCGACCTGCCAGTTGCGTGACCTGCCGGCGCCTAGCCGTGAACCGGGGGCTCGTGGCGGGCCCCTTGAACCGCTGCTTGAGCGCCTCTATCGGTGGCTGGACGATCCCCGATGGCATGCGCCCGACCTGCTCGAGGTACCGCTAGTGCGGCATCGTGCAGCCGAGTCTTTCGAAGCTTCCGGCGGGCACGTCGACGTTGGCTTCGTGCACGGCGATCTGATCCCCGGGAATCTGCTCACCGTGGGTGGACAACTCTCCGCGATCATTGACTGGGGCAGTGCCGGTTACGGCGACGTTGCCCAGGACCTGACACCGGCCTGGGCAGTGCTCGACGAACGCAGCCGCCTCGTCTTCAAAGAAGCGGTTGGAGTCAGCGATGCAACGTGGCTTCGCGCCCGCGCGTTCGCACTGGAACAAGCGGTCGGCGGCGTTCTCTACTACACACCCCGGCGCCACCCACTCGCCGATGTGATGGCTCGGACGCTCCACGGGATCCTCCACGAAGGTTGATCAGCCCGGCTCCGGGTTCGGCTCTCATCACCGAACGCCGGATCGGTGGCCCCGCGATCACTCTGGGATCGAATGAGCCGTACCTTCGTGGGCGTTGATTGACCCTGGAGGTGGGTCATGGATGCCTACGGAACGGCTCGGCTGGCGGCGAAGGACGCCGAGTCGGCGATCGTTGCTCGCATCTGCGAGGACTTCAATCTCACGCCGGTGCTGGCGCGTGCCCATTACGAGCAGATGGGCGCTACTTCGCGGACTACGGGCATGTCGCGTTGCGGCCGGGCGAGTTGTGCTATCTGGCGGTGGCGTCGGAGGAGCCGCCGGGCAAGCCGATCGTGGCGTGCCGCAAGGTGCAGGTTGCCCTCGAGCTGGCCGCACCGGAGGACCTGGAGGTGCTGCGCACCGGTCTGGCGGCGATGCGTCAGCAGCGGCTGGCCCGCCTGGCCCGCCAGGCCCAGGTGCAGGGCGGGCTGTTGACGGTTGAGGACCTGGCGTTTCTGACGTGTTCGTCGCCGGCGACGGTCAAGCGTGACCTGGCCGAGTGCCGGGTCAACGACATCGCGGTGCCGACGCGGGGCCAGATCCGCGACATCGGGCCGGGAGTGTCGCACAAGGCGCGGGTGGTGCAGCTGTATCTGCCGCGTTTAACCGTGGTGTCGCAAGGCAAAACGCTGACCCGGGCCCAGCGGCACGGCGCCTAGGACTGATCGCCCACTTCGACGGGTTCGCCGAGCGGTATCAGTCGGAAGACATCGCGCAGTTCGCTCGGCGCTCGGCCGATCTCACGTTCGACCGCGTCGCGGCCTTCATGGAAATGTGACCAGCCCTCGTAGTGGACGGGGATCGCGACTCGCGGTCGCAGTTCACCGCACAACTCGACGGCGTCGCGCGCGGTCATGGAGTATCGAACCGGCCCGGTGATCGGGAACTTCACCCCGCCCATGTGCACGATCGCAACGTCGACGTCGAATCGATCGGCAACTTGGCGGACGCCGTTGTAGAGCACGGTGTCGCCTGAGACCCACACCACGCCGTTGCGTTGTCCGTCCCAGCGCAACGCGAACCCGATCACGTAGCCGGCGATCGGGCGACTGAGCGGCGGACCGTGCCGGCAGGGCGTCGCTGTGACCTCGATGGTCGGCTTTCCGGTCTCGTCGAGACGTGTGGTGTCCCAGGGGTCCAGGCCGCGCACCGTGCCGCCGAGCCGGCGGGCGCCGACGGTCGTCGTGATCACCGTGGGCGCGGCGGCGAGCAGCGCACGGCCCGCGTCGTCGAGGTTGTCGGCGTGGTGGTCATGGCTGAGGAGTACGGCGTGGAGCGGTCCGATGTCGTCGGGCGCGAGCGCCGGTCCGGACAGCTTCGTCGACTTGCTGCCCCAGCCGAAC
>DASQUK010000164.1:0-16673 GCA_035641315.1 Acidimicrobiales bacterium | reverse complement strand
GGGCGCGCCCCGCCGCGAGCGCGCCCTCGGCACCGCGCAGCTCGCGCTCCGCCTCGTCGAGCGTGTCGGTTGCGGGCAGCGTCGTGGGCAACGCCTCGACGGCGTCGCGGTGCCGGGCCGCAGCGTCGGCTCGCCTGCGGGCGTCGGCCACGTCGCGTCGGCACGCCGCGACCTGGTCACGGAGCTCGGCGAGCAGCCGCTGTCGGGTAGCCCGGCGGGCGGCGGCGCCGAGGTACTCGACGGCGTCCTTGCGCCAGGCGCCGCGCAGAACGCCGAGCGACCAGCGACCCCCGGGGGTCACCCAGGCAGCGGCACGCGGCTGCTCTCCCAGGCCGATGGCGCCGACCACGCGGGCGACGGTGTCGCCACCTACCGGGCCGCCCGCGGCGGGCGACGGCACCAGCGCGTCGGCCAAGGTGGCGACACCGTCGGGGCAGGGGGGAGCGTCGGCGCGCAGCAACGTGTCGCGGGTGTCGGGATGCACGACCAGACCGTCGGCGTGGACCCACGCGTCGAGCAGGCCGGCGGCTTCGAGGGCGCCCTCGATGCCGGCGGCGGCCCCGGCGTCCAACCCCGGCGCGACGTCGACGAGCTCGTAGAACGGGGCGCCCGCGGCGGGGTCGCGTTCCGCGTCGCGGTGGCGGGCGGGCGCAGGGCGCGCCTCGGGCTGCGCCTCGACCTCGGCCAGGCGCGCCTCGTTCTCGGCCAGGCGAGCCTCGGCGGCCGCCACGTCGAGATCGGCGGCGGCGGCGTCCTGGCGGGCACGGTGCAGCGCCGGGGCGAGGGCGTCGGCCACCGACCGGCGAACGGCCGCCTCCCACGTTGGTTCGCCCTCGCGGGCGGCGAGCCGGGTGAGCACCGGGCCCCAGCTCACGCCCACGGTCGGGGCGGTGCCCGAGCTCGTCCACGCGGTGACGGCGTCGGCCCACGCCTGCTCGGCGTGAGCATGCGTCGCGCGGGCGGCCGCCACCTGCTCCCGCGCGAGATCGACCTCGCCCTCGGACACCGCGGCCCGCTCCTCCGCGGCGACCGCGTCGTGCTCGGCGTTCTCCGCCCGCTGGGCGAGCCTGCGCACGTCGGCGGCCCGCTGGCGCCGGACGTCGACCAGCGTGCGCGCGGCGCGGGCCCGCTCGTCGGCCTGTGCCAGCGCGGCCCCGTCGAGATCACCGCCGGTCCCGGGGACCACCTGGGAACCGAGCAGCGCCGGATCAAGCCCGGCATCGGATGCCCATCCGGCGGCGGCGGTCCCCGCGTCACCCACCGCGGCGAGCGACTGGCGGACGTCGTCGTTGGCCGCGCCGACCTCGGCCAGGGCGCGCCGGTGCGCGGCCTCGGCACGCTCGGCGGCCGATTCCGCGGTGCGCGCCGCGGCGTCGAGGGCGGCGACCCGCTCGTGGCGGTCGGCGAGGTCCTGGTGCGCCCGATAGCCCTCGCTTCGCTCGAGCTCGCGACGCTCGGCATCGCGCTCGGTGCGCTCGCGCCGGTGGGCGGCGAGGGTCGCCTCTGCCCGTGCGGCGGTCTCGCGGGCCTCATCGAGCGAACGGACGAGCTGGCGGGTGGCGCGGGCGGCCCTGGCCCGATCGGCCTCCGCTTGCTCGACGGCCGCGGCGCGCCGTGACAGTACGGTGCGGGCATAGCCGCGGTAGACGCCCAGGAACTGGCCGAGAGCCTGGGCGGTGCGCGTCGAGCGCTCGACCTGCTCGCGGATGGCGTCGAGGTCGTCGAAGTGGCTGGCCGCCTCGGTGAGCACACGCTCGTCGATCGGCGGCAACGCATCGGACAGCACGTTCGCCAGCTCGCCGGCCTCGACGCGGTTGCCGATGTTGGGATCGCGCAGCCGGTGCAGCAGGTGAAGCAGATTGCGGTAGCGGGCGTCGTCGAACAGGCCGAAGACGTGCCGCCCGACCCGGCGCCGATGCTCGGCCCCCGAGGTGGTGACGGCCTCTTCGCCGATGGCCTCCTTCAACCGGTCGATGGACAGGCACTCGCCCGCGGCATCGAGGTCGAGGTCCACGCCGACGCGACGGTCGGTCAGGAAGAACCAGGCGTCGGCTCGGCGAGCGGCGGTCGACGCCTTGAGCCCGGCGCCCAGCGTCTGGAACGCCTCGGTGCCATCGGGATCGACGCAGCGCAGCTCGAGCCAGACGTACCCGACGTGGTTGCCGTTGGGGCGGCCATCGGTCATCAGCCAGGTGACCGTCGTGCGGTCACGGCCGGTGGCATCGAGCTGACGGGTGTCGCCGTCGAACAGGAACGGAAGCAGGATCTCGAGCGCCTTGGACTTGCCCGCCCCGTTCTTGCCCCGCAGCAGCAACCGTCCGCCCGCGAAGCGCAGCTCGACGCGGTCGTACTGCCAGACGTTGAGGATGCCGGCGCGGTGCAGCACCCACCGGCCCTCGGGGGCGTTGTCAGTGGCAACCGGCTCGGGGCGCGCCGCGGGGCCGACCGCGGCGCCGGGAAACAGCTGGGTGGTCATGGCAGGGTCTCCATGGTCTCGAACGCGAGCGTGTCGGGGGCAACCACCTCGGGCGCGTAGCGGTTGGCGACGGCGGCTAGGCGCAGCTCGCCTCCGGCAGAGCGGCGCAGGAGGCCCATGGCGACGAGCAGGTCCTCCACGTCGCGGGGCAGGCGCTCGGGATGGTCGACGTAGTCCTGCTTCCAGCGCCGCCGGTGGCGCTCGAGCAGCCCGGCGACCACCTCGTCGAGCAGTCCCTCCGGCACGGGGACGGTGGCGGTCACCTCGTCACGTGTCGGGGTCTCGGGTCGCAGCCGGCGCGCGAGCTCGCTGATGGCCAGCAGGGCGGCGTGGCCGAGGGTGCCCCCACGCGGGAAAGCCTCGTCGGTGAGCTCGTCACGGGGGTCGATGGCTGCCACCCCCTCGACGCGGATCTCGAGCTCGAGGCCGAACAACTCGGCGAAGGTCCGCGCCTCGCGGCGTTGCGACTGGCGCAGCCAGGCCCACGACTCGTCGTCGATGTCGTCGGCGAGCACCGCCGGCTCCTCCACCAGCAGGCGGCGCACCCGGTGGCGGGCACCGGCGCCCACCCCGGGCTCGGCGGCCAGGCGCACGAGCTCGTCGGGGGTCTCGACCTCGCGCAATGGGACGGCAAGCAGGTGGCGCACCAGGTCGCGGCGCACGAAGAGCAGGGCCTCGGCGGACGCGTCGTCGGCGAAGGCGCTGACCGTGCCGTCGTCCTCGACGAGCACCCCCCAGGCCACGAGCTGGCGCAGCGCGGCGACGAACGCCCGCCGGTCGGCCTGGCTGTCGTCGCCGAGGTCGACGCCGGCCTCGGCGGCGGCGTTGCGGACCTGCTCGACGAGTCCCGACAGAAGCACCTGCTGGCGGCCGGTCAGCAACACCGCGCAGCACAACGCCAGGTAGGCGTAGGCACGGGGCGAGAACGGCGAACCCGAGGCCCGCCGGAGCTGCCGCGCCCGCCCAGCGCCCAGGCCCGCCTTGTAGAGCCGGGCGAAGCCGGACTCGACGACCAGGCGGTAGCCGAGCTGCTGGCGGAGGTCGCGGCCGAGGTCGTCACGGTGGCGGCGCACGAGCCGGTACGCCTCGGCGTGTGGCCCGTCGGCGGTGACGAGCGGGTGCCGCAGGAGCAGCCGCAGCGCGTCCTGCCGCTCGGCACCCTCACGGGTGGAGGTCGCCGACGGCGTCATTCCGCCACCCCCTCGGCGCGCTCACCCGCGGCCCAGTCTGGCGCGCGCTGATCCGATGCCGTGACCGCCAGGCGGAACCCGTCGACGGTCAGGTCACCGGTCACGCTCCGCACCTTCGTGGGACGGTCAGAAGGCTCGACCCACAGGACCACGCTGGCGTCGACGAGACCCGCGGAGACGCCCGCCAGCTCCGGCCCGAACCGGGCCGTTGCCCGCCCCAGCAGCTCGACCAGCACCTGGAGCGCCGGCACCGACAGGCGCACCTCGTCCAACCGGTTGCCGACGGCGAGGAGCTCGGCGATGGCCTGCTCCCGCTGCTCCGCCTCCCGGCGCCGCTCGGCCACGAGCCGCTCCTTCTGGGCACGGTGATCGGCCACCCGGACCACCCGACCCCGCGGGTTGCGATCCCCCCGCTCGCGGAGGCTCACGGGGACTGGCGCCGCTGGCGCCCGCCACCAGCTCGTCGTGGCCGGCAACGCCTCGGCCACCTCCGCGTCGAGGGTCACGCCCAGATGGCGGGCGCCGTAGAGGGCGAAGGCGGACGTGAACAGCACGTGGGCATCGTCCGGCGTGGCGGTGTCGAACCACGAGGCGAGGCGCAGGAAGTGACGGCGCAGGGAGGTCTCGCGGCTGCTGGCGGCGTTCATCCGCTTGACGTTGGCGAGCAGCGCCCCCACGGCCCGGACCGCCGCTGCCCGGAGCTGCTGGGAGCCCGAGGACCGGTCGCGGGGTGCGCCGAACCAGGCCCGCAGCTCGGCCCAGTCGTCGACGGTGCGGCCCCGGGCCCGTTCGACCCCGTCCCCTCCCGGGCTCGCCGCCCGCAGGGCCTCGACGGCGGGGTCGGCGGCCGCCGCCCGCTCGACCACCAGAGGGATCATGGGTTCGAGACGGTCGAGCGCCAACCGGATGGCCGCTGTGTGGCGGGTGACGCTCTCGACGATCGTCTCGAGGTAGTCGAGCAGCAGGTGCTTGAACCCCAGCCACTCCTCGTCGTCGAGGTCGGCCCGGGCGAGCACGGAGCCGACGTAGCTGTAGAAGTCGGTGACCGCACCGGCGAAGGTCTCGAACTGGAGGAACACCGTGGAGACGGTCTCGGCCATCTGGGCGGGGTCGGCCGCGGCGACCTCCGCCGGCGATAGGGCGGCCAGCGTCGTCAGCCGGTGGCCGACGGCGGCGAGGAGCTCGCGTGGCACCTCCCGGGCGCCCCCAGCCGCTGCCAGAACTTCCTCGACCTGACGGTGCACCCGCACGCCCAGGCTGGTGGCGGTGTAGCGGGCCGGCTGACGCTGGTACTCGGCGATGGAGGTGACCCGTACCTCACGGGGACTCGCCAGCAGGTTGCCGTTCTGCTCGAGGTAGCGCAGCCGCTGGTCGATGACCTCGACCGGCAGATCGACGCCACGCCCCACCAGATCGTGCGCCGACCACTCGGCGACCAGCGCCCCGACGAACAGGCGCATGATCGCGATGTAGCTGCTCGCCTCCGGCGCCGTCGCGTACGCGTAGAGGCGAAGCCGCTCCGCCTCGGACGTGCCGGACCCCATGCGGCCCATTCTGCGCAGGGGGTGTGACAGAGAACAAGGGTGTAGTTACAATCGGCGTAGTTACATCGGGGGTAGTTACCCCGATGCGGTCTGCCGCCCCGAGAGGTCGGCCGGCCCCACGGCAGGGCGGCTCTACGCCCGTAGCCCCTGTGAACGCAGATCACGCTGGACGCCGCGCAGCACGCGCGGGTCAAGCAGAAAGCCGCGAGTCTGGGCATCACGATGGCGGAGCACATCCGACGCCTCGTCGACGACGACCTCATCGGCATCGAACCCCAGCCGTCGCCGGCCGCCATCATCGGCATCGGCCGGTCGGGCGGCAGCGACATCGCCCGCGAGGGCAAGCGCGCCGTCGCCGAGGCGGTCGCTGACCGGGCGACGTCCGCGCGGTGACGGTCTTCGTCGACACGTGCGCCTGGTGCGCCGCAGCCGATCGCGACGACGCGAGCCACGCCCGGGCGGCCGCACGCCTCGAGGAGTTCACCGGACAACTCATCACGACCGACCACATCCTGATCGAGACCTGGTACCTGGCTGCGAGTCGCCTCGGGCCCGACGTCGCCGAACAGCTGGTCAACAGCATCCGCGCCGGCATCGCGCGCATCGAGAACACGCTCCTCCTCTCCGACGTCGAGGCCGCCGCAGCCACGAGAGCCGCGTTCCCAGCCCAGGACTTCTCCATCGTCGATCGCACCAGCTGGTCCGCGAAGATCCGGCTCGGCGTACACGAGGCCATCGCCTTCGACCGGGACTACTCGATCTGTCGATTCGGTCGGGGCCGAGCACAGGCCTTCACCGTCCACTCGTGACCAGCACCCCGAGCCAGAACATCGACGCCCGGCGACGTCAGCGCTGCGTGCGGCGCCAGGATCGTCACGGCCGAATGAGGGCGCTGGCGACAGAATGCTGATTGCAGGGCGGCCGGTTGGCGACGCCGGTGCGGATCCGCTCCGCCGCGAGACGACGGGCATGCTCGGCGGGGGACGAGCCTGTCGAGCGCCAACAGACCGAGCAGGTTCCCGGCCCGGCCTGAGCCGGGTACTAGAGACAGTCGAGGCGTGAGAAAGGTACCCGAAGAAGGTACTGGGGCAATTCGGTACACCGCGTGGTACACCCCTCAGCCACCAGCACCGCAGTCGCAAACGACGAAAGCCCTGGTAGAGCGACTGCGCGGCGGTGCCCCCGGCAGGACTCGAACCTGCGGCCTACCGCTTAGGAGACTCCATCGCGCCGTCCGGGGCGTGCGCTCCGGTCCGCTGACGTGCAGCGATTCGGCGGCGGTGTCCGGTGAGTGCGTCCCAGTCCGTGGCCATCGCCTGAGTTTGGGTCCCGCGTAAGGTCCATTACGGCCTCGGCCACCGACTCCTGCGCCAAGCAGCACATGGCCATCCCGTTAGGGCCGGTCTGGATCCCAATTCTGGAGTTCCTCGGTGAGCGACCAGCGACGCCAGATCGCCGGTTCCGCGTGCGTCCAGTACGGCCGCCTTACCGGTTCTGTGCGCTGTACCCCGACGATCTGAGCGCGCGTTCTGGTGCGCAATCGCATCCGAAGCAGCATCGCGGATCGCCAGCTATGCGGTATCCCTTTCCGGCGTTAGGTTCACGAGGGAGCCGTCGGAAGCGATCGACGCGACCAGAGTCGAGGTCCGGTTGCTCGAGCCGCTGTGGAACCCCGCCATCCCGGGGCTTTCGGCCCGCTGCCCACCGCCGGTCCCACGTCGGCGACGGTTCTCGTTCGTGTACGGGCCGAGCAGGCCAGCACTGTCAACGACGAGGGCCGACACTGCTCGCAGTCGTCGATCTCGACGCCGGCTCCGTCGAGCTCCTGCCGTCCCTCTCACCCGGATCGGTGTCGGCTGTGGTCTGGAACTGCGACGGCTCCGACTTCCTGGTCCTCGCCGACCTTCACACCCTCACATCGCCGTCCGGCGATGTGGCCGACCCGATCCTTCCTGGCAACGCCTTCCTGGGCGGAGTGGGTGCGTGCTGACCATCCATGGGGCCTTGATGCCACGGCGTGTGGCGCGCCGTGGGGTGCGCCGGATGTCGGCGCACCCCACCATGGGCTCGTCCGCCCGCCGGATGAACGTGGCTCAGCGCTTGCTGCGCTGACTGACGTAGATGTCGCCGGCGCGGCCGAAGTAGAGGCGCTCGCCGCCCCAGGACAGGGAGGGTCGCGTCTCCGGCGCCGCGGTGTTGATCGCCGTGCCAAGGTTCACCGGGGATGACCACGGCTCGAAGACGCTGTTGCGCGTCGACGACCAGATGTCGAAGAGGCCCTCGCCGCCGGGGCGGTTCGATGTGAACACGATCTCCCGTCCGTCCTTGCTCACGTTGGGCATCGCATCGTCGAACGCCGAGTTGAGCTCGGTCACCGGCTCAGGGGCACCGAAGCTGCCGTCGGCCTCCTGCCGGCTCGAGTAGATGTCCTGGGTATTGGTGCCCACGACGCCGCCGCTGGAGAAGAACAGCAGCGTGCCGGCGTCCGTCTCCACGAGGGAGGGCCCGTACTCGGTGCCAGGGCCGTTGGGGCCGCCGGGCGCGCAGCCCAGGTTGCGCGGCGCCTGCCACTCGCCCGTGGCGGGGCTTCTCCGAGTGAGGTAGATGTCGCCGCCGCCGCACGCCACCGTGCCGTAGGCGTCGGTCCCGCCACGGTCGGACACGAACAGCAGGGACATGCCGCTCAGGGGGGTGGGGCAGAAGTCCTGGGCGTCGCTGTTCACGGGCTCGGGCAGCATCGTCGCCGCCCCGAACTCCGCGCCCTTGTCCGCTCGCGTGGCCACCCAGATGTCATTGTCCCCGCCCGGCCCGCGCGTCGACGCGATATAGAGGCTCAGCCCGTCGGGCGACTCGATGGGGCAGCCGTCGGCAGCCACCGGGTCATTGACGTTCGGCACCGGCTCCGCCGGGTTCCAATCCGTGAAGTGCGTGGCCTGGGCAACGCCCGGAGCCGCGGCGACGGCCGCCACGGCGGCGACGCCGCCGACCGCCAGCATGGCGAGCGCCCTTCGCAGATGTCGTTTCATGGTGCCTCCTTGAGATCGGGCCGGAGCTGCGTGAGTCGCGGGTGCTCCGCAGGAGAGGCTTGCGAGGGCGGCTTGTAGAACTCTTGTAGGGACGGTCCAGACTCGGGCAGTGCGACGGGTCCGGGGGGTTTCGCACCCTATGTGACGTGGGCGTACGCTTGGGCGGTGGAGTTCGGGCTCCTCGGCCCGCTCGAGGTGATCGACGGGTCCGAGGCCTGTTCGCTCGGCGGGCCGAAGCAACGCACCGTCCTGGTTCACCTGCTCCTGCGCGCGAACCGTGCGGTCACCCAGGAGCAGCTGATCGACGAGGTCTGGGGCGACGACCCGCCACCGACCGCCCGCGGCTCACTCCAGAGCTACGTCTCCCGCCTGCGCAGCGCCCTGGGCTCCGATCGTCTCGAAGGCCACGCGGGACGCTACGTGCTGCACGCGGCCCCCGAGGAGCTCGACGCCGCCCGGTTCGAGGCCCTGGTGGGCGAGGCGCGGCGCCGGGCGGCGAGCGATCCCGCTGCGGCCGCCGGGACCTACCGGGCGGCGCTCGGGCTGTGGCGGGGCCCGGCCCTCGAGGACCTCGCCGACGAGCCCTCGCTGCGGCCCGAGGTCGTCCGCCTCGAGGAGCTCCGCCTGGCGGCGAGCGAGGAGCGGATCGCGGCGGAGCTCGCCCTGGGACGGCACCGGGAGCTCGTCGCCGACGTCGAGGCACTGGCCGGTCGCCACCCGTTCCGGGAGCGGCTGTCGGGCCAGCTGATGGTCGCCCTCTACCGCTCGGGCCGCCAACGGGAGGCGCTGGACGCCTACCGGCGCGTGCGGGAGACGCTCGCCGCCGAGCTCGGCATCGACCCCCTCGCCCGAGCTGCGGCGCCTGCGGGAGCAGGTCGTCCGCCAGGAACCCGCGCTCGACGTCGTCGGGCAGCCGCTGCGCGGCTACCGGCTGATCGAGCGGGTGGGGGAGGGCACCTTCGGCACGGTCCACCGGGCGTTCCAGCCCGAGGTCGGTCGCGAGGTGGCCGTGAAGATCATCCGGCCCGGGCTTGCCAACAACCCCGAGTTCATCCGGCGCTTCGGTGCCGAGGCCCAGCTCGTGGCCCGCCTGGAACACCCCCACATCGTTCCCCTCTACGACTACTGGCGCGAGCCCGAGGGCGCCTACCTGGTGATGCGTTACCTGCGGGGAGGCAGCCTGCGGGAGGCGCTGGCCCACGGCGCGCTGGCGGCCGACCGCGTCGGGCCGCTGATCGAGCACGTGGCCCTCGCCCTCGCCTCCGCCCACCGGCAGGCTGTCGTCCACCGCGACGTGAAGCCCGCCAACATCCTCTTCGACGAGGAGGGGAACGCCTACCTCTCGGACTTCGGCATCGCGAAGGAGCTCGCCGCGGCCGATCTCGGTGGGCGCGGTGGCACCCCCAGCCCGCTCGCGGCCTACCTATCACCCGAGGAGGCGAGGGGCGAGGCCGTGACGCCCAGGGCCGACATCTACAGCCTGGGGGTCGTCGCCTTCGAGGCCCTGACGGGACGTCACCCGTTCGCCGACACGTCCCCGGACTCGCTGATCGACAGGCACGCCCGTGAGCCGCTCCCGTCGCTCCGTGCGTGGTGCCCGGACCTCCCCCCGGCGATCGACGACGTCATCGCCTGTGCGACCGCCAAGGACCCCGCCGAGCGACCCGCCGACGCGGTCGCCCTGGCCAGCGCGCTGCGCGACGCCCTCGCCCCGGTCGCCGGCCCCCGTCCCTCGCAGGTCGCGCGGGTCGAGGCCCGCAACCCCTACAAGGGCCTGCGGCCGTTCGTCGAGGCCGACGCCGCCGACTTCTTCGGGCGCGACCGACTGGTCGACGAGCTGATCACCCGCATCGGCGAACCGGAGGACGGCGCCCGGTTCCTGGCCGTGGTCGGCCCCTCAGGCAGCGGCAAGTCCTCGCTAGTCCGAGCCGGTCTCGTGCCCGCGCTCCGGCGGGGCGCCGTCCCGGGCTCGGACGGTTGGTACGTAGTCGAGCTGCACCCCGGCGCCCACCCGTTCGAGGAGCTGGCGGCCGCCCTGACCCGGATCGCCGTCACCCCGCTGACCGGCCTGGTCGAGCGGCTGCAGCAGGACGGGGTGGGGTTGTTCCGCGTGGCCGCCGACATCCTTCCCACTCCGCCCGCGCAGCTGCTGGTGGTGATCGACCAGTTCGAGCAGGTCTTCACGCTGGTCGACGACGAGGATCAGCGGGCGAGGTTCCTGAGCGCGCTCGCCATCGCGGCGACGGACCCGCGGAGCCGCGTGCGGGTCGTGGTCACGCTGCGGGCCGATCTCTACGACCGGCCCCTCTCGCACCCGGGCATCGCCGAGCTGATGAAGGCTCGCACCGTCACCGTCACGCCGCTCACGCCCGGGGACCTCGAGCGCGCGATCGCGGGCCCGGCCGAGGCCGTGGGGGTCGGCGTCGACACCGCGCTCGTGGCTGCGCTCGTGGCCGAGGTGGCCGACCAGCCGGCGTCTCTGCCGTTGCTGCAGTACGCGCTCACCGAGCTGTTCGAGCGGCGCGACCGTGGGCGTCTCACGCTGGACGCCCATGACGCGGTCGGCGGCGTCTCGGGCGCGCTGGCGCGGCGCGCGGAGGACCTCTACGGCAGGCTGCCCCCGCCGGGCCAGGAGGCCGCCCGGCAGCTCTTCCTTCGGCTGGTCACGCTGGGCGACGAGGGCAGCGAGGACACCCGCCGGCGCGTGCCGCGCACCGAGCTCGGCGCCCTCGAGGTGGCGCCCGAGGCCATGGACGCCGCCGTCGACGCCTTCGGCGCGCGGCGGTTGCTGACCTTCGACCGCGACCCGGTGACCAGAGGGCCGACGGTCGAGGTGGCGCACGAGGCGCTGCTGCGCGAGTGGGCCCGGCTCCACGGCTGGATCGAAGCGGCGCGCGACGATGTGCGGGCCCATCGGCGGCTGGCCGCGGACGCCGGCGAGTGGGTCGAGTCGGGTCGGGACGCCAGCTTCCTGCTACGCGGCGACCGCCTGCGCCGGTTCGAGACCTGGATGGACACCTCGGGCCTGGCGCTGACCGATGCCGAACGCGACTACCTCGAGGCCAGCGTGGCGCGGCGCGATGCCGAACGGGCGACGGAGGAGGCCCGGGCGACGCGGGAGCGGACGCTGGAGCGACGGTCCCTGGTGAGGCTGCGGGTCGTCGTCGCCGTGCTGGCCGCCCTGGCCCTCGTCGCGTCGGGGCTGACCGCCCTGGCGCTCGACCAGCGGCAGCAGGCGCGGCAGGAGGCCCGGGCCGCCACCGCCCGGGAGCTGGCGGCGGCCGCGGTCGCGAGCCTCGACCAGGACCCCGAGCGCAGCATCCTGCTGGCCTTGGAGGCCGTCGACGTGACCCGCCGGGCCGACGGGGTCGTCCTCCGCGAGGCCGAGGAGGCGCTCCACCGGGCGGTCAAGAGCTCGCGGATCGTCCGCACCGTGCCGCAGGGCGGGTTCGGCCTGGCCGTCTCGTCCGACGGCGCCCGGTTCGTCACCGGCGGGTCCGCCCGCGAGGACGGCACCGCCACCGTGTGGGACGCGGACACCGGTGAGGCGCTGCTCGTGCTCCGGGGGCCGGGGGGCGCGCCGGGGGGCGTCGCCCTCAGCCCCGACGACCGCCTCGTCGCCACCATCCACGACGACGGGACGAGCGGGACGGTGCGGATCTGGGACGCGGCAACCGGCGAGGAGCGCCACGTCCTGCGGGGCCACGAGGCGGTCGTCACGCGCCCGGCGTTCAGTCCCGACGGCCGGTGGCTGGCCGCCGGGGGCGAGGACGGAACCGTGCGGATCTGGGACGTCGCCGCCGGCACCGAGGAGATGACGCTGGCGGGTCACACGGACCTGGTGCTCAGTGCGGCGTTCAGCCCCGACGGGTCGCGCCTGGTCACCGCCGGGGACATGACGGCGCGCATCTGGGACCTCGCCGCGGGCGATGTCGTCGTCACCCTGGCCGGTCATGCCTGGGGTGTCACGTCGGCGGTGTTCAGCCCGGACGGCCGGCGCGTCGCGACGGCATCGGTCGACGCCGAGGCCCGCATCTGGGACGCCGAGACGGGGGCGTTGCTGCAGACCTTCGCGGGCCCGTCCTCGCTCGAGGCCGTCGCCTTCAGCCCCGACGGCACCCGCCTGGCCGCCGTCGGCAGCGACGCCCTCGCCAGGGTGTGGGACGTCGAGACCGGACGGGAGCTGCTGACGCTCGCGGGCCCCACCGGCGGAGGCCTCCTTAGCGTCGCCTTCAGCCCTGACGGGGACCGCTTGCTGGCCAGCGGGCGCGACGACACCACGCGCGTGTGGGACATCAGCGTGGCCGGCGCCCGGGACTGGCTCACCGTTCCCAGCGTCGAGCTCATCCTTGCCGGCGTCGCCTTCAGCCCCGACGGCACGACGTTCGCGGCGCCGGCCGAGCCCGCGGGCGTGACCATCTGGGACGCGGAGACCGGCGACGAGGTCATCACGCTCACCGGCCCCGAGCAGAAGCTCACGACGGTGGCGTTCAGCCCCGACGGCGCCAAGCTCGCCGCCGGGTCGGACCTGACCGAGGCTCCGCCGGTGTGGGACGTGCGCACGGGCGAGTTGCTGTTCACGCTCGACCGCCACCCGTTCGACACGGTCCGGGCGATCGCGTTCAGCCCCGACGGCACCCGGATCGTCACGGGAGGCTGGGACGGCACGGCACGGGCGTGGGACGCCACCACGGGCGAACAGACGGACGTGCTCCGGGCGAACAGCAGTGTTGTCGCCGTCGCCTACAGCCCCGACGGCCGTCTCCTCGTGACCGGAGGGGAGAACGGCACCGTCGAGGTCTGGGACGCGGCGACCCTCAAGCGGCGGCGCACGCTCCTCGGTCACACGAGCGTGGTGTCGGGCCTCGCCTTCGGGCCCGACGGGATGCTCGTCACCGCCAGCGATGACGGCACGGCCAAGGTCTGGGACCTGGCGTCAGGGGCAGAGCGGATCACGTTTCGGGGGCATCGCGCCGGTGTTACCCAGATTGCGGTCGGCCCGGACGGCACCCAGGTCGCGACCACCAGCGACGACGCCACCACGAAGCTCTGGGATCCGGCCACCGGCCGGGAGCTGCTCAAGCTGGTCGGCCACGACAACCTCGTCAGCGGCGTCGACTTCAGCCCCGACGGCCGGCTGCTGGCGACGGCCAGCCCTGACGGCACGACCGCGCTGCACCTGCTCCCCATCGACGAGTTCCAGGACCTGGCCCGCGAGCGCGTCACCCGTGGCTTCACCGAGCAGGAGTGCCGGGACTACCTCCGCGTCACGCCGTGCCCGTAGGCCGCACGCCTCCAAGCCTGGGCGACACGGGAGCGCGCCATCGGCATTGGCTCCTTCAGGACATCCCGGACAGGTCCTTCAAGACATAGCGGACGGGTCCACCCGGTGTGCGGCGGGGGTGCGTCATGTTGCGGGGTGTCCAAAGCGCGTCTGGTGACCACGGCTGTCGTTGTCGAAGGCCGCTCGGCTGGCGAGGTGGCCACGGCCTACGGGGCCCGGTCAAGCAGCTGCCGAGCAACACCCCGAAGGGAAGTCCAAGAAAGAAGCGCTGCGAGCGCTCAAGCGGCGCATCCGCGACGCCGTGTGGCGCCAGCTACAGGTCGACCCCGGCCGCCGCTGATCGAGCGGGCCCGAGAGGACAACCAGGGGACGACTCTTCAATCCAGCGTGGCCGGCTGAACCCTGAACACCGGCTCTTCGGACCAGTCACTCCCCGGGCTGACGGCAACGCTACGCCCGCCGCCCCGACACCGGGGCAGGCTTCAACGCGCCCAAGAACCGGCCCTTGACATAAGGAGGCTTCGATCCGCGCTAGGACGATCGATACAGAACGCCGCCACAGAACGACCTCGTCGCGGCGACCGTTGCCGCGCACCGATCGGTGCTTCCGCATTCAACCAGCGGCTCGATCACCCAGTTGGCCGGGGTCCGCAGCCCGTTCCGTCAGGAGACTTTCGCTCGGAAGGCGAGACGATCGCGGTGCTCGATCGCATTAGCACGACAACCGATCAGCACGACGGCGATTGTCACGACGAGGGAGGTGATCACCGCCGATCACTTGGGTCCCACGCAAGGTCCCAGACTCAGCCGTGCCAACCGTAAACAGCTCTACCAGCACTTTCGTCGTGCCCCCGGTAGTGCCCCCGGCAGGACTCGAACCTGCGGCCTACCGCTTAGGGGACGGCGACCGATCGTCCAGGACGTCGCCTGCAGTCGGCTGAGCTGGTTTCCGTCGGCGGGATCGTCCACTCAGACACGCTGCGTCCACCGGATCGGCTGGCGTATTGCACCTGCTCTTGCACCTGAGGGTCGGCATGGACCAGCGAGTTCTGCGGAATGCCGAGTCCAACGTGAGCAAGAGCGGCAACCCTTCGTCGCTGCGAGATCCTACCCACGCCCACGATTCGCGAGCCTGCCGCCGACCCCGCGGTCGGGGGCAGGCCGGGAGAACGGCGGCGTGAGCACCGGACCGCTCGCTGGGCGACGTCGTTAGCGTGGTCGCATGGCGCTCCTCGATGATTCACCGGGCCACTGGGCCAACGATCTCCGACATCGGATCGACGAGCTCATCGATGAGTACCGGGCGTCGCTGCACGACTGCCTCGACGGTCTCAGCGAGGAGGAGGCCCGAATGAGCCTCGTGCCCTCGAAGACGACCCTGCTGGGTCTGGTCAAGCACGTGACCTTCGTCGAAGGCGTGTGGTTCGACCAGGCAGTCACCGGCCGCACCAATGCGGCCATCGGCATCGCAACGACCCCCGAGCGGTCCTTCACCCTGCGGAACTCGGACACCATCTCGAGCGTGCAGGCGGAGTATCGACGTCGTTGCGAACGCTCGCTCCGAACGATGGCCGCTCTGGAGCCCGACGACATGGTCGACGGCCGGGGAGCGAGGCCCGTGTGGGCACTCCAGCTTCAGGTGCTGCGAGAACTTGCTCAACACGCCGGACACGCCGAAATCCTGAGGGAGCAGATCCTGGAACGGCGTGCTCTCTGATCGCCGCCTTCGGGCGTCTGCCAGTGCCGAACAACCGGCGGTATGGGGCGTCGGCGGTCAACACTCTGAAGGGCGTCGGAACGTGCCACCAGTCTCAACGCACCTGGCATCCTCCTCGCCGGGCAGAATGGCACCGTGGGGCTGCTGAAGCAGAGCGCGCGAAAGTGGGAGAAGGAGTTCCGCTCCCAAGTGGAACCGCAAGTTCGAGCGGGGTCTACCCAGGTTGTAGCTCAGCTTCGTGACAAGAGCCGCGGTGCGGCCCACGGGCACATGCCTGATGCTGTACGCATCATGGCGGAGTACGGGTATCGGCTTGCTCAGTCCGACCTCCAGCCGTTGCCGGGCGGGCTCGGGATCGCGGCCGGCTGGGGCACTCTGACGTTCGAGCGCGACCAGCGGTAGCTCTGGGTCAGTCAGCTGACCCCCAGGCCCTTTGCTATGTCCTCGGAGTGCCGCTCGGCCGCGATCGCTAGCGCTGCTCAGCCGGCGTTGGAGGGCACATTCGACGATCGACGCTATGCGCGAGCCAACATGCTCACGCGACCGGGCTCGCCGTTGCACTCGACGACGGTCAGGCCCTGGTCCTCGACTAGACGAGGGAGAGAGTTCGTGTCGTAGAAGCGGACGACGCCGGGCACGAGGTGGTAGCACGCTGCGCGCAGCCGCCAGTACAGGTTCGGGGACGTGAGCGACGTGCCGTCGCGGACGGGAGCGGTGATCAACAGGTGCCCGCCCGGCCGGAGGCAGCGCCGAATCTCGGCGATGAAGGCCGCGGGATGTGGGAGGTGCTGTAGGACGAGAATCGCGAGGACACCTCCGAGCGACGCGTCCGCGAAGCGGAGCGGCGCGCTGACGTCGTGCACGTCGAACGTCGCGTCGACCTCGTCGCGCGCGGCTCGCGTCCGCGCGACCTCGACCATGCGAGGTGACCCGTCGACACCGACAACGTCGTAACCGCGCCGCGCAGTGCGAGCGCGTGCGCGCCAGGTCCGCAGCCGAGGTCGGCTACAGGTCCGGGCGGTGCAACCACGTTCGCTAGCTCATCGGCGGTCCGCTCGACCAGCTCACGATGCTCCGGCTCGTCGCGTCGCCGCTCCCAGGCCGCGCTCTCGCGGTCGTACATGAAGCGAAAGAACCAGTGCGGGGCAGGCATGGCGGCGACGCTACGCGTGCTGCTGTCCGCGGGGTTCCCCATGCGATCCGTGAACTGGTCGTCGAGGACCAACGGCGACGGAACGACATCTGTTGGCGGATGTTCGACTTCTAGCCGGGGTGACGCTCGTGGTGTCCCCGAGGTGCCGTACGGCCATGGTCGCGGGCGACGCGCAACAAACGCTCAGCGTGAGCGGCGGCCATCCCAGCGGGACTCGCCACCTCCCGGCGTTGTCGGGCACGGAAGGGGTCGTGACACGCCAGGCTTGGATGATGAGCGATGA
>DASQUK010000163.1:0-24927 GCA_035641315.1 Acidimicrobiales bacterium | reverse complement strand
GCTCGCGCTGCCATAACCTGGGGGCCGTTGATGCCATGGGCGTGATCTCGCAGGACGTCCGCTCGACCGCCAAGCCGGATCGCAACCTGGCGCTGGAGCTTGTTCGGGTGACCGAGGCGGCGGCACTGGCCTCGGCGCGCTGGGTCGGGCGCGGCGAGAAGGAGTCCGCCGATCAGGCCGCCGTCGACGCGATGCGGCTGATGCTGCACACGGTGCCGATGGACGGCATCGTCGTGATCGGCGAGGGCGAGAAGGACGAGGCGCCGATGCTCTACAACGGCGAGAAGATCGGCGACGGCAGCGGGCCGCTCACCGACATCGCCGTCGACCCGGTCGAGGGGACCACGCTCACCGCACTGGGGCGGGGCAACGCCATCTCGGTGATCGCCGTGTCCGAGCGGGGCACGATGTTCAACCCGGGCCCCTGCGTCTACATGGAGAAGGTGGCGGTCGGGCACGAGGCGGTCGGGGCCGTCGACATCACCGAGTCGGCGACCGAGAACCTGCACGCAGTGGCGGAGGCCAAGGGCGAGTCGGTGCGCGACGTGACCGCGGTGATCCTGGACCGCGACCGGCACGCCGACCTCATCGCCGAGGTGCGGGCTGCGGGTGCCCGCATCCGGCTCATCCCCGACGGCGACGTGATCGGCGCGGTGTCGACCGCGTGGCCCGAGTCGGGCGCCGACGTGCTGTTCGGGGTCGGCGGCACGCCCGAGGGCGTCATCGCCGCGGCGGCGATGAAGTGCATGGGTGGCGAGATCCAGGGCCGGCTCTGGCCCCGCAACGACGAGGAGCGGCAGGCCGCCATCGCCCAGGGCTACGACCTGGACCAGGTGCTGACCACCGACGACCTGGTGCGCGGCGACAACTGCTTCTTCGCGGTGACCGGGATCACGGACGGCGAGGTGCTGCGGGGCGTGCACTACGACAGCCGGGGCGCCTCCACGCAGTCGCTGGTCATGCGGTCCAAGTCGGGCACCGTCCGCCTGATCAGCGCCCAGCACAGGCTCTCGAAGCTGGCGCGCTTCTCGTCGATCGACTTCGCGTGACGGTCAGAGGCGGCTGATCACCCGGGCGGCCCCCCAGCGCCGCAGGGCCCGGGGCGCCAGGTTGACGCTGGCGGCCGCGAGCTTGTTGAGCCGACCGGTCACGACCCACGGCTTACCCGCCCGGGCGGCGGCCAGCGCCTCGGCCGCGACGTCGTCGGCGGACTGCCAGGCCGGGCTAGGGATCCTGCGGCCCTCGATCCCGGCGCGCTCCTGGAACTCGGTCCGCGTGAAGCCGGGCAGCACGGTGGTGACCGTCACGCCGGTGCCGCTCAGCTCGGTGTGCAGGGCCTCGCCGAACATGGCCACGTACGCCTTGGTGGACCCGTAGGTCGCGTTCCCGGGCGTGGCCTGGAGCCCGGCCACCGAGGCGATGTTGACGATCGCCCCCCGGCCCCGCGGGACCATGGCGCGAACCGCGGCGTGCGTGAGCCGCACCACGGCGACGACGTTGACCCTGATCTCCCGTTCCTCGACGTCCAGGTCGGCGTCGACGAAGGGCCCGTAGGTGCCGAACCCGGCGTTGTTGACCAGCAGATCGACCGGCCGTTCCGTCGCGGCGTCAGCGACCCGGGCCTCGACGGCGGCCAGCTGGCCGGCGTCGGCCAGGTCCGCGGGGAGCACCTCGACGGTCAGCCCGGGGTGGCGGTCGGTGAGCTCGGTGGCGAGGGCGTCGAGCCGCGGCCTGTCCCGCGCGACCACCACGAGGTCGGTGCCCCCGGCGGCGAGCTGGCGGGCGACCGCGGCCCCGATGCCGGACGACGCGCCGGTGACCAAAGCGGTGCGCCAAGAGGCGATGGCGGACATGTCGGGCAGCGTAAGTCAGCCGGGCAGCCAGCGGCGGGTGAACGTGGCGTCGGCGATGGGGCGCCACACCCGGCCCCGCGCCTCCTCCAGCAGCTGGACCGCTTCGAACCGCACGTCGACCACGTAGTCGGCCAGGGCGGCCACGGCCCCCGGGATGCGCACCGGATCGATCTCGTCGGCCAGCGTGACGTGGGGGACGAACGGCCTGGTCAGTCGGCGTTCGAGCGGCGGGCGCAAGACGCGGTCGCGCAGCGCATGTATAGCGGTGACGTCACCGTCGACCCCCAGGTAGACGACCGGCGTGACCGGGTGGAACGTCGTCGGCGGTCCCAGCCGCACGTCCAGTGGCCCGGTCTGCGCCGCCGCCTGCCGGAGGACATCGAGCGCGGCGGGCATGTCGTCGTCCCGCACGTTCACCGGCGGCACCAGCGTGAGGTGGGCCGGGATGCGGCCCAGCGTGCCGTCCCCCAGCGCCCGCCGCAGGCCATCGACCTCGGTCGCCGACGGTTCCGGCAGCAGCAGGGCGACGCCCAGGCGGCGGCGCGGCATGGCGGCTCGTCAGCCGGTGGGGCAGGTGGACGCGGGCTCGTCTCCGGCGGCGCGCTGCTGCAACCAGGCGAAGGCGTCGGTGACGGCGTCGGGGACCGCCTCGCCGTGGCCCTGGCCGTTGTCGTAGACCCGACGCTCGACGACCTGGCCCTCGGCGCACATCCGCTGGGCCAGCAGCTCGCTGAAGGCGACGGGCACCACGTCGTCGGCGGCACTGTGCACGATCAGTATCGGCGCGTCGGTCGCCACCCGGCCGGGATCGTTGGCGGCGGCCAGCTCGGCCCAGGGCTCCACCTCGGCGGCGTCGGGCTCGATCAGCTCGGCGTTGGGGGTGTCGGCGAAGTGCCCGATCACCTCCCGCACGCAGCCCTCGTCGACCGCCGACAGCTCCGACTCGCCCTCCGGGGTGAGCAGCAGCCCGGGATCGGCCTCCGGATAGGCCTCGGCGAACCCGGCGATGATCATGTAGAGGAACCCGGCGATCGGCAGCGAACCGGCGGCGGCGATGATGACCGGCAGCTCGGTGGCGGGGGCACCGGCCACCGTCCCTACCAGCTCGAAGTCGGGCGCCCACTCGGCCGCGAGCTGGCCGGCCCAGAGCGCCCCGTGGCCGCCCTGCGAGTACCCGAAGATCGAGAGCCCGTCGCCGGCCTCGGCGTCGGGCAGCTCGCGGGCGGCTAGGGCGGCGTCGAGCACGCCCCGGCCCTCGCTCTCGCCCACCAGGTAGGGGTGGCGGCCCGGGGTGCCGAGTCCCTCGTAGTCGCTCAGCACGACCAGGTAGCCGTCGTCGACGAACGGCCCAATGAGTGCCAGCTCCGTGGCGGCGGGATCCTTCGAGGGCGCGCACTCGTCGGCGATGCCGGTGGTGCCGTGGGCGATCGTCAGCAGGGGACGGCCGCCGTCGGGCGGTTCGCCCGTTGGCACCAGCGCCGTCCCGGTGACCACGATCGGCTCGCCCTCGAGCGACTCGGACAGGTACATGATCCGCCAGGCGGTCGCCCCGCCGATGTCGAGGTCGTCCACCGGCTGGTAACGCACCAGGGTGCCGTGCTCGCCCTCGGGCATCGGATCGGGCACGGCGTAGAAGTCGCCCCCGTCGAGCTCCTCGGGCCCGGCACCGGGCTCGGCCTGTCGCGCCCCTTCGTCGACCGCATCAGCGGCGTCGGACTCGTCCGAGTCGCCAGAGCCACCCGAGCAGGCGGCGAGCAGCGCGGTGGCCGCCGCCAGGGCGACCCATCGGCACACACCCCTCGTCACGGCCGCCAGTCTTCCCGAGGTGATGGGTTTCGTCACACCGAGGGCGAGGTCATGGGTTTCATCCCTGAAAGCGATGACCTCCGGCTCGGGTCCGCGAAACCCATCGCCTCCGGACGGTCGCGTCGGCCGGGCGGTCACCCATCCGGAGCAAGCTGATCGCTTCCCCAGGATCCCGGGGCGTGGGCCCCAGGCGAGGGTCCGCGGCCCGGACGGCGCCCGACATTACGCTTTTCGTGGTCGCTCGACGGGCACGGCGTGGCTCGGAGGAGCGCCCAGGAAGAAGGAGACCCCTTGGCTTCGAGTTCTGGGATCGTGGTCCTGGTGGCATTCGGTCTGCTTGCGTTGAGCATGTCGTCGGATGCGGGCTGCGAGTCGGGCGACGACGACCGCGTCGACGTCGATGTGGTCGAAGACGACGTCGATGTGGTCGAAGACGACTTCGATGTGGATAGGTGCGATGGGGTCGTGGTTGTCCAGTCGGCGTCTGGTTCGACTTCGCTCCCGAGCGGCGACACGCGGGTCGAGTCGTCGGCTTCGGTCGAGTGCAACATGCGTGAGGGCGACGTCGACGAGGAGGCCGTCCGCGCGCTGCAGGACGCCCTGGTCCGGTGCAATGGGCAGAACATCGCGGTCGACGGCAACTTCGGGCAGCAGACCCAGCAGGCGATCGCCCGAGTGCAGGAGCAGAACGGGCTGGCGGCCGACGGCTTCTACGGCCCCGAGACCCGCGACGCGATGCAGTGGCCCGCGACATCCGCGTCGGGCACAACGACCTGCGTCTCCAATGTCTCGTCGAGCATCGCATCCGACGAGGGTTCCTGAACCGAGGTCATACGTCTACGCCGGTCGCAGCCGCGGGCGCGCGTCTCCTTGGCCTCCGACCGAACCGCGCCACGGGGAGCATCGGTCGCCGTTCGGGTGCCGCCCTCCGTCGCACCGGTCCGTGCGCACCCGACGGTCGACCTTGGGGATGGTTTGCAGCTCGGTCGTGAGGACGTTCGCCACCTCAGCGGCGAGCATCTCGGCCTCCGCCGCGATCTCTGTGGCCGGTCGGCCCGAGCGACTGAGCTGGTGCAGGTCGAACCGTATGGCCGCCAGCCGCCTGTGGCCTGCCGGCGTGAGCTTCGCCTTGTGGGGGCTCACGATCACGAACTGGTAGGCGATGGCAACCGTCTCGCACCGTTCGCAGGCTTCGTTGAACGCAATCGCGGCGTTGTCTGCGGTGATGTCCGTAGGCGCGCGGTTGGCGAGCACGACCTGGAACGCCACCGCCACGGCACGGCAGTCGTCGCACTGCGCGTACGCATAGGCGCGGTTGAGGGCCGACACGGCCGGTGACGAGGTACGAGCGACGTCCAGAGCCGAGCGACCCCGGGCTCGCCCGTCGCGGTGGACCTCGACGGTCACCTCGGTGTTGATCGTGCGACTGCCCGGAGCATGACCGCCCGCGGCGTCGGCAGGCGCGACCGCGCCCCCACAGACGGCCAGCACGATCGCGACCGAGCCGACGCACCGGCACAGCCGCCATCCCGGCGGGTGCTTCACGGGTTGCCGCTTCGGGGTGAGTGAGATTGGAATCCCTCGGCAATCATGGCCGCCAAATCTAGGAAAGCGACGCGGGTGGGGTGGCGGAGCTCAGTGAACCCGGTCTGGCCACCTGCGGCAAGGGCGGGATCCCACGGGATGCGCACCACGCCGGCGCACCGGGCGGAGAAGTGCGCCTCCATGCGGTCCATCTCGATCGGGCCGTTGCCCCGCACCCCGTTGATCACGGCCACGGCGCCTCGTACCAGCTCTCCGTAGTTGTGCTCCTCGAGCCAGTCGAGGGTCATCGCCGCGACGCGGCCACCGTCGAGGGCCGGCGGCATCACCACGACGATCTGATCGGCCTCGCCCAGCACCCCCTGGATGGCTCCGTCGAGGATGCCCGTTCCCGTGTCGATGATGATCAGGTTGTAGTGGCGGTCCAGGACGTCGATGGCGCGGCGATAATCCAGTTCCCCGAGGGCCTGTGTGATGCGGGGGTCATCGTCGGACGCCACGACCTCGAGCCGAGTGTCGGGTGCCTGGGAGGTGAAGGTGCGCATGTCGGCATACCGGTCGAGAGTCGCCTGTTGGGCGAGCAGGCTCGTGACCGTCTCGAGCGACTGCCGCTGGATCCGGTACGCCAAGCTGCCCGCGTCCGGGTTGCCATCCAGCGCCACCACCCGGTCGCCCCGCTGCGACGCGAAGGTGTGGCCGAGCATCACCGCGGTCGTCGTCTTGCCGGCCCCACCCTTGCGCGACAGCACGACGATCCTTCGGGAGCCGGCGATCGGGGTGCGCAGTCGGCTCAGCAGGTCTAGCTCGCGGCGCTCGGCACGGCCCGGGCCCGGGCTCAACGCACCGCGCGTCGCGACGAAGACCGCGCGCTGCCAGCCGCGGGTCGGTGGGTGCGCCCGGCGGCCAAGCATCACCTCCTCGGTGAAGTCGGCAGCAGTGAGGCTGGTCAGCGCCAGCCGCGGCCTCGTCCCGTTGGCCGAAGGAGGGTCATCGCCGTGCCCGTTGCCGAGGGCGGGTTCGGGCTGGCCCGACGGGGCACGAGCCGACGCCAATCGGGCACCGGCTGGATCCCGACTTTGGTTGGTGTCCATAGGCTCCTCCTGGGGGACCGTTCGCATCGATGCGAGGACGGTGGGAGAGATCTTCGACCCCGGGCTGCGGCGGCGCGTGTGACGCGCAACCAGACGGGGGGCACGCCGTGCGAGGTCGGCGGTCAGCAGCGCCAAGCCGAGCACGGGCAGGGCAAGCAGGACCATGGACAGGACCCCGAGCGCGACGAGGGCGGCGTCGCCTGCCTCGAAGGCGGCCTCCAGGCTCTGGATCTCGCGTCGCTCGCTCCGCCAGACGTCGCGCACCAGGTCGGGGGCGTGCCAAGCGATGAACCCGGCCAGCGCCAGGAGTGCGGGCACCACGAGCAGGACCCAGATGGTGATGGCGGTCCGGGCGGCGGGGCGCAGCTCGGTGACGCGGGGATCGGGCCGTTTCCAGGGGAGCATGCTCGCCAGCACCGGCCCGACCCGGTCGAACAGGTCCGGCACGCCGACCAGGTCGGTGAGGATGTAGTAGCCGTCGAGCCGGACGATCGGGATCAGCTGCTGCAGCATCTCGACGTGGATGAGCACGATCGCCAGCAGCAGCGGCTGGTAGCCGGTGGTGGCGTACGCCGAGGCGACGGCCAGGATGGCGAGGCCGTTGAAGTAGACGCCGCCGAGGTCGGTGCGCAGGCGGGCGGACTTACCCAGGCGTTGTGAGTCGGTGACGTCGGTGTAGAGAGCCGGGTAGACGAGGTAGAGACCCATCCCGATCCGGCCCGGTCGCCCCCCGCCGTAGCGACAGCCGGCTGCGTGCCCGAACTCGTGGAAGACGACCGAGGCCGCGACGATCGCCAGCAACACCAGGATGGTGACGGGCTGAGCCAGCGCGAGGGCCAGGGCCGGGGCGAGGTCGGTGGTGCGCACCAGCCAGACATCCACGGCGACCAGCGCGACCAGCGCCGCGACGACGACGACCGGCAGGAAGAACACCGTCAGAGCCGCGCCTAGCCACTGCACGAGCGACGGCGGGAGCAGCACCAGGCGCAGGCGCAGGCCGAGCAGCCGGCCCTGAGGCCGCGGCTGCTGACGTGCGGGGATCGGCGCCCCGGCGTCGGACGTACCGGCTGCCGGGCGTTCCGGCGCAGCATCGTCCTCGACGAGCCCGAGGGGGCGGAGCTTCGCCTCGACCAGGAACTCGAGGCCCTCGGTGGTGAGGCGCCGGCGGTACTGCGCGCTGACCCGGTCCGCTACCTCGTCCACCGAGTGGCGGCCGTCGAGGTTGGCGGCGACGACGAACAGCAGGCGCGAGACCTGGAGCATCCGGTGATCGCGGCGTTCGATCAGATAGCGAGGCTCGCGGAACCCGGACCCCGGGTAACGGCCGAGCAGGCGCACGTCGTCCGCTAGTCGGGGGATCGACATCGTGGTATCCCTGATCGGGGGGACGGGGCGGGACATCATGCACCTGTCCCGCTCCGTCCGTCCCCCGACGAGGTGGCTAGAACTGGCCGACAGCGAGGAGCTGTCCGGCCGCTGCGTTCGCCGTGCTGTTGATCGTCGCGGCGTTCACCGCCAGGGCTATGTTGACCGCCACGACGTTCGTGATGTTCACCAGTGCGAGGGTCTCCCGCTCGGGAACCAGTTCACCCGGGGTGGCATCCAGCTCGGCATAGCTGAGCGCACATGTCTCGTGCATGGTGCCTTCTCTCGTTCAGATGCCTCGGCGAGGCCGACCGTCAGCCCTGGGCCACGAAGATGGCCTGGCCGGCCACCGCCGTTGCCGAGCTCTTGATCGTGGCCGCGTTGAGCGCGAGCGCCAGGTTTGTCGCGCTGACGTTCGCAAGGTTGACGAACGCGAGCGTCTCGCGAGGCTCGAGGAGCTCGACCTCATGAAGTTCGAGCTCCTCCAGAGTGAGCGTGCTTGACATGGATGAGTGCCTCCTTGGTTGTGAGGTCCGCCGACGTGCAGGCTGCTGCATTCGCAGGCCGGCGGCACCGGCGGCACCGCTGCACCGAAACCCGTGCGCGTCACCGCGGCGTCACGTCGGCGTCACCGTCGCGCACTGCCGACGGAGCCGCCGTGGTACCGCGACGGCCCGGTGACGCGCCGGTGACGTGCGCGGCGCAGTCATCGGTGGGTGGGTGACGAGGTCGGGGTCTTGGTGATCCGGGCATGGTGCGAGCCCGATCGCGAGCCCTCGTTCCGCGCCCGAGTGCTGGCGGTCGGGGGATCGCTCGAGCAGGTGGAGGTGGTCGGGGTAGCGGGCTCGGTCAACGAGGCAGTCGACCTGATTCGCGACTGGCTCGACAGCTCCACGTGCAGCCATTGACCCGCGTCCCGCGGCGGACGGGGGTGGCGGTTGATCTTCGCGCCTGCCCGTCACGGCGCCGTCACCGCTCCGTCACCAGCATATCTCACCATGCGTGCGCACTTTCGCCTGTCTTGACAGCGTTGCGTGCGGGCATGAGTATTGCGTGGACCACGGAGGGTGCCGTATGCGGTGGACCGAAGCACTCCCGGTCGAGGCGGATCCATGACGCGGCACGCAGTCACACCACTCTCGCTTCGTCTGCTCGGCGGCTTTGCGGTGGAGGGACCCGACGGTTCCGTCCCCCTGCCCACCTCCGCTCAACGCGTGGTCGCGTACCTCGCGTTGCAGGATGGGCCCGTGCGGCGCCCGCGGCTCGCCGGCGTCCTGTGGCCCGACACCAGCGACCTCCAGGCCAGAGCCAACCTTCGCTCTGCACTGTGGCGTACTCGGAGGCTGGCTCCGCTGATCGGCGCCGACGATTCCGCTCTGGCCCTCAGCACCGGCATCGACGTGGACACGCGATGGCTACGGGACCGCGCCGAGGATGCCGTGATGGCCCGGATCCGGGGCACTCCGGGCGGGGTCGCGTTCGACATGGAGCTGTTGCCCGACTGGTACGAGGATTGGGTGATCGCGGAGCGCGAGCGCCTGCGGCAGATCCTGTTGCGCACGTTGGGGGGGCTGGTCCCACGCCTGCTGGCGCGCGGTCGGACGGCGGAAGCCATAGACGTCGGCCTGCACGCCGTCCGACTCGAGCCGCTCTGCGAGACATCGCACCAGGCGCTCATCGCCGCCTACCTGGCGGCGGGCGATCGTGCGAGCGCGCTCCGGCAGTTCGACGAACACACCACGCTCCTGCGCGACGAGCTCGGACTCCCGCCGGCGGATGCAACCGTGGCGCTCGTCCGGCACCTGTTGCCGCGTGCGTCCAGCAACTCGCGCCGAGCAGTCTCCTCAGCGCGCCGTTGAACCCGCGCGACGACGCGGCTGCCCTAGACGTTGCGGACGCCGCTGGCGGCGGCCATGCGCACCTGGGCGCGGCGGGCGGCGGCCTCGGCTTCGGCGTCGTCGGCCTGCCGGGTCCGGGCCTCGGCCTCCTCGGCGGCCCGGCGGGCCCGCTCGACGTCGATCTGGCTGCCCAGCTCGGCCACGTCCGACAGGATCGTCACCCGGTCGTGGGACACCTCGACGAACCCGCCGTGCACCGCCACCACTTCGTCGCCCTCCTGGGAGCGGATGGTCACGGTGGCGATGTCGAGCGCCCCCACGAACGGGGCGTGCCCGGTGAGGAACGCCAGCTCGCCGCCGCCCACGGTGCGGGCGATGACGATGTCGGCCTCGCCCGAGTACAGGATGCGCTCGGGCGACACCAGCTCGACCTGGAGCGTCACGACCGCAACCTCACTCGCGGCGAGACCGCTGCTGCAGCTGGTCGGCCTTGCGGCGGGCGTCGTCGGCGCCGCCCACGTTGAGGAAGGCCTGCTCGGGCAGGTCGTCGAGGTCGCCGTTCACCAGCGCCTCGAACGACGCCACCGTCTCCTCCACCGGAGTGAAGATGCCGGGCAGACCGGTGAAGTTCTCGGCCACGAACATCGGCTGCGACAGGAACCGCTGGATCTTGCGGGCCCGGGCCACCGTCACCTTGTCCTCCTCGGACAGCTCGTCGAGCCCGAGGATGGCGATGATGTCCTGCAGCTCCTTGTAGCGCTGCAGGATCTCCTGCACCCGCCGGGCCACGGCGTAGTGCCGCTCGCCCACCACGTCGGGCTGGAGGATGGTCGACGTCGACGCCAGCGGGTCGACGGCCGGGTAGATGCCCAGGGCAGCGATGTCGCGGGACAGCTCGGTGGTGGCGTCGAGGTGGGTGAAGGTGGTGAACGGCGCCGGGTCGGTGTAGTCGTCGGCCGGCACGTACACGGCCTGCAGCGAGGTGATGGACCGGCCGCGGGTGGAGGTGATGCGCTCCTGCAGCTCGCCCATCTCGTCGGCCAGCGTGGGCTGGTAGCCCACGGCCGACGGCATGCGGCCGAGCAGCGTCGACACCTCGGACCCGGCCTGCACGAAGCGGAAGATGTTGTCGATGAACAGCAGGACGTCCTGGCCCTTGACGTCGCGGAAGTACTCGGCGATGGTCAGCGCCGACAGGCCCACCCGCAACCGCACGCCCGGCGGCTCGTCCATCTGCCCGAACACGAGCGCCGCCTTCTCGAGGACGCCCGACTCCTTCATCTCCAGGTAGAGGTCGGTGCCCTCGCGGGTGCGCTCGCCCACGCCACCGAACACCGACACGCCGCCGAACTGCTCGGCCACCCGGCGGATCATCTCCTGGATGAGCACGGTCTTGCCCACCCCGGCGCCGCCGAACAGGCCGATCTTGCCGCCCCGCAGATAGGGGGTGAGCAGGTCGATGACCTTGATGCCACTCTCGAACACCTCCTTGCGGGGCTCGAGGGCATCGAACTCGGGGGCCTCGCGGTGGATGTCCCACCAGGCGTCGATCTTGGAGGCGTCGAGCTGGTCCACGTCGAGCGGCTCGCCGATCACGTTGGTCACGTGACCGAGCACGCCGTCGCCCACGGGCATCGACAGGCCGCTGCCGAGGTTGCGCACCGCGGTGCCCCGGGTGAGGCCGTCGGTGGGCTTGAGGCAGATGGCCCGCACCCGCGACTCGCCGATCTGCTGGGCCACCTCGGCCCGCACGGCGACGGTCTCGCCGCCCACCTCGACGGTCATCTCGAGGGCGGTGTTGATGCCGGGGACGGCGTCGGGGGGGAACTCGACGTCGACCACCGGGCCGGCGATGGCGACGACGCGGCCCTCCTTGAGCGTCGCCCCGGTGTCGGTGCTGGTGTCGGTCGCGGTCATTGCGTGTGCTCCTAGGTGCCTACCGGCGGGAGGATTCGAGGCGGTCGGACAGGACGTCGGCGGACACGAGCGCGTGGTCGACCAGCAGGTCGCCGCCCTGTGCCTTGGCGGCGCGCATGGCCTCGGCGCCGCCGACGATCTCCATGATCTCGGTGGTGATGGCGTCCTGGCGGGCCCGGTTCATGGCCCGCGTGTAGCGGGTGATCAGGTCGTCGGCGTTGTCGGTGGCCGACTTCATGGCCCGCTGCTGGGCGGCGAAGAACGAAGCGGCGCCGTCCAGCAGGGCGGCGTAGAGGCGGGCCTCGGCGTAGCGCGGCAACAGCCGATCGAGGATCTCCTGCGGGTCGGGCTCGAACTCGTAGTCGGCCGAGGGGCCCTCCGCCGCTTGCTCGAGCATCGACCGGTCGAGCGGCATGAACCGGCGGATGATCACCCGCTGCGAGGCCACCGATAGGAACTGCGTGTAGGCCAGCTCAACCAGGTCGTACTCGCCGGATTCGAACCGGGTGGCCACGTGGTCGGCGATCCGCCGGGCGTCCTCGTAGGCCGGCTGGTCGGCGAAGCCCTCGAAGTTGGCGTCGATGTCCCAACCCCGGAAGCGGAAGTACGACGTGGCCTTCTTGCCAACGGTGACCAGCCGGGTCTGGCGGCCCTGGGCCCGCTGGCGCTGCATCGACCGCTCGGCGGCCCGGATGACAGTGCTGTTGTAGGCGCCGCACAGCCCCCGGTCGGCGGCCACCACCACGTAGGCCACGGTGCGCAGCTCGTCGCGCTCGGCGAGCAGCGGCGAGTCTCCTCCGGCGCCGGCAGCCGCCAGGTTGCGGAGGACCTCGGTGATCCGTTCGCTGTAGGGGCGGGCGGCCGCCACGCGCTGCTGCGCCTTGGCGATGCGGCTGGTGGCGATGAGCTCCATCGCCTTGGTGATCTTCATCGTCGCCTGCACCGACCGGATCCGCCGGCGCAGCGCCCGTTCCTGGCCGCCAGGCACCGGGTCTTACGCCTCCACCGACGCCGGCGTCTCGGGGGCTTCGGCGACCTCAGCGGCGGTGTCCTCGGAGGCCGTACCCGCGGCCGGGCCCGGCTCGGCCTCGGTAGGCGTCGCCGCCGTCGCCGCTGCCGCGGCCTCGTCGGCCGCCTGCTCCCACGAGAACTGCTCGGCGAAGGCCTTGATCGCGCCGTCGAACGCCTCGACGTCGGGGATGGCGCCGTCGGTGCGGATGGCGTCGAGGATGTCGCCGTGGCGGCTGCGGAACCACTCGAGCAGCTCGTCCTCGAAGTGCCGCACCTCGGTCACCGGGACCGGGTCGAGGTAGCCGTTGGTGGCGGCGTACAGCGACACCACCTGCTCCTCCACCGGCATCGGGCTGTTGAGCGGCTGCTTGAGCAGCTCGACCAGCCGGTAGCCGCGGTCGAGCTGGGCCTGCGACACCTTGTCGAGCTCGGACCCGAAGGCGGCGAACGACTCGAGCTCGCGGAACTGCGACAGGTCGCCCTTGAGCGTGCCGACCGCCGTCTTCATGGCCTTGACCTGGGCGTTGCCGCCCACCCGGGACACCGACAGGCCGGTGTCGAACGCCGGGCGCACACCCGACTTGAACAGGTCGTCCTGCAGGTAGATCTGGCCGTCGGTGATCGAGATGACGTTGGTGGGGATGTAGGCCGAGATGTCGCCGGCCTTGGTCTCGATGACGGGCAGCGCCGTCAACGAGCCCGCGCCCCGGTCCTCGGACAGCTTGGCCGCCCGCTCGAGCAGGCGGCTGTGCAGGTAGAACACGTCGCCCGGGTAGGCCTCGCGGCCCGGCGGGCGGCGCAGCAGCAGGGAGATCTGGCGGTAGGCCTCGGCCTGCTTGGACAGGTCGTCGTAGACCACGAGCGCGTGCTCGCCGTTCTCCATCCAGTGCTGGCCCATGGCGCACCCGGCGTAGGGCGCCAGGTACTTGAACGGCGACGGGTCGGACGCACCGGCCACGACCACGACCGTGTAGTCGAGGGCGCCGTGCTGCTCGAGGGTCGACACGGTGTTGGCCACCGTCGACTCCTTCTGGCCGATCGCCACGTAGATGCATTTCACGCCCAGGCCGCGCTGGTTGATGATCGTGTCGACGGCCACCGTGGTCTTGCCTGTCTTGCGGTCGCCGATGATGAGCTCGCGCTGGCCCCGGCCGATCGGCGTCATGGCGTCGATGGCCTTGATGCCGGTCTGCAGCGGCTCGTGGACGGGCTGGCGGCCCAGGATGCCCGGGGCCTGGATCTCCATGCGGCGGTCCTGGACGCCCACCAGCGCCCCCTTGCCATCGATGGGCTTGCCGAGCGCGTCGACCACCCTGCCGAGCAGGCCGTCGCCGACGGGGACCGACAGGATGCGGCCCGTGGCCTTGACCGACTCGCCCTCCTTGACCTCGGCGGCGTCGCCCAGCACCACGCAACCGATGGAGTCCTCGTCGAGGTTTAGGGCCAAGCCCAGGGCGCCGCTCTCGAACTCGAGCAGCTCGTTGACCGCGGCGTCGGGCAATCCGCCGACCGTGGCGATGCCGTCGCCGACCTCGGTGATGCGCCCGACCTGGGCGGTCTCGACGCCGGGCTTGAAGTCCTCGAGGTTCTTGCGGAGTGCTGCGGCGATGTCGTCGGTGTTGATGGTCAGCTCTGCCATCGATCGTCCTCGGTTCGTCCTCGTCCTCGTCGTTGTTGTCAGAAGGCGTTGCGCAGCTGGTCGAGCCGGCGGCGGACCGACCCGTCGATCACGGTGTCGCCCACCTGGGCCACGATGCCGCCGAGCACCGACGGATCCACCACGACCTTGACCTCGATGTCCTTGCCGGTGGCCTGCCCGAGGGCCTTGGCCAGGCGGGTCCGCTGATCGTCGGTGAGGGGGACCGCCGAGCGCACCTCGGCGACCTCCTTGTTGGCCTCGGCCGCGCTCATCTCCACCAGCTTCCGGATGATGCTGGGCAGGTCCCGGGCCCGGCCGGTGCCGACCACCATCGAGACCAGGGCCACGGTCGTGGACGACGCCCGCCCCCCCAGCAGGTCCTCCACGATCTGCTGGCGGCGGGCCGCGGGGATGCTGGCGTCGGTCAGCGCGGTCCGGAGTTCGTCGTTGCCCTGGAGGGTCTGCGAGAAGCGGAACAGCTCGTCCTCCACCTCGCCGAGGGTGCCCTCGGCCCGAGCCACCCCGAAGAGGGCCTCGGCGTAGGCGAGCGTGCGATCGTCTGGCATCTCGGTCTCCTTCAGGAGCGGTTCGCCGCCACCTGGTTGATGTAGTCCTCGATGAGCTGGGTCTGGGTCTCGGCGTCGAGGTTGCGCTGGACCACGGTCTCGGCGGCGCCGATGGCCAGCTGGGCCACCTCGCCCCGCAGCTCGGACACGGCCTGGACCTTGGCCGACTCGATGTCGGCCACCGCCCGGGCCCGCAGCTCGGCCAGCTCGTCCTGGAGGCGCGACTCCTGGTCGCGCTTCAGCCGGTCGGCGGCCTGACGGGCCTCCTCGATGATCCGCCCGGCCTCGGCCCTGGCGTCGTTGAGCTGAGCCCGGTACTCGGCCAGCACCTGCTCGGCCTCGCCCTTGGCGGTCTCGGCCGAGGCCAGGTCGGAGCGGATGCGCTCCGTGCGGTTCGCCATCATCTGCTTGATCTGGGGGTAGGCGAACCGGCGGAGCAGCAGGAACAGGGCCGTGAAGCTGAGGGCGCCCCACACCAGCTCGCTGGTCTCGGGCAGGATCGGGTTCGGCGCCTCGTGGCACGCCTCGGGGTCATCCGCCTCCTCGATCAGGTGGATGCACTCCTCGGTGTCCTCGGAGAGCTGCGGCTCCTCTTCCTCCTGCGCCTGGGCCGGGGACGCCCACAGGAGCAGGCTGCCGAGACCCAGCAGCAGGGTCGCCACGAGTGTGCGGGTGCGCACGATCGACCTCCTCAGCCGGCGATGATGAACGTGAGGACGAAGCCGAACAGCGCCAGGGCCTCGGTGAAGGCGATGCCGAGGAACATGGTGGTCCGCACCATGCCGGCCGCCTCGGGCTGGCGGGCCATGGCGGTGATGGCGTTCCCGACCACCAGGCCGATGCCGATGCCGGGGCCGATGGCGGCGCCGCCGTAGACGATGCCTCGACCGACGGCGGTGAGGCCCGCCTCCAGTTCGCCTTCGGCCTGCTGCGCTAGGACGTGAAGCACGGTTCGTCTCCTTGTAAGGGTCAGTGCGCGGGGTGGATGGAGCTGTCGATGTACACGGCAGCCAGAATGGTGAAGATGTAGGCCTGCAGGACCGCCACCAGCAGCTCGAACGCCATCAGGAAGACCAGCAGTGCGAGCGGCAGCGCCCCGCCGACGATGGTCGACGCGAACAGCGCTTGGGTGATGACGGCGAAGCTCACGAGCAGCAGGTGCCCGGCGAGCATGTTGGCGAAGAGCCGGACCGCCAGCGACAGAGGCCGGGTGATGAGGATCCCGATGAGCTCGATGAACGCCACCAGCGGCAGGATCATCGTGGGGACGCCGGGCGGGATCGTGGCGTTCTTGAAGTAAGCCACGAATCCCTGATGCCTGATGCCGACGATGTGGTAGATGCACCACACGACGATCGCCATGAACATCGGCAGGGCGATCCGGGCGTTCACCGGCATCTGCACCACCGGGATCAGCTCCCAGACGTTGCACGTGAAGATGAACGTGAACAGGGTGAGCAGGAACGGCGCGTACCGCAGACCGTCGGGGCCGATCGTCTGCATGACGATCTGGTCCTCCACGAACTCGACGGTCGACTCCGCCACGTTCTGCACGCCGGCGGGCACCAGCTTCTGTTCACGAGTTGCGATGTAGAACAGCCCGAACACCAGCGCCGCGGAGATCCACATCAACAGGACGACCTTGTTGACGCCGAGCGCGTCGCCGCCGAACAGCGTGGGCCACTCGGTGACGTGGCTGACCGGCGGGAACTCGAGGCCGAGGATCACGGGTGCACTGCCTCCTTGGGTCCCGGCTTGAGGGCCGGAAAGGCGAGGGACGCGGACACGTAGCGCAGCTCCCAGAACAAGAGCCCGAGGTGGGTGACCAGGACCGTGACGCCGAGGGCCACGAGGTCGATCCACGGCTTGTCCCTGACGAGCAGCATCACGACGGTGACCAGACCCATCCGCACGGCGAAGCCGCCGAGCGCGACGGCCATGACGAGGGTCAGCGACCGACGGGCGGCCCAGGACAAGGCGACGGCGGCGAGCACGAGGTTGAGGACCACGAGCCCGATCGCCACCCCCGCCGACGAGGCGCCGGCGGTGCCCCAGATGGCGGTAGCGGCGATGACGACCAGGGGGGCGAGCCAGGCGCCGCGTTTGAGCATGTCGAATGCCAGCTCACGCTCGACGGCGGGCGCATCGGGCACGGGCGCCCGCAGGTCGGCGGCGGTGGGCCTCATGGACTTCACGGCCGGGCCCCCCCGGGTCCGGCGTCGTGGCCCTTGTCGCGCCGGGCCAACCCCCGGACCTGGGCCTCGTGCTCGCGCATCTGGGCGTCGTAGCGGGTGAAGAGCTTCCAGATCTCGTAGCCGACGGTGAAGACGAACAGGACTAGCAGCAGCAGCGGCGAGGTCCCGAGCCAGGCGTCCAGCCGCCAGCCGATCAGGGCAAAGATCGCCGGAGTCACCGCCAGCTCGAACGCCGTCGACAGCGCGTCACCAGCGCCTCGGTTCAGCTCCCGCTTGGCGGAGAGATCGGCCACCCTTGCACCTCGCACCTCGGGTCACCTGCCGATCGCGGAGGGACCTTGTGAATTCGTTCGCAATCTACCGGACACGGTCTACCCCCGGGCAAATCTGAGGACCCTGGGGGACGGCGCGGCAGGTTAGCAACCCCGCGAGTCAGAGTTCCCACTCGGCAAATCCGCACGGCCGGACGGCCTGTTTGGCGGTCGTTGCCGGCTGCGGCCAGGCTCTCGGCCGTGGCCGTGCTCCGTTCTTACCGTCCCGCCGACCACGATCCCGTCTACGACATCTGCGTTCGCACGGGGGCTGCGGGCGATGACGCCGGGCCGCTGCTCCGCGACCGGGCGCTGCTGGGCCACGTGTACGCCGGTCCCTACCTGGCGCTGGCGCCCGAGCTCGCGTTCGTCGTCGAGGACGACGACGGGGCCGGCGGTTACATCCTCGGCGCCACCGATACCGCGGCGTTCGAGGACCGACTGGAGCGCGAGTGGTGGCCCGACCTGCGCCGGCGCTATCCCACGTACCGCACCGACGGGGAAGCCGTGTTCGACGACCTGCTCATCGCGCTCATGCACTCGCCGGCCCGGACGCCGGCCGACGTGGTCGCCGCGTACCCGTCCCACCTGCACATCGACCTGCTCCCCCGACTGCAGGGCCAGGGCTGGGGCCGGCGCCTCGTCGACACACTGGTCGAACGGCTGCGGGCCGGGGGGTCGCACGGCCTGCACCTCGGCGTGGCCACGGCCAACACCAAGGCGCACGCGTTCTACCGGGCGGTCGGCTTCACCGAGCTGAGCGACGACGGCGTGACCCTCAGGTTCGGAATGGCGTTGTGACGCGCTCCCTGAGTTCTGTCAGCTCTCACGCGCAATACGCGACCTGAGCGCTGACAGAACGGCGGGCTTCACTAACCTGCCGGGCCGTGCCCACCGACCTCCTTGCCGGCCACGCCCAGAACACGCCCGACAAGGTCGCCGTCGTCGACGGCGACCGTTTCATCACCTACGGCGAACTGAACCGCACCGTCAACCGGCTCGCCAATGGCCTGTTGGCTGTCGGCGTGCAGCCGGGCGAGCGGGCCGTGTGGTGCGGGCCCAACAGCGTCCCGGTCCTGACCTTCCTCCACGCCGCCCGCAAGATCGGCCTGGTGGCGGTGCCGCTGGCGTACCGGTTCACCGCCGAGGAGATGCAGTACGTCATCGACAACAGCGACGCCGCCCTGGTGGTCATCGACGCCGAGCAGGCCGACCGGGTGGCGGCGGTGCGCGACCGGCTGCCCAAGGTGCGCAACGTCGTGGTGTTCGACGGGCCGGCCTTCGACGGGGCGCTGGCGTGGGACGACGTGCTCGCCCCACCGTCGAGCGACGGCCAGACCGGCGGCGAGGCCGAACCGCCCACGGTCACCGACACCACCGCCGGGGCGACGATGATCTACACGTCGGGCACCACCGGCAAGCCCAAGGGCGCCCTCCGCACCTCCACCGACGCCGGCCTCGTGCTCACACTGATCCAGGAGCTGCGCCTGCGGCCGGGCGAGGAGGTGCACATCACGTCCGGGCCGCTGTACCACTCGGGTCCCCTGGCGTGGGCGGTCCTGACGCACACCCTGGGCGGCACCATCGTGCTGATGCGTCACTTCGACGCCGAGCGGTGGATCGACCTCGTCCGTGAGCACCGGGTCACCAACACGTTCTCGGCGCCGACGCAGCTCAAGCGCATCGTGTCGCTCCCCGACGAGGTCCTCGCCCGGGCCGACATGTCCTCGATGCGGTCGCTGGTGGCCAATGCCGCGCCCGTCCCCTACGCGCTCAAGCAGGAGGTCATCGCCAAGCTGGGCGACGGCTTCCTGTTCGAGGTGTACGGCTCGACCGAGCTGGGCGTCGACACGATCCTGCCGCCCGAGGACCAGCTGCGGAAGCCCGGCTCGTGCGGCCGCCCCTACGGCACCGTGCAGGTCAGGATCGTGGGGCCCGACGGGAAGGAGCAGCAGGCGGGCGAGCCCGGCGAGTTGTTCGTCCGCAGCACCCTGGCGCTGGACGGCTACCACCGCACCGCCGAGCGCATCAACGACCTCGACGGCTGGAAGTCGGTGGGCGACATCGCCTACGTCGACGACGAGGGCTACGTCTACATCTGCGACCGCAAGAACGACATGATCATCAGCGGCGGCATGAACATCTACCCCGCGGAGATCGAGTCGGTGCTGCACGCCCATCCCGACGTGATGGACGCCGCCGTGTTCGGCGTCCCGTCCGACGAGTGGGGCGAGTCCGTGCACGCCGTGATCCAACCTCGGGCCGGCCAAACCATCGACGTCGCCGCCCTCGAGGCCCACGCCGCCGAGCACCTCGCCGGCTACAAGCGCCCCCGGTCGTGGGAGGTGCGCGACGAGCTGCCCCGCACCGAGTCGGGCAAGCTGCTCAAGCGCCTCCTCCGCGACGAGCACTGGCAGGGGCGCGGGACTCGCGTGTGACCTCGGACGACAGGTGAGCAGGCGGCACGGAGGCGGCGACGTCCTCCGGCTCGCCGTTGCGCTTGGCCAGCATCCCCGGGCCGAACACGGTGAAGAGGAACAGTCCTAGCGCGAGGACGCCGAGCGGCAGGAACGACGTCCCCTCGCCCGTGTACACGGGGATGAGCACGAACGTGGACAACAGACCGGTCCAGGCCCACAGCACCAGCACCGTCCGTCGATGGCCGTGGCCCAGGCGCAGGAGCCGGTGGTGGAGGTGACCCTTGTCGGCGATGGTCAGCCCCGCCCGGCCCCTGGCCCGGCGCAGCAGAGCCCACGCGGTGTCGAGTATCGGCACGCCCAGGATCACCAGCGGCAGGAACAGCGGGGCAAAGAAGAAGAACGTCTGCCCCCGCACCTCGGCGTCGGTGTTGCCGCCGATGGCGATGGTCGCCGCCGCCATCAGCACCCCCAGGGTCAGGGCCCCGGCGTCGCCCATGAACAGCTTGGCCGGGTGGAAGTTCCACGGCAGGTAGCCGATGCACGCCCCCAGCACGCAGGCGGCGATCAGGGCGCCGATGTTGTCGTCGCGGATGATGGCGTCGTTGTTATCGAGGAACTCGGCGAACATCAGGATCGCCCCCGCGGCGATGGCGACCACCCCCGCTGCCAGCCCGTCCAGCCCGTCGAGGAGGTTGACGGCCTGGGCCATGCCCACCACCCACAGCACCGTGATGAGCGTGGCCAGGTCGGGCGCCAGGGCGACGAGCCCGACGAACGGGATGCGGAAGAACACGATCGTGAGGCCGGCGATGGCGAGGATGCTGCCCGCCAGCACCGACCCCGCCGTCTTGGCGGGCGCCGACACCTCGCGCAGGTCGTCGAGCTGCCCCACGACGTAGATCGTCACGGCCGCCAGCACCACGCCCAGCGGCTGGGCGATCGTGCGGAAGGTGGCTGCGAACTGGCCGCTGAGCCAGGCGACGGCGAAGCCCACCAGGACGCCGGCGACGATCCCCGCGCCGCCGAGCACCGCCGTGGGATGGGCGTGCACGCGCCGGGCGTCGGGGTGGACGACGGCGCCGATGCGGAACGACAGCCGCTGCAGGAACGGCATCGAGGCGCAGCTGACGGCGAACGCCGCCCCGATGACCAACAGGTAGCCGATCATCCGGTCAGCTCCACGCCGGCGGCCCGCCTCAACTCGGGTACGGCGCGAACTTGGAGCAGAGGGCGACGACCTCGTCGCGGATGGCGGCGATCGCGCCGTCGTCCTCGCGGCGGGTGAGCACCTCGTGGATGAGCGAGGCGATCTGGGCCATCTCGGGCGCCCGCATGCCCTGGGTGGTGACCGCCGGGGTGCCGATGCGCAGCCCGCTCGTGATGTAGGGCGGGCGGGGATCGTCGGGGACGGTGTTCTCGTTGAGGCTTATGCCCGCCCGGTCGAGGGCCAGCCGCGCCTTCTTCCCCGACAGGTCGGGGTCGAAGCTGCGCAGGTCGACGAGCATCAGGTGGTTGTCGGTGCCGCCCGACACCAGCCGCAGCCCGGCCGTGGCCAGGCCCTCGGCCAGCGCCGCGGCGTTGTCCACGATGCCGCGGGCGTAGTCGCCGAACTCCGGCTGCGCCGCCTCGTGGAACGCCACCGCCTTGGCGGCGATCACGTGGTCGAGCGGGCCACCCTGCAGCCCGGGGAACACCGACTTGTCGATCTTCTCGCCCAGCTCGGCCCGCGCCAGGATCGCCCCCGAGCGCGGCCCCCGCAGCGTCTTGTGAGTGGTGAAGGTGACGATGTCGGCGTGGGGCACCGGGTTGGGGTGGACACCGCCGGCGACGAGCCCCGCGATGTGGGCGGCGTCGAACATGAACAGCGCCCCGGCCTCGTCGGCGATCTGGCGGAACGGCTCGGGATCGATGATGCGCGGGTAGGCGGTCGCGCCGGTGACGATGAGCTTGGGACGGTGCTCGAGCGCCAGGTCACGCACCTGATCGAGGTCGATCCGCTCGTCGCTGGGCGTGACCCCGTAGGAGACGAAGCGGTAGAGCCGTCCGCTGGCGTTGACCGGGGAGCCGTGGGTGAGGTGGCCGCCCTGGTCGAGGCGCAGCCCGAGGACGGTGTCGCCGGGCTCGAGCAGGCCCATGTAGACGGCCATGTTGGCGTTGGCGCCCGAGTGGGGCTGGACGTTGGCGTGCTCGGCGCCGAACAGCGCCTTGGCACGCTCGCGGGCCAGCTCCTCCACTTGGTCGATGACCTCGTTGCCGCCGTAGTAGCGCTTGGCGGGGTAGCCCTCGCTGTACTTGTTGGTGAGCACCGAGCCGGTGGCCCGCAGCACGGCCGGCGACGCGAAGTTCTCGCTCGCGATCAGTTGCAGCGTGGTGTTCTGGCGCTCGACCTCGCGGTCGATCAGGCCGAACAGCTCGTCGTCGGGGACCGTGGGCCATCCCATGGGGCTCATTCCTCTTCGATCTCGGCGATCTGGGCGATGCGGCGCTCGTGTCGGCCACCCTCGAACGGCGTGGTCAGCCACATCGTCAGGATCTCGTCGGCGAGCTGGGGGGCCACGATGCGGGCGCCGATCGACAACACGTTGGCGTCGTTGTGCTCCCGGGACATGCGTGCCGTGTAGAGATCGTTGCACAGGGCCGCCCGCACGCCGCGGATCTTGTTGGCCGTCATCTGCTCGCCCTGCCCCGATCCGCCCAGCACGATGCCGCGGTCGGCCTCCCCCTTGGCGACGGCGCGGGCCACGGCGGCGCAGATGGGCGGGTAGTCGACCGGCTCCTCACTGTCGGTGCCGAGGTCGTCGATCTCGTGGCCGAGGGAGCGCAGGGTCTCGCTCAGGTGCGCCTTGAGCGCGAAGCCGGCGTGATCGGAGCCGATGGCGACGCGCACGTCACGCTCCCGAGGCGGGCAACGCCGCCGGCGAGTCGGCGTAGGCGGCGCTCCGGGATGGCTGGCCGCCGACGAGCAACGCCACCAGCCGGCCCAACAGGATCTCGAGCCCGTCGGCCGTGGTCTCGTAGTCGGCCCGGGGCCGTCCCACCGGGTCGGGGATGTCGTCGTCCTCGTGGTGGTCGCCCGTCAGGTCGGAGCTGCGGCGCCCGGCGCCGACGCGGGCCAGCCAGTCGAACACGGTCTCGTCGGGCCGGCGGGGACCCGCCTCCGCGCCGCGCCGCACCAGCTCCTTGAGGGTGAAGGTGCGCTCGATGTCGGCCCCGTAGGTGACGACCGCCTCGCGCACGTGTTGGCGGGCCATGCCGATGATCAGCGGCGTCGACCGGACCACCTCGGGGTCGATGGCCTGGCTGACGTGGCGGGTGATGTCGATGCCGCGGTCGGCCATGACGGCGATGGCGTCGTCGGTGGCAGGGGCCCCGCCCGGCAGCAGCCCGGCGGACGCGATGTCGGCACGGGTCCCGTGGCCCGCCAGGAGCGCCCGGAGCATGCCCTCGGCCATGGGCGATCGGCACTGGTTGGCCGTGCAGATGAGGAGGATGTCGATGGGTGGGAGTGTAGACAGGGGCCTTATGGCGTCAGACAGCGGACCCGATCCGCGGTCCCCCGTCATCGTGGGGGTCGGGCAGTGGAACAACCGGGTCGACCAGGGCGAACCGCCGGTCGAGCCCGCCGACATGATGGCCGAGGCGCTGCGCCGGGCCGCCGACGACAGCGGCGGTGGCGCCCGGGTCCTCACCAGCGCGGATGCCGTCCGGGTGTCACAGTCGCTGTCGCGCCGCTACCCCAACCCCGCCCGCCTGGTGGCCGAGCGGGTCGGCGCCACGCCGCGCGACGAGGCCGTCACCCCCATCGGGGGCAACGAGCCCCAGGCCCTCGTCGCCCAGTCGTGTCGGGACATCGCCGCCGGTGATGCGGAGGTGGTGTTGATCTGTGGTGCCGAGGCCTGGCGGACCCGCACCGCGCTCCCCCGTGACCAGCGTGCCCAGCTGGGCTGGACCACGCAGGCCGACTCGGTGCCCCGCGCCCGGCCGACCGCGCCCGGCTTCGAGCTCAACCACCCGGGGGAGATGGCCCGCCACGTGTACGAGCCGCCCCAGGTGTACGCGCTGGTCGAGCAGGCGCTGCGCCATGCCGCCGGCCGCTCGATCGACGACCACCTGGTGCACGTCAGCGAGTTGTGGGCCCGGTTCAACGCGGTGGCCGTCGCCAACCCCCACGCCTGGGTCCGCGAGCCGCTGACCGCCGAGCAGATCCGCACCCCCTCGCCCGACAACCGCTGGATCTGGTGGCCCTACACCAAGGTGATGAACGCCAACAACGCCGTCGAGCAGGCGGCGGCGCTGATCCTGTGCTCGGTCGAGCGGGCCCGCGCGCTGGGGATCCCCCGTGACCGGTGGGTGTTTCCTCGAGCCGCCACCCAGGCGCACGACACGTATGTCCTGTCGCACCGGCTCGACCTGTGCTCAGCGCCCGCCCTCGGGGTGGCCGGGCGCGGGCTGTTCTCACTGGCGGGCGCGGGGGTGGACGACGTGGCCCACGTCGACCTGTACTCGTGCTTCCCGTCGGCCGTGCAGGTCGCCGCCGCCGAGATCGGGCTGTCGCTGGAGCGGCCGCTCACCGTCACGGGCGGTCTGTCGTTCGCCGGCGGCCCCTGGAACAACTACGTCACGCACGCCATCGCCACCCTGACCGAGGTGCTGCGGCGCGACCCCGGCAGCCTCGGGCTGGTGACCGGGCTGGGTGGCTACCTCACCAAGCACGCGCTCGGGCTGTACTCGACCGAGCCGCCAGTGGGCGGGTTCCGCTGGGCTGACGCGCAGGACGAGGTCGAGGCCGCAGGGCTCCCCCGCCGGGCGCTGGCGGAGGAGGGCGAGGGCGACGCCACCATCGAGTCGTGGGTCGTGGAGCACGGCCGCGACGGCGAGCCCCGGCGGGCGCTGGCCGCCTGCCTGCTGGACGACGGCCGGCGGGCGTGGGCGTCGTCGGAGGATCCCGACACCGTGGCCGAGCTGCGCTCCGGCGCCGAGCAGATCGGCCGCGCGGTCAAGATCGCCCCGGGCGGCACCCTGTCGCTGTGACCCGTGGCGTGAGGTCGAGGAAATAGCCCACGCCCAGCGGCTGCTACTTCCTCGACCTCTGCGCCGCAGCAGCTATTTCCTCGGGTTCCACGGGGCGGAGTTCCTCGGTGGGACCGGCCCGGTCCTGGGGCGGGCTCACCCGCACCTCCGTGATGGCCCGGCCGTCGACGGCCAAGACCTCGATCGTGCGTCCCGCCACCATCACCCGATCGCCGGGGGCGTCGGGCACGCGGCCGAGCACGTCGAGCACCAGCCCCGCCACGGTGGCGTAGGGCCCCTCGGGCATGTCGTCCACGCCCACGTCCACCAGGTCGTGCACCGGGAAGCGTCCGGGCAGCACCA
>DASQUK010000162.1:0-44332 GCA_035641315.1 Acidimicrobiales bacterium | reverse complement strand
ACTCATCGTGCTGGCTGCGGGACTTCCCGTGCTGGAAGCCCTCATCCTCGGCCTGATCGGTGCCCCCGGGGCGCAGGCGCTGGCCCCCCAGGCCACGGCGCCGGCCCCGTTCGGGGTGTTCCACGACCTCCGCTGGCTCCTCGTCTTCCACCCGTCGTGGTTCGCCTTCGCGCTCGAGATGGCCGCCCTGATCGCGGTCCGTTCCGGCCTCACCGCGCTGCTGGTGCGGGCGGCCTGGCCCCTGGGCATGGAGCCGCCCGGTCCCCTCCGCCTGCTGGGCGGCTCCGCGGTGTTCACGTTGGTCTCGGCGCTCGTCCTCCTGCCGTTCACCGCCCTGCTGCTGGGCATGGCCATCGTCTCGTTGTCCTGGCTCTTCTTCATCGCCGTGCCGTCGGTGCTCGGCGTCGCCGCCCTGCTCCACCACGGGGCGGTCGTCTCCACCTGGTGGCGGGAGCGGCCCCCGGGCCGCACCATCGGCTGGGTGCTGCTGACCTTCCTGGTCCTCACGCTGTCCAGTGCGGTGGTCGTGCTGACCCCGACGCCGCTGCGCCTGCTGGCGGTGGGAGCCACGGGCCTCTTCAACGCCTGGGCCTGGCACAGCATCGTGCACACCATCCGCTGCGGTCGGCGTCCCCGGCCGTTCATGCCCGTCGCGCCGCTCGGCGTGGCCGCCCTGGTCGGCGTCATCGCCGTGGGCGTCAGCGTCGGCTTCTCCGTCGCCGCCCGGAACAGCGGCATCGCCCGCGCCGCGAACGTGGGTGACGGCGGCGGTAGCGCCGGGAGCGGGGAGAGCGGGCGCCCGGTGCTGCTGGTGTCGGGCTACGGCAGCCGCTACAGCGGGCAGGCCGACGGCATCGGCACCTGGGCGGACGAGCGACGCTTCTCCTACGGGGGACTCGGCGCGGACGGGCGACCCCTGCCCTACCAGCAGGTCGACACCTACCAGGACGTGTCGCGCTCGGTGGCGCTCATGGCCCGCCAGGTGGACGCGTTCCACGAGGACGCCGACCGCCCGGTCACCATCGTCGCCGAGAGCGAGGGCGCGCTGGTCGCCAAGGCCTACCTGATGTCGCACCCGGACGCCCCGGTCGACACGTTGGTGCTGCTGAGCCCGCTGGTCGAACCGGGCGGCGCCTACTACCCGCCGGAGGGGGACGACGGCTGGGGCGTGGCCGGCGGGTTGGGGCTGCGGTGGATCACCGCCCTCGTTCGCACGCTGTCGCCCCTGGAGGTGACGACCGACGACGGTCTGTTCCGGTCGCTGGCCGACAACGCACCGGCGCTGCGCGGGATGCTGGCCTGCCCGGTGGACGGCGTGGACCAGCTCGCCCTGTTCCCGCTGGCCGACGCCGTGGCGGGATCCGAGCCGCACCTCGACGGCGTGCCCAGTGCGGTGGTGCCCGCCTTCCACGGTGGGCTCGCCGACAACGCCGAGGTCCAGCGGACCATCCGCACGGCGCTCGAGGCCGGCGTGACGCCGGACGTCGGCTGGTGGGAGGCCACCGACACCGTGATCCGGGCCGGGGCCGCCGCCTGGCGGGTGCCGACGCTGCCGATCTCCATCAATCCGGCATGGGAGGAGGGGGACGACGCCGCCAGCTGCGGCGACATCGCCGACCTGGTGTCCACTTGGGTGAATTGAGTCGGCCGAAGATCGACGCCATCAGCGCTGCGGGCCGGCCGTAGGCCGACGCCGCTAGGGGTGGTGGTCGCTGGAGACGACTGGAGCCTGTGTATCGTCCGGCCGTGACCCACAAGCGAATGACGTTGATGGGCGCGCTCGCTATCGCCGGGGCCGTGTTGGGCGGCTGCGGCGGTGGCGACGACGGGGACAGCGCTGGGGGTGGCGGCGACGACGGCCTGTCCACCGACGATGGCGGGGACGGCGGGGGCGATGGCGGCACCGTGACCGTCGTTGCCGAGGACTCGCTCAGCTTCGATCGGGACGCCTACACCGCCAGTGCCGGCGACGTCACCTTCGACTACGAGAACGGCGGGAACCTCACGCACACCCTGCTCGTCGACGGCGTCGACGACTTCGAGCTGAGGGTGACGTCGGGGGGCGACACCGACGAGGGCACGGTGCAGCTCGATGCCGGCGAGTACCGGATCTACTGCGACATTCCCGGCCACGAGAGCATGGAGGCGACGCTCACCGTCGAGTGAGGGCGCTGACGGCAGCGCCCGGTGGCGGGTCGTGCCTACCTCAACGGTCGGCACGACCCGATCCGCGCGAGGGAGGCGGAGCAGCGGGTGGCGCCGAGGATGCGGGCCGCTGCCGGCGCTTCTTGGCGCCGGCAGCGGTAGGCCCGCACCGCAGGCGACAGGACCCGCAGCCCCGCCGGAAGGGCAACCGCAGCCTCGCCGGAAGGGCCCTATGCGGCCTGGAGGATGACCTCCCAGCCGATCAGGTAGAGCACGCCCAGCAGCACGAAGCCACCGATGATCGTGTTGCGGTGGTCGTCGAACGCCAGCTCGTTGAACGGGTTGTCGTAGCCGCCGATCAGGCCCAGCGCCGACGCCTCGATGAACGCCCAGATCAGCAGCACGACGATCCAGTAGATGACCGTGCTGTTGATGCCTTCACGCCAGAACGACGCGCCGTGGGCGGCGAACACCATGAAGAACAGCATGGGGATGCTGAAGAGTGTGTTGGCCCGCGACGCCCGCGCCGCCGGCTTGGCCAGCGACGCCGCCCGCGGGTCGGCCTCGCCGCCTTGGGCCACGCGCTCGGCCGAGCCGATGATCACCTTCTGCGCGCGCCAGATCACGCCCCAGACGTTGGCGAACATGGTGACCGCCAGCAGCATGCCAGTGAGGATGGCGGTACCCCGCTGGCCGGAGAAGTAGCTGTCGAAGATCTCGTCCTGCACGGCGATGATCGACAGCCCGAGCAGGAACGTGAGCAGCGCCGCCCAGCGGAACCACCACAACGCCCGCCACGTGATCTTGCGCTGCGCCTCGGTGCGCCCCTCGGCGGACATGTCGGCGAACGCCGGCGTCTGCACGAAGTTGAAGAAGTACAAGAGCCCGATCCATGTGATGCCTGCGAGGATGTGCCCTGCACGGGACAGCATCTCCCAGGCACCCGCAGCATCGAAGAAATCGTTGAAGAGCTCCACCGGTCCCCCTGACCGTCGGCGTTAGAAGCGCCGCAAAGCTAACTATTGACGGCGCCGCACTCAACGCTTTCGGGGTCAAATCGCGGATGGACATCCGGAAACCGCGGGGAGCGATGTAGCTACTGCTGATAGCGCTCGACGACCTCGGGCGGGCGGACCCGTGCCTCGTCGGGGTCCTGGCCCATGTCGCGCCGGGCGCGGCGCTGGCGGAGCAGGTCCCAGCACTGGTCGAGCGCGACCTCGAGCTCGCGGAGCCGGGCGGCGGCGTCGGAGTCGGGCCCCTGTTGGCCGACGTCGCGCTCCAGCGCGTGCTCCTCGTCGACCAGGGCGCCGATGCGCCCGATGACCTCGGCGTCGTCCATGGGACCTCCCGGTTCGCACACACTGCGCCGCCCGCGGCGACGAGGCTACCCGGGCCCGTCGACGGCGCGGACCGGCCAGGGGGCGACGTGGATCGTCGACCTCGAAGGCGGGTGCGGTCGAGCTGGCAACCGACCCGTCGCCGCGGACTACGACCGGGTTGTCAACGTGAACCGCGGAGGCACGTTGACTCCGAGCGCCTTCCCCGACGTCATCATCGAGGTGAGCGGGATCCTCGGCATCCGCGACTAGTCGCAGGTCTCGCCGGGCGGGGGCTCGCCGATGGCGTAGGGATCGTTGGTCGTCGTGGTGGTCTGCTGAGGCGTCGACGTCGTGGTGGAGCCCGACCCGCCCGCGGCGCCGCTGGTGGCCGTCTGCCCGGCGGCCGTGGTCCTGGCGGTCGAGGTGGTCGACTCTGTCGGCGTGGGCTGCTCGTGCACGGTGGTGAAGTCGGCCCCCGCCACGACGACCACCTCGCCGTCGCCGAGCTCGGGGTTCTCGGCCAGCGCGGCGGGCGTCGTCAGGTAGCCGGCCACCAGCTGGCCGTAGTTGGCCTGCCCCGGCGCGTGCTGCACCGTGGTGGTGGCGGCGGGGTCGGTGGTGCCGGGCTCGACCACCTCGAAGCCGATCCGCTGCAGCGCCCCGGAGACGTCCCGGGCGAATCCCTGCTTGCCGGTGGCGTTCAGCACCTGGACCGTCGCCAGGTCGGGGCTCAGCTCGCCCGGCGGTAGGCCGCGGAACACGTTGAGCATCGGCGCCGCCGCCCGCGTGTCGAGCAGCACCCGGTTCTCGTTCGACGCATAGGGCACGGTCGGCAGCCCGTACGTCTCGAACTTCTCGGGGTCGAAGTCGCGGAACTGGTTGCCCAGGTCGATCAGCTGGCTCACGCCCAGACGGTCGTCGAAGCGCACGTTGTCGATGGCGATGTTCACGAACTCGTTGATTCGCAGCGGGTTCGACCGCACCTCGGGCAGCGCCTTGCCCAGCGCCCGCCGGATGAAGGCCTGCTGCCGCTGCACCCGCGTCAGGTCCGACTCGCCGGGCGGCGTGTCCCAGCCGTCGTCCGTCAGCACCTGCATCTTGCGGGACCGGACGAGGCCCAGCGCCGCTTGCCCGTCGAGTTGCACGCAGCCGGGTTGGTCGACGTACACGCCCGCGCTGCGGTCGCGCGCCGGTAGGGGGAACCACATCGACACGCCGCCGATGGCGTCGACGACGCGCTTGAAGCTCTCGAAGTTGACCTCGATGAAGTGGTGGATGGGCACACCGAAGTTCTGGTTCAGCGTGTCGATGAGGTTCTGCTCGCCATTGTTGGGCCGGTCGTACGCCGAGTTGATCATCTCGATCTCGCCGGTGTCGGCGATCGTGACCATCAGGTCGCGGGGGAACGACGTCAGCGCGAGGCGGTCCGACTGGGGGTCGACCCGCGCCACCATGATCGTGTCGGTGTTCCTGCTCTCCTGACCGTCACGCGTGTCGACGGCAACGATCAGGTAGTTCTCGGGCTCCCCCGCCGGTGGCTGCGCCAGGTCGAGGTCCTCGACGCGGTCGATGCTGTTGTACTTGACCAACACGTAGCCGCCGACCGATGCCCCTGCCAGGCACAGGACCAGGATCGACGTGAGCGCGGTGAGGATGATCCGCTGGCGCCAGGAACGGCGGTGGCCTCGGCGGCTCGGATGGGGCTCCGGAGCCGGCTGCGGCTCCTCGGGCCGGTACCGCGGCCGTGGTGGCTTTCCACCCCCGCCGCCCCCCGGATGGGTGCCCGTCGGCCGCCGATCGCCGTACGATCCCGGACCGGGTGCGGGCCGCCGGCGGGGCGGCGGCGGACCGGATGCGCGCAGGTACCGGGGGTCGCGGGGCATGACCGGACGAGGCTACCTGCGAGGCAAGCCCGAAATGATGTCAGCCCCGGGTTCGGGCAATAGCTTGCAGTCCATGGCCGTGACGGACACGCAGGCGCCTGCCAAGCCCCGCGAACGCTGGACGGCGCAGTGGAAGGAGCTGTACGCCGAGGTCATCCAGACCGGCCTGTGCACGGGCTGCGCGGGCTGCGTCATCTCCTGTCCCCATGACGTCATCGGGTACACCCACGAGCCCGGTGCTTACAAGCCGTTCCACCTCGAGGAGGAGCTGGGCCTCGACAACTGCATCCACGGCGAGAAGGGCTGCACGTCGTGCACCCGCGCCTGCCCCCGGTTCCGGGCATGGGAGCCCCAGGCCGACGAGCACCTGTTCGCCCGGGTGCGCCAGCCCGACGAGGAGAGCGGCATCTACCAGGACATCCTGCTGACGCGGGCGTCCGACGAGATGGTCCACCGCATGGGGCAGGACGGCGGCTTCGTGTCGGCGCTGCTCATCTGGGCGCTGGAGAACGACTACATCGACGCCGCGCTGGTTTCCTACCTCGAGGGCGACGGTCACGATTGGAAGGCCCGGCCCGGCGTCGCCGCCAGCAAGGAGGAGATCCTCGAGAGCGCCGGCAGCCGCTACACGTACTCCGCCAACACGCTGGCGTTGGCCGAGGCACTGGAGCGGGGCCACAACCGGCTGGCGCTGGTGGGCATGTCGTGCCAATCGTCGGTGCCGCCGGTCATGTGGACCCGCAAGATCGGCAAGGTCGGAAAGCCGTTCCTCTTCAACATCGGTCTGCTGTGCTCCAAGACGTTCGACGACTCGATCTTCGAGGAACTGTTCTGGACCAAGTACGGCCTCGACAAGCGCGACATCGTCAAGATGAACATCAAGGGCGTATTCCAGCTGTGGATGCGGAATGGCCGCTACCACGAGATCCCCCTCAAGGAGTGTCACGCCTGGACCCGCGAGGGCTGCACTTACTGCCCCGACTTCGCTGCGGAGCACGCCGACATCTCGACCGGGGGCATCGGCAAGGACAATGACTGGACGCTGACGATCGTGCGGACCGACCTCGGCCGCGAGATCATCAGCCGGATGATCGCCGACGGGTCGATCATCGCCCGCCCCGGCGACGAGGACCCCGGCGCCATCGCGCTGCTCCACAAGCTGTCGGCCAAGAGCCGCGAGCGCTGGCCCGGTTTCGCCGTGGCCGACCCGCGGGGCCCCGCCAAGAACGGCAAGGACGGCAAGGACCCTCTGTGACCATGCAGGGTTTGGGATGGGCTACAGGCCCGCCAGCTCCCGGGCCCGGAGCAGCACGGCGTCGAACATGGGCTCCGTGAGCTTGCCGGTGAAGGTGTTCTGCTGGCTCACGTGGTAGCTGCACACGATCGTCCGGCCGCCGTCCAACGCCACCTCGGCGCCGTGGCCGAACGGCGGGACACGCTTCCCGCTCCCACGGCCGCTCGGGCCGGCCCGCACGCCGAGGACGCCGCACAGCACCTGGTAGCCGAACTGTCCCAGCGGCAGGTAGACGCGCACGTCAGGCAGCAGCTGGAGCTCGCGCTCGAGGAACGGCCGGCAGCGGTCGCGTTCGTCCGGCGTGGGCTTGTTGGCCGGCGGCGCGCACCGCACCGCGGCGCTGATCCACGCACCCGTGAGCTCGAGCCCGTCGTCCCGGTGGACCGACGTCGGCTGGTTGGCGAAACCGGTCCGCCACAGGGCGGCGTACAGGAAGTCGCCCGACCGATCACCGGTGAACACACGCCCGGTGCGGTTGCCGCCGTGGGCCGCTGGGGCCAGGCCGACGATGACCACCCGGGCGGCGGGGTCGCCAAAGCCCGGTACCGGGCGGGCCCAGTAGTCCTGGTCGCGGAACGCCGCCCGGGGCTCCCGTGCCACCTGCTCGCGCCAGGCCACCAGGCGCGGACAGGCTCGGCAGAGGGTTATCTCGCGCTCGAGCCGGTCGAGCGATTCACCGGTCGTGTCGCCGACGCCATCCACGGAGGCCGACGATAGGTTGACCGACGATGGTCGGAGCCGAACGCACCAGCGGCACGCGGACCGGTCGGCGCCCGGGCGGCCGACGCAAGCCGCCGCCGCCGACCGTGATGCTGCTCGTGCGACACGGCACCACCGCGACCACGGGCAAGGAGCTGCCCGGCCGGGCGGCTGGCCTGCACCTGTCCGAGCCGGGCCGCGCCCAGGCCGAGGCGGTCGCCGCCCGCATCGCCGCCCTCGCGTCGGGCAACGGGCGCAAGGGCCGGCGCATCGCCGCCGTCTACAGCTCGCCGCTGGAGCGCACCCGCGAGACGGCCGCCCCCATCGCCCAAGCCGTGGGCTGCGACGTGCGGGTCGACGACGGCCTGCTCGAGCTCGACATCGGCGACTGGACCGGGCTGGAGCTCAAGGCGGTCAGCAAGCGCCCCGAGTGGGCCACGATCCAGCGCTACCCGAGCGGCTTCACCTTTCCCGGCGGCGAGTCCTTCGTCGCCATGCAGGCCCGCATCGTCGCCTGCCTCGAGCGGCTGCGGGCAGCGCATCCTGGCGAGACGCTGGTGGCCGTCTCGCATGCCGATCCGATCCGGGTGGCCGTGGCCCACGCCATGGGCACCCACCTCGACCTGTTCCAGCGCGTCGTGATCTCGCCGTGCTCGCTCACCGCCATCGCCTACGGCGCCGGTGGCCCGATGGTGCTCACGGTGAACGCCACCGCCGGCGCGGGTGACGCGGGCGCGCTGGTGCCGTCGTGATCATGAGTGAGTCGTACGACTTCCCTAAGGCCGAGATCTTCTGGCCGGGAGCGGAGGGACCGCCCGGCAAGCGGGTGTTCTTCCTCGCCGGCGGATCCGATGGCGAGGTCGTGTACCTGCGCTGCGAGAAGCAGCAGGTGGCGGCGCTGGGCGAGTACCTGCTGGCCCTGCTCGAAGACCTGTCGCCCGACGTCGAGCCGGCCGAAGGCCACGGTCGGGTGACGCCGCTGCCATTCGACTGGGACGTCGGCTCGATCGGCGTCAAGTACGACGAGCCGGAGGAGCGGATCGTGGTGGTGCTGGAGGAGCTGGCCGCCGAGGGCGGCAAGCCCGCCACCGCCCGGTTCTGCTTCACGCTGGCGCAGGCTGCGGCGTTCGCCCGGTTCGCGCTCGACCTCGTGGCCCAGGGACGTCCCGACTGCGGGTTCTGTGGGCAGCCGATCGACGCCGAGGGCCACGTGTGTCCCCGGATGAACTGAGTCCCTGCTCGTCCGCCGTCCTCGATCTGCTGCGCACGGGCGAGGTCGAGGTCCTGGGTCGCATGCCGTGGAGCTCCAACGCCACGCTGCTGGTCGAGGTCCGCGGTACAGCGGGCGCCGGCGACGGGTGCCTGCAGGCCGTCTACAAGCCCAGGCGGGGCGAGCGGCCGCTGTGGGACTTCACCGACGGCCTCGACCGCCGGGAGGTGGCGGCCTACGAGCTGTCGCGGTGGCTGGGCTGGGACATCGTGCCGGAGACGGTCATGCGCGACGACGCCGGCCTGCCGTTCGGCGTCGGGTCGCTCCAGCGGTTCGTGCCGTTCGACGCCGAGCAGCACTACTTCACGTTGATCGAGGAAGAGGCCCGCCACGATGCCCTCCGCACCATCTGCTGCTTCGACCTGGTGGCGAACTCGGCCGACCGCAAGGGCGGGCACTGCCTGGCCGGGGGCGACGGCCACCTGTGGGCCGTCGACAACGGCCTCACCTTCCACTGCGAGACCAAGCTGCGCACGGTCATCTGGGACTTCGGCGGCCAGCCCATCCCCGATCGGCTGGTGGCGGACGTCCGGCGCTTGGCCGACGACGGACCACCGCCCGCCCTGGAGGACCTGCTCGCCCCCGCCGAACGGCGCGCGCTCGTCCGACGAGCCCGGTCCGTCGCCGACGCCGCCACGTTCCCGATCGACCACACCGGCCGCCGCTATCCGTGGCCCCTCGTGTAACCCCGATCAGGAGCTGTCCGGCTCGCTGACCGGTTCGCCGGTTGCCTGGTCCCCGACCGGGACCTCGACCGCGTCGGCGTCGCCGAGCGTGGTGAGCTCCTCCGGGGGGCGGCGATCGAGCCACTCGCGGAACTGCCGGGAGGTGAGCGGCGGGCAGACGATGTAGCCCTGCGCCAGGTCGCAGCCCATCGACGTGAGCAGGTCCCAGGCCTCGCGGGACTCCACCCCCTCGGCCACCGTGACCAGCCCGAGGTCGCGGCCGAGCGCCAGCACCGACCGGGCGATGGCACGGTCGCTCTCGTCCACGGTCATGCGGGCGATGAACGACTTGTCGATCTTGATCTCGCCGATCGGCAGCCGCCGCAGGTGGGCCAGCGACGAGTAGCCGGTGCCGAAGTCGTCGCAGGACAGGCACACGCCGAGCTCGGCCAGCCCGCCCAGCACGTGGACCGAGCGCTGCGACTCGCTCATCACCATGCTCTCGGTCAGCTCGAGCGTGAGGGCCTCGGGCGGCACCCCACTCTCCTCCACCGCCCGGGCCACGTCGTCGACCAGGTGCAGGTCGAGCAGGTTGCGGGCCGACAGGTTCACGGCCACCGACAGGTCCATGCCCAGGTCGCGCCACGACCGGCACTGGGTCAGCGCCTTGCGCATGACCGCCATCGTCAGCGCCCGGATGTCACCCGTGTGCTCGGCGATGGTGATGAACTCGTCGGGCCGGACCCGCCCGAGGCGGGGATGGTTCCAGCGCACCAGCGCCTCGGCGCCCCGCACCACGCTGGTGGCCAGCTCGACCTTGGGCTGGAAGCACACGTCGAGGTCGTCGCTCTCGAGCGCCTCGCGCAGGTCGGCCCCGAGCGCCAGGCGCCGCGGTGTGGCGGGATCGTTGACCGGGTCGTACATCTCCCAGCCGCTGCGGTGGCGGCGGGCTGTGTCGGCGGCGATGTGCGCCCGCTGCATCAGGGACGGGGCGTCGATGGCCTGCTCCGGGTAGACGGCCACGCCGACGTTGACGCCCAGCGCCAATAGCACGCCCTCGGACTGGAAGGGTGGATCGAACCCCGCGATCAGCAGCCGGGCCGCCCCGATCACCTCGTCGGCGTCCGCCACCCCGGGCAGGACCACGGCGAATTGCTCGCCGCCGAGGCGGCCGAGCGTGGCCGACTCGGGCAGCAGGCTGCGCATACGGGTGCTCGCCTGGATGAGCAGGCCGTCGGCGCTCTGGTGGCCGAAGGCGTCGACCACCTGGGTGAACGAGTCGAGGTCGATCACGATCAGCCCCACCCGCCCCCGTTCGGTGTAGGCGTCGTGGAGCGCCGACTCCACCACCTCGGCGAGCCGGGCGTGGTTGGGCAGGCCGGTGAGCGGATCGTGCAACGCCTGGTGGGCCCGCTCGGCGGCCTCCCGCTCGAGCACGGTGAACAGCAACCCGTTCTCGATGGCCATCGACGCCTGGCCGGCCAGCTCGCCCAGCAGCCGGGTGTGGTTGTCCCCGAAGTGCGATGCGGCCTTGCGCCGGGCCTGCGTGACGACGAGTGCGCCGAACACCGCCCCGTTGGTCCGGGTGATCGGGGCGGCCAGCGCCGCGACCGACGTGCGCGACCGGAGCCATGCCGGCCACAAGGGCCCGACCTCGACCCGGCACGCCACCCCATCGGGGATGACGGCCCGCAGGTCGCTCTCGTGCTCGATCAGCGATGTCCGCTCCTCCTCGATGCCGCCGCGCCCGAGGGTGAAGCGCCGCCCCGGGTCCTCGGGGGCCACGGCCCTCAACAGCAGCACGGCGTCGTCGGCGTTGAGCAGCGAGCGGGAGCCGGCGAGCACCGAGGCCGCGATCTGGGACATGTCGACCGACCGCACGACCGTCTTGGTGAACTCGTTGAGGGCCTCGAGCCCACGGCGCCGCTCGTACAGCCGGGAGTAGACGCGGTTGGACGCCACACACGCGAGCACGATGGCGACCAGCAGCAGCTCGACCGAGGTGTGGTCCCAGAGCGCGAGCACCAGCCCGATGCCGATGGCGGCGTTGAGCACGCCCGGCGCCAGGTCGGTTCGCGCCAGCTCACCCAGCGACCGCACCGGCGGCAGGCCACGGGTCGTCGCAGCGATGAGGACGGCAAGGGCGACCAGCGACAGGGTGTACGACGCCACCAAGGCCAATGCCAGCGCCAGCACGCCCCGGGCGCCGACGGGATCGGCGTCGCCGAGCACGGCTCGGACCACGAGGATCGCGCAGACGGTCTGCGCCAGGTGCACGGCCAGCTCGTAGACCACTTCGGGATGGCGCCGCTGGCGCAGGACGAGCAGCACCAGTGCCACCCCCAGCACCCGGGCGGCCACTAGGGCGCCCTGCTCGGCGTAGATCAGCCCGGCCGCCAGCGGCACGAGCGCGGCCGTGAAGCCGTACTGCTCGCCCTGCCGGCGCTCGACCCGCAGGGCGAACGCCTCGCAGGCCGCGAACGCCGCCACGGTCCAAATCCAGGGGAAGTCGACGGGGACGTCGGCGATGCGATCGGCCCTGACCACCGCCAAGAGGCCGAGAGCGCCGAGCACCGTCAGCGCGCCGGCGACCGCGAACATGGCGCCGTCGCCGCGCCGCTCTCGGTCGACCGACACCTCGCCTCCCCGCTATTGCCAAATCCCCGCCCGGGGCACGGTGCCTTACGGCGTGACCGAGGTCAAGGGCTGCGGCGTTTAACCGGCCCAGCCGGTGTCAATCCCGCTCACCCGCCGACGGGGCCGAGGACCCGGTCGAGGTAGGGGTTGGCGAAGCGGCCCTCGGGATCGAGCCGGCCCCGGACGCGCTGGAAATCGTCCCAGCGCGGGTAGCGGGGTGCCAGGGTCTCGGCGCTCTGGAAGTGCAGCTTGCCCCAGTGAGGCCGGCCGCCGTAGCCGTCCATGATGCGCTCGACGCCGGTGAAGTAGGTGTCGTACGGCGTGCCCCGGTAGACGTGGACGGCGATGTAGCCGGTGTCCCGTCCGTGCGCCGTCGACAGCGGGATGTCGTCGGGCGCCGCCACCCGCACCTCCACGGGGAACGGGATCTGCAGGCCCGCCTGGTCGAACAGCCGCCGCACCCGGTTGAGCGCCTCGGGCAAGGCGTCGCGGGGGATGGCGTACTCCATCTCCCAGAACCGGACGTAGCGGGGGCTGGCGAACACCTTGTCGGACCGGTCGATGTAGTCGATGCGGCCGCTGCTGGGGATCAGCCGTGCCAGCCGGGGAGCCAGCGTGGGACGCCACCGGCCCACCCGGCAGACGGCCCCGAACGCGAGGTTGGGCAGGGCGATGTCGTCGACCCACTCGCGCACGCGGCTACGGGGGCGGGCGGGCTCGTCGGTGCGCCGGTTGCGCTTGGTCAGCGCCCAGCGGGTGTGTGGGACCCAGTAGAACTCGTAGTGGTCGTTGTCGGCCACCAGGTCATCGAGGTTGGCGAGCACCTCGTCGACGGGCACCGGCTCCTCGATGGCGTGCAGCCGGAAGGCCGGCACGCACTGCAAGGTCACGGTCGACACCAGGCCGAGCGCTCCCAGGCCGACCCGGGCGGCGTCGAAGGCGTCGGCGTTCTCGGAGCTCGAGCACTCGAGGACCGAGCCGTCCGCCGTGATCAGCCGCAGGCCGACGATCTGTGCCGAGAGGTTGCGGTAGCGCAGGCCGGTCCCGTGGGTGGCGGTTTGGGTGGCACCGGAGATGGACTGCCGGTCGATGTCGCCGAGGTTCTCGAGCGCCAAGCCCCTGCTGTCCAGCTCATAGGACAGCCGGTGCAGGGGGACGCCGGCCTCGACGGTCACCCTGTCGTTGGTCCGATCGTGGTCGAGGACGCGGGTGTAGCGCCCGAGGTCGACGAGGATGCCATCGGTGCAGGCGATGGCGGTGAACGAATGCCCGGAGCCGACTGCCTTGACCCGCTGCCCGTTGGCGGCCGCGTGCTTGACGAGCTCGACCAGCTCGCCCTCCGACTCCGGCCGCCGGATCTCGGCCGGCGCGCACACCTGGTTGCGCCCCCAGTTCGTCCAGCTGGCGCGGGTGGTGGCGGCGGCAGTGGGCACGGCCAGTCAGCGTAGGACGCGGAACCGGTGCTGGCGCCGACCGGCGCAGGGTACGCCTTAGCCATGAAATGGCGCCGGACGAAGAGCGAGCACGTCGACGACATCCGCGGCCAAACCGGTGCCGGGCGTCGGGTTGGCGTGCCGCTGGCGGCGGGCGGCGGCCTTGCCGGGATCATCGCGCTGCTCGTCGCGCTGCTGGCCGGTGGTGGCGGCGGCGGGAGTGGTGGGCTCGGCAGCATCCTCGAGCAGCTGCCGGGGGCGGTACCGCAGGAGTCGCGCTCCGACGAGATCGCCACCGAGGCCCAGTCCGAGGAGGCGGCGTTCGTCGAGTTCCTGGCCGAGGACACGCAGGCGGTGTGGGCCGCGGAGTTCGAACGGGCCGGGCAGGAGTACCGGTTCGCCCGCCTCAACATGTTCACCGGGCAGGTCGACACCGCCTGCGGGCCGGCAACCTCGGCCGTAGGGCCGTTCTACTGCCCGGCCGACGGCGAGGTGTACATCGACCTGGACTTCTTCCGCGAGCTGAGCGACCGGTTCGGCGCCCCCGGCGACTTCGCCCAGGCCTACGTGATCGCCCACGAGATCGGCCACCACGTGCAGAACCTGCTGGGCATCAGCGACGAGGTGCGCGACCGGCAGCAGGCGGCCGGCTCGCAGGCGGAGGCCAACCAGTGGTCGGTTGGGCTGGAGCTGCAGGCCGACTGCCTCGCCGGCGTGTGGGCGCACTCCGTCTATGCCCGGGGCGACCTCGAGGCCGGCGACATCGAGGAGGGGCTGGCCGCGGCCCAGGCCGTCGGCGACGACCGCATCCAGGAGCAGGCCGGCATGGACGTCAACCCCGAGACCTGGACCCACGGCTCCGCCGCCCAGCGCCAGGAGTGGTTCAACCGCGGCTTCGGGTCCGGGGACTCGTCCCGCTGCGACACCTTCGACTGACGGCGCAGCCGCGCGGGACACCTGGATACTGGTGACGTGATCCGTTGGATTTCAACGGATCACGTCACCGAAACCGTCGAGAGCCCGAGGAACGCTCGGATCGTGTCGACGACATAGGCCGGGCGCTCGACGACGTCCTCGTAGGTGGACCGCACCACCCGCCAACCCTCGGCCATCAGCCGGGAGCTCCTCTCGGCGTCGGCTTGGCGCTGCCGACGAGTGGCGTGCGTCGCGTGGCCGTCGGTTTCGAGCACGAGCCGAGCCTCCTCGTACACGAAGTCGACCCGTGCCGCCCCGCCGCTGTGCCGTAACCGCGCCTGGCACCTGGGCGGCGGCAAACCGGCGTCGCGAATGACCTTCGAGACCCGCCGCTCCAGCCACGATTCCTCGCGCTCCCGTGTGGCCTCCTGGGGCAGGACATCGAGCAGCTTGACGACCCCACTGCGGCCCTGGCGCCGGAGCTCATCGACACGCCAGCGCAGGTACGGCACCCAGACCAGCCCGGTGCGAGCGCCGACATCGACGGCGGCCCTCGATCTGGTCCCGAATCAAGCGAGGTGCGGCGTCAATGAGGGATCGGCTGGGTGTGGTGACCGGCAGGCCGCCATTGCGGTCGATATCGACCGCCAACAGATCGCGAGACCGGTGCACCAAGGCGGGGATGCGCCTGGGTCGCTGGGACCGGGGCACTGTGATCTCGATAGCCCCGGGGCTGATGCCCTCGAACCTCCACCAAGCGCAGGCGGCGAGGTGCGAGACAACGGCATCGGGTCCCGCTTCGAGCGTCGCCGCCAGCAGGCGCTGATGCCAGGATGCGGGATGGCCGGGCAGGCGCCACACCCGGGTGCCGAGGCGCTCGAGCCGGCCCCTCACCTCGAGGGTGCGCCGAGCCTGTTCGGTCACGCCGAGGCCGGAGAGTTGGTCGGTTGTCACGAGACCGAGCTGCGTTGTGGCCCGCTCGGCGATGGCCCTCATCGAGACGTGAGCCATGGCCCGCCAGTTCACCAGCGGGGTGTGACATTCTGGCCGTCGAGGCGACGGCAGCACCTTCTGGTGACGTGATCCGTTGGAAATCAACGGATCACGTCACCAGAAAGGGAAGGACTCAGCGGTTTTGCAGCGCCTCGAGGAGCTTGGGGAGGACCTTGTGCACGTCGCCGACGATGCCGAGGTCCGCGACCGAGAAGATCGGGGCCTCGGGGTCCTTGTTGATGGCGACGATGTTCTTCGAGCCCTTCATGCCCACCAAGTGCTGCGTGGCACCGGAGATGCCGGCGGCGATGTACACGGTCGGCTTCACGACCTTGCCGGTCTGCCCCACCTGGTAGCTGTAGGGCACCCAACCGGCGTCGACGATGGCCCGTGACGCGCCCGGCGCCGCCTTGAGCGCCTTGGCGAGCTGCTCGATCATCTCGTACTTGCCGGCCTCGCCCAGACCCCGGCCGCCGGACACGACGATGTCGGCCTCATCGAGCTTGGGCCCGGTCGCCTCCTCGATGTGGCGGTTCTGCACCTTGGCGGCACCCGGGTCGGTGACCTCGATGGTGGCGACCTCGGCCGCCCCGCCGCCCGACGACTCGGCGGTGAACGACTTGGGCCGGAACAGGGCGATGTGCGGACCCCCGGCCGTGAACTTGGTACGCACCAGCTTGGTGCCGCCGAACACCGGCGTGGTCACGACCGGCGTGTCGCCGTCGAGATCGATCTCGACGTTGTTCGTCAGCACGGGCTTGTCGAGCGCCACCGACAGGCGGGCGGCGAGGTCGCGGCCGTCGTAGGTGGTGCCGATCATCAGCAGGTCGGGGGCGTTGCCGTCGGCGACCTGCTTGGCGATGGCCGACGCCACGGGCACGCCCGGCAGGCTGCCGCCGAGGTCGCCGGTGGCGTACACCTTGGTGGCGCCGTAGGCGCCGAGCGTCTCGGCGATGGCGTCGGCGTCGCCGCCTCCGTAGACGGCCTCGACGGTCCCACCCAGCGCCCGGGCCTTGGTGACCATCTCCAGCGTGATGGGGGCGACCTTGCCCTCGGCGGCCTCGGCGAGGACCCAGATGCGGTTCAGAGCCATTGCGGTCGTCGTCTCCTTCGTTCTCCCAGCTGGGTCATATGACCTTGAGGTTCTCGAGGAAGGCGACGATCTTGGCGTGGCCCTCGCCGTCGTCCTCGACGATCTCGCCGGCCTCGCGGGCGGGCGCGTCGTCCACCGCCACGATCTCCTGGCCGGCGCCGGCCGCGCCCACCGAGCCGGGGTCGATGCCCAGGTCGGCGAGGGTGAGCTGGTCGACCGGCTTGGACTTGGCGGCCATGATCCCCTTGAAGCTGGGGTAGCGGGGCTCGACCACACCGGCGGTCACCGACACGACGGCCGGCAGCGGGGCCTCGACCTCGTCGTAACCCAGCTCGGTCTGGCGCTGGACCTTGACGGTGCCGTCGGCCACCTCGACGTGCTTGGCGAATGTGATCGACGGGCGTCCCAGCAGCGCGGCGACTTGCTCGGGGACGGTGCCGGTGTAGCCGTCGCTCGACTCGGTGGCGGCCAGGACCAGGTCGGCCTCGGCCCGCTCGATGGCCTTGGCCAGCACCTTGGCGGTGTCGAGGGCCCCGGCGCCCGACAGCGCTTCGTCCGACACCAGGATCGCCTTGGCGGCGCCCATGGCCAGCGCGGTCCGCAGGCCCGAGGTCTCACCGTTGGGGGCCATCGAGACCAGGGTGACCTCGCCGCCGCCCGACGCATCGGCCAGCTGGAGCCCCATCTCGACGCCGTAGCTGTCGGACTCGTCGAGGATCAGCTTGCCGCTGCGGTCGAGGGTGTTGTCGGCCTCGAGCTTCCCCGGCTCGGCGGGATCCGGGATCTGCTTCACGCACACGACCACGTTCATGGGGAGCCATGCTGCCCCCCGTTTCGCGACCCGACCAAATCCCCTCCCGGCCCTGGCGGCTAACTTCGCCGCCCTAATGAGGCTGCTCCTGCTGGTCAACGAGTCGGCATCGTCGGTGACGCCGCGCAGCCGCGTCGTCATCCAGAAGGCGCTGTCGGCTGACCACGACGTGACCCTCGCCGAGACCAGCCGGCGCGGTCACGCGACCCGCCTGGCCCAGGGCGCGGCCGCCGACGGCGTCGATGTCGTGGTGGTGCTCGGGGGCGACGGCACGCTCAACGAGGCGGCCAACGGCCTGGCCCGGACGGCGTGCGCGCTGGCGCCGCTGCCCGGCGGGTCGACCAACGTCTTCGCCCGCACGATCGGCCTGCCCAACGACCCGATCGAGGCCACCGGAGGATTGTTGGACGCGCTGGCCCGGCGCTCGATCCGGCGGGTGGGGCTGGGGTCGGTCAACGGCCGCTACTTCCTGTTCCACACCGGCGTGGGGTTCGACGCCGCCGTGGTGGAGCAGGTCGAGCGCCGCGCCGGGCTCAAGCGCTACGCCGGCCATCCGCTGTTCGTCTACGCCGGGTTCGACACGTGGATCCGCCACTACGACCGCAGCCGCCCCCGCTTCGCCGTCCACCACGCCGACGGCACGGTGATCGACGACGCCTACCTGACCATCGTCCTCAACACCAACCCCTACACCTATCTGGGCAACCGGCCGCTCGAACTGGCGCCCGAGGCCACGCTCGATCGGGGCCTAGCGTCGATCACGCTGCGAACTATGGCCTTCGGCCGCACGATGCGCATCATCGCGTCGGCCCTGCGTAGCGGGGCGGTGCTGCGCCGCAGCCGGTGGGTCGACCACCGCACCGACCTGGCGGCGCTGAGCGTGCGGGCGTACGGCCCGGTCCCCTACCAGGTCGACGGCGACCATCTCGGCGACGCCGAGCAGCTCGACCTCCGCCACGAGCCCGAGGTGCTGGACCTCGTCCTGCCCTAGCCCTGGTTCGCTCGGCCGAGCGCCGCGAGCGCGACGTCCGGGCGGTCGGTGACGATGCCGTCCACCCCCGCCCCCTCGGCCAGCCAGCGGATGCGCTCGGGCTCGTTGCAGGTCCAGGTGTTGACCGCCAGCTCCTCGGCGTGCGCCCGCTCCACCAGCCCCCGCGTGACCAGGGCGTGGTGGGGGTGGAGCGCCCGGTGGCCGTGGTCGACGGCCTCGGCGATCACCTGGGCGCCGTCGTCGGACCCGACGATGCCCACCAGCCAGGCGGTGACCAGATCGGGGGCCAGCTCGCGCACCCGGTCGACGGTGGGCAGGTGGAAGCACGACATCACGTACCGCTCGCGCGTCGGCCGCTCCGCCAGGGCGGCCACCACGGCGTCGGCGATGGCCAGGGACTCGTCGAAGTCGCCGTCGAGCGGCCAGTTCTTGATCTCCACGTTGACCAGTGCCAGGCCGTCGCAGGCGTCGAGCGCCGGGCCGAGCGTCGCGATGCCCTGGGGCAGCCCGCTCGCCTCGAGGTCCAGCAGCCGGCGGCCGTCCGCCAGCGCAGCGTCGTGGTGAACGGCCAATGCGCCGTCCGCCGTGCGGCGAACGTCCAGCTCGACACCGTCGGCGCCCACGTCGCGGGCGGCCCGGAACGCGGCCAGCGAGTTCTCCGGCGCCAGGCCCGCCGCGCCCTTGTGCCCAATCACCAGGGTCACGAGGGCACCTCATGACCGGCCGACCGTGCGATCGACCCAACTAGAGCCCGCTCGCCTTGTCGCCGCGAGACGGGCGGATAGTTGGGTCGACAAGCCAGGGAGCCGGGCGGCGATGGGGCCCGGGGGCGCAGCCCCCGAAACAACAGGGTCACGAAACGCGCTTTCGCGCCAGGAAAAAGTCCTTGCCGAGCACGCCAACTCCCAGTATCGTTGCGCCGTCGCAGCCACACGCATCACGTATTGCAGCGCGGTGGCATGTGAAACTCGTCACAATCTCGGTGACCCGAATCCGCCGTGGAGGTCCCGTGGCCCTGACGCAGAGCCGCAGCATCATTCTGTCCAACGAGAACGACGACTGGCGCGAGTACAGCGCCTGTCGTGACACCGATCCCGACCTGTTCTTCCCGGTCGGCACCACCGGCCCGGCGATCGAGCAGATCGAGACCGCCAAGTCCGTGTGCCGGCAGTGCGAGGTCCAGCGGGAGTGCCTCGAGTACGCGCTGGTCACAAACCAGGACAGCGGTATCTGGGGGGGCACGTCCGAGGAAGAGCGCCGTGCGCTGCGCCGCCAGTGGGTGGCCCGCCAGCGCAAGGCCGCCTCCTGACCGATCGAGCACCGCACAACCGCCACAAGCTGCTGGGGCAGCTGGGGCGGCCGGGTCTGGGGACGACCGGCCACAAGATCAGTCACAGGGACGTCGGCCGTGCCTGATCGAGGGCGTCTTCGTTCGTCGCGTCGACGGCCACGCTGAGCGCCACCTCGGTCCCGGGCCGGTCGCCGTCGCCCCGCCCGCGGGCGATGGAGATGTCGCCCGACAGGTCGCCGGTCACCAGGGTCCGCACGATCGAGAGCCCCAGCCCCGTCGACCGGTCGAGGTCGAAGCCCGGCGGCAGGCCCACGCCGTCGTCCGCGACCCGTAGGCGCAGCCAGCGCCCGTCGCGCTCGATCTCCACGCGCACCCGGCCGGGGGTGCCGGCGAGCTCGAGCTCGTGCGGATAGGCGTGGTCGACGGCGTTCTGCAGCAGCTCGTTGAGCACGACAGCGAGGGGGGTGGCGACGCTCGCCGGCAGGATGCCCCCGTCTCCCTGGACCTCGAAGCGGATGGGGTGCTCGGGCGAGATCATGCTGTCGGCCACCATCCCCACGACCGGCTTGACGATCTCGACGAAGGGCACGTCGTCGCCGGCCTCCCGCGACAGGATCTCGTGCACCAGCGCGATCGAGCGGATGCGCCGCACCGACTCCTCGATGGCGGTCTTGGCCTCGCCCCGGGCCAGCCGCCGCCCCTGCAGGCGGAGCAGCGACGAGATGGTCTGCAGGTTGTTCTTCACCCGGTGATGGATCTCGCGGATGGTGGCGTCCTTGGACATCAGGAGCAGGTCGCGCCGGCGCAGCTCCGAGATGTCGCGCAGCAGCACCACGGCGCCGGTGACCGCGCCCTGGTCCAGCAGGGGAATGCCCCGCATGAGCACCGTGACGTCGACGCCCCGGGACAGCTCCTCGGTCACCGGCGTCCCCAGCGCGAAGGCGGTGCGCACCACCGTCTCCTCGAGCCCGAGGTCCGAGAAGCGCAGGCCCTCGGCGTTGGCGTGCACCCCCAGCCGGTGCAGGGTCGACACCGCGTTGGGGGACGTGTACTCGACCCGTCCCGAGGCGTCGAGCACGATGACCCCGTCGCCCACGCGGGGTGCCTCCTCGCTCTCGGCGTCGTCCGCGTCGAACGGGAAGTCGCCGCTGGAGATCATGCGGGCGAAGCGATTGAACACGTCGACGTAGGTGCGCTCGAGCTCGCCGGGCTGGCGGCCGAAGGCGGGGGCCGACTCCCGCGTGAGCACGCCGACGACCCGCCCCCGGTAGCGGACCGGGATGCACAGCACCCGCACCCGCTCCTTGAGCGGTGAGATGACGATCTCGCCCTCGATGATCTCGCCCAGCCGGTAGGCCCTGGCGACGAGCGGCCGGTCCTCCCCCTCGAGGACGGTGCCCACCCAGTCGGCCCGGTACACGGTCTGGGCGGTGGTGGGGCGCACCTGTCCCAGCACCACGAACCGGTTGGTGCCGCCCTCGCGCGGTTCACCCACGACGCCGAACAGCAGCAGGTCGGCGAAGCAGAAGTCCGCGAGCAGTCCCCAGCTCGCCACCAGGCGCTGGAGGTGGGCGACCGCGCCCGCGTCGAGCCGGGTGAAGAAGCGGGTGAGCTCGGCGAGGGTGGCCATCCGCCACGATTGTGCTGTCTAGGGACGCTCTTTGAGGATTTTCGGGGGCATAGCCCCCCGAAAATCTTCAAGGACTGGTTGGTGTCCCCCTACGACCACCGGGAACTGGCGATCCGGCGCGTCGCAGCGGACGCGGGCTGTCGGCGGCCCGGAGGTGGGGTCGCCCTCGAGGCGCTCGGCGCCGTCGGGTGCGTAATGCACGATGTATGCCTTGCGCACGCCGTCGGTCACGTTGGGACCGGTGAGGTGCGGCGTCAGCGACGAGAACACGACCGCCCCGCCGGCCGCCACCGGCCCCGCGACCGGGCCCTCCGGCTCGTCGAGGCACTCCCAGCCCAGCGGCTCGACGTAGTGGTGCTCGAGGGTCCCGAGCCGGTGGAGGCCCGGCACGACCTGGGGACGGCCGTTGTCGAGGGTGGCGTCGGTCAGCGCGAGCCAGATGGTGAGGTACTGCTGGGGCTCCACGTAGGAGTAGCCGTTGTCCTCGTGCCAGGGGAAGCGCCGGGGCTTCGCGGGCTTCTTGTAGACGGCCTGGTCTCAGTACAGGCGGACGTCGGGGCCGAGCAGGTCAGCCGCGATGCCTGTCAAGGCCACGTGGGTGACCAGGCGGTGCAGCAGCACGTCCGAGCGGGCGGCGAGGTGGGAGCTGAAGGTGATGGCGCCGGCCTCGGCGATCGAGCAGCGCTCGCCCTCGACCGAGCGGAGGTAGGCCTCGGCCTGCTCGTCGAACCGGTCGATGGCGGCGGTGGCCTCGCCGAGCATGTCGGGGGGACCAGGTCGGGCACGACGAGGTAGCCATGCTGGTCGTAGTGCCGGGCCTGCTCGTCGGCCAGCCACCGGAAGGGGCCGCTGCAGTCCTGCCACTCGAAGTCGCGGTTCCAGGGATGGGGTCGGGGCTGGAGCGCGGCCCCGGAGGTCACTGCTTCGGCCGGACCGGTCACCGCTGCGGACCCCAGGCCTTCGATGACCAATGGTCAACGAACGCGAGGAGCAGCCGCGCTACCGCCACAGCGCCTCACCCAGCTCGAGCAGGCCGGCGAGGTCGGTGATGTCATGGTCGGCGTAGGGGACCGTCGCCACCACGTCGGGTACAGCCGCCAGCTCTGCCCGCTGCTCGGCCTCCCGGGTGGCGACCAGCTGGAAGTTGAGGAAGCTCTCCCCCACCTCGGACAGCACCCGGGCCACCTGGTCGGGTGCACCGATGTCGGCGCCGCCCGCGGTCACGACCTTCGCCAGGGCCGCCGGGTCGCCGACCAGGCGCTTGGCCGCGGCGGTGGCGTCCCGGTCGCCGAACCAGTCGGGCAGCACCTTGTTCAGCACGATGGCGCCCAGGTGCAGCTTGCGCTCTGCCAGCGCCTCGACGAAGAACTCGGTCTCCCGGACCGGCGAGGGCTCCAGCGTCGACACCACCACGAACGTGGTGCGCTTGTCCGACAGCGTGCGCGTCACCGCCCGGGCCCGCTCGACGAACCCGTCGTACATGGTCTGGAACAGCAGGAAGAACTCGGCGATGTCCTGCAGGAACTGCGACCCGAGGATGCGGTCGGCCACGGTGTAGAACGGCTTCGACGCCATCGTGAACACCCGGCTGCGGGCGGGCACGGTGAGCCAGCGCAGCAGCCGGCTGGAGAAGAAGTCGGCCATCCGCTCGGGGGCCTCGAGGAAGTCGATGGCGTTCCGGGTGGGCGGCGTGTCCACGATGATCAGGTCGTAGCGGCCCGAGGCGTGGATCTCGTACAGCCGCTCCATGGCGATGTAGTCGTGGCTCTGCACGAAGCGGCTGGTGATGTTGTCGTACAGCGGGTTGGCGAGGATTGCGTCCCGGGTGGCGGCGTCGGGGGCGTGGCCGCCCACCAGCTCGTCCCACGACTGCTTGGTGTCGAGCATCGCCGCCCACAGCTCGCCCCGCGGTTCGACGCCGGCGTCGGCGAAGCCGGCGGGCGCGATCTGCGTCTCGACGTTGCCGAAGCGCTCGAGCCCCAGTGCGTTGGCCAGCCGGCGGGCCGGGTCGACCGTTATGACCAGCACCTTGCCGCCGATGTGGGCCGCGGCCATGGCGGCGGCCGTGGCGGCGGTGGTGGTCTTGCCGACGCCGCCCGATCCGCAGCAGATCACGATCTCCTTGGCCGCCAGCAACGGCTCCAGCGACGAGGCGGCGGTAACCCTGGGTCCCGCCATCAGAACCCCAGCTCCGCGCCCAGCGCCTCGGCGATCTGGCGGGTCGCCCGCACGCCGTGGCTGCGCTGGAACAGCTCGGGCACGTAGAGCAGCTGGATGCCCTGGGGCAGGCCCTGGCGCAGCTCACCCAGGTGCTCCGCCCGAGTCCGGCGCAGCTTGACCGCCAGCTCGGCGCCGGCGAGCAGCGGCTCCACCGGGCCCTGCACCGCCGCCGCCAGCGCCGCCGTGTCGTCGGGCCGGCGCAGCGCCCTGAAGATCTCCTCCTCGCCCCGGGTGAACAGCTCGGGCAGCACGCGGTTGACCACCACCGCCGCCAAGTCGACCACGGTCTCGTCCCGCAGCCGCGCCGCCAGCTCCAAGGTCTCGGTCACCGGCATCTCCTCGGGCGTGGCCACGATGACCACCCCCGTCGTGGCGGGGTCGCCGAGGATGTCGAGCATCCAGCCGGTCTCGTCGCGGACCAGGCCCACCTTGACCAGGTCCTTGATCGCCTCCGGCGCCCCGAGCTGGCCCACGATGTGCCCCGACGCCGGTGCGTCCACCACCACCAGGTCGTAATGCCCCTCCCGCACCTCGTAGCAGAGCTTGCCGACGGTCAGGATCTCCTTGACCCCCGGAGCGGCGTTGGCCACGAAGTCGAAGGTCCGCGCCAGCGGCCCCAGGCGGGCGAGCAGGGGCAGCTTGAGCTGGAGACGGAGGTACTCCTTGAGCGAGGCCTCGGTGTCCATCGCCATGGCCCACAGCCCGGGCGCGATCTCGCGCTCGCGGAACTCGGTCGGGCCGGTCTCGAAGGCACCCGCCAGGTTGCCCTTGGCATCGACCTCGCACAGCAGCGTGCGCCGGCCCTGCGACGCCGCCAGCGACCCCAGCGCAGCGGCGACGGTGGTCTTGCCGACACCGCCCTTGCCGGTGACGAACAGCAGCCGGCGGTCGAGCAGGGCGGTCATGAGCGCAGCTCGTGACCGGTCGACCGCGCGAGCGCCAGCGAGCCGGGCGACGATGGGGTGCGGGGGCGCAGCCCCCGAGGCTGCACGGTCACGAGGGGGATGTGGCGCTAGCCGCCGAAGCCGATGCGCCGCCCCGTCTCGGTGCTGCCGATCTCGACGTAGGCGACCTTGTCGACGGGCACGCCGAACTGCCGGCCGCGCCGATCGGTGAGCCACAACGTGCCGCCGTCCTTGAACGCGGCGTCGACATGCTCGCGCACCGCGTCCGAGTCGGTGTCGTCGGCCAGCATCACCTCGAGCTCCTTGGGCGAGCTCTTCACCCCGATGCGCACGTCCACGTCGTTCTCTTCCTCCTCGATCGAGCGGCCGTCATCGTACGGTGTCACGGGCATCATCGGCCCGACCGGCCCACTGCGGATGGTGGTCCTCCGCCCACCGGCGGGTGACCCGGCCCGTGATCATGCCCCGCAGCGCACCGGAGTCGGACAGGGCGATGGCGATGTGGCCGGCGACCACCAGCCAGGTAGCGATGGCGGTCCAGTCGTGGACGAAGGTGGCGCCGGTGCGCCACTCCAGGGGAAAGGGCCCGAACCAGCGCATGATCGAGCCGGTGGCCAACATCACGGGGATCATCCCCGCGACGAAGGCGGCGTTGGCCTTCTGCCCGGCGTTGAACTTGCCCACCTCACGGTGGTCACGCTCGCGGCCCCGGGTCCGCAGCCAGCGGCGGTCGGCCGCCGTCCAGCGGGACAGGCGCCGCACGTCGGCTCGCACCGCGTCCCGCCACCGTCCCAGGTAGGCCAGGACCAGGGGCACCGGCATCGCCAGGCCGGAGAACACGTGCACGTCCTTCACCAGGTTGCGCCGGCCCACGAGGGTGCTGAGCGGACCGACGTACAGGATCAGCCCCGTCACCGCGCAGGCGAGCACCGCCACCCCTGTCGCCCAGTGGAGCGCCCGCTCGGCCGGCGTGAACCGGTCGAGCATCTCGTGCTCCGCGGTGGGTGCCCGCAGTGGTTGCACGCTCAGGCCGGCTCGTCGTCGCGCCCGTTGGACCGCCCGATCCAGGCGTCGACGTCGTAGCCCCGGTCCTCCCAGTAGCCGGGGTCGAGCTCGTCGACGACCTCGATCCGCTCCAGCCACTTGAGGGACTTGTAGCCGTACATGGGGGCGACATAGAGACGGACGGGGCCGCCGTGCTCGCGGCTGACCGGTCCGCCCTCCATCTCGTGGGCGACGAGCACGTCGTCGCGGCGGGCCTGGTCGAGCGTCAGGCTCTCGGTGTAGGCGCCGTCGAACGACCAGATGCGCAGGTGCGTGGCCGACGCCTGGACCCCGGCCTCGTCGAGCAGCTCCCCGACCTTGACGCCGCGCCACGGCACGTCGGGGACCCGCCAGCCGGTGACGCACTGGAAGTCGCGCACTAGGTCGGTCTGGGGGCGCTCCCGTAGGTCGTCGAGGCTGAGAGTCAGCGGGCGGTCGACGAGGCCGTCGACGGTGAGGCGGTAGTCGGCCTCGCTGCGCTCGGGCAGGTGCCCGACGACCGAGTAGATGCGGAACCGCCCGGCGGTGGGCACGAACGAGGTCAGCCCGGTCGGATCGTTCTGGGTGATGGGCCGGAGCACGCTCTCGATGCCGGCCTGGACCTTGTCGCCGAGCAGGATGCCGAGGCCGCCGAGCCCCAGCATGCCGAGCACCACGCGCCGGCCGATGGGCGTGCCTCCGCCGTCAGGTTCGACGGGGACCGACGCCGAGGTGCTGCTCACGCCCCGAGGCTATGCCCGGCGCACGCTGATCGGACCGGCGGCGACGTCGACCTTCACCAGCCTGTAAGCACCCTTCCGAGGGGTACGTCGCCCGGCGCCCGGGCTCACGGCGCCAGGCGGTCGCGGAGGCGGGCGAGGCGGTCGTCCCAGCGGCGGCCGGTCTGCTCGGCCCAGGCGGCCAGGTCCTCGAGCGGGGCGCCGACGGCCCTGAAGTGGGTCTCCCGGCCGGTCCGATCCGCCGCCACCAGGCCGGCGCCCCGCAGCAGACCCAGGTGCTTTGCCACCGCCTGGCGGCTGATGGGCAGGCCGTGCGACAGCGCCGTGGCGGTCACAGGCCCCCGCTCGGCGACGGCGCGGAGGATCGACCGGCGGGTGGGATCCGCCAGCGCCGCGAACACCGCGTCGCTCGGCTCACGCGTCACGGGGGATCCGCCACGCCTGTCAGCGGGCGAGCACCCCGGCGGCCACGAAGAGCAGCTCGAGGCCGAGCAGGCGGTAGCCCCAGCGGTCGCCCGCCCGCAGCGTCACGCCTCCGCCGGCAGCGGTGGCGCTGGCCCGCACCGGGGTAGCGAGCGTCTCCGTGACCACGACGCGGGTCCCGCCGGGGGTCGGCGCCAGCACGATCTCGACCGTCGAGGCACCGGACTCGTCGTCGGGATGCCACCAGGTCCACACCAGGCGGCGGCCGTCGTCGACCTCGTCCAGCCGCAGCTGGCGCGCGCGGGCGTCGTCGTCGTCGAGCCAGAGCGACCGCTGGTCGGCGTCCCTGATCGCCGACCACACCTCGTCGGCGTCGGCCTCGACCTCGACCGCCCGGGTGACACTGCGAACCTGAGCATGCTCATCGGTCATACCCGCAACTCTACAGTTGCGAATCCGCCATCGCGACCTTAGCCTCGGCAAGCAGACACGCAACCATCCGGTTGCGGAAGTGCCCTGACACGGGAGGCCCCGCTCATGCTCATCCCCACCGTCATCGAGACCAGCAACCGGGGCGAACGCGCCTACGACATCTACTCCCGCCTGCTCAAGGACCGCATCGTGTTCCTGGGCGGCGAGCTCGACGAGACGGTCGCCAACCTGATCATCGCCCAGCTGCTGCACCTCGAAGGCGAGGACATCGACCGCCCGGTCAACCTCTACATCAACTCGCCCGGCGGCGACATGACGGCGCTGTTCGCCGTGTACGACGCCATGGTGTTCCTCGGGCCGCCGATCCACACGGTGTGCGTCGGCCAGGCCGCCTCGGCCGCCGCCGTGTTGCTGGCCGCCGGCGAGCCGGGCCATCGGGCGGCGCTGCCCAACGCCCGCATCCTGATCCACCAGCCGCACGGCGGCGCCCAGGGCCAGTCGGTCGACATGGAGATCGCCGTGCGCGAGATGGTCACCATGCGGGAGCGGATGATCGACGTGCTCACCGAACGGACGGGCCAGCCCCGCGACCGCATCAAGGCCGACATCGACCGCGACTTCATCCTCCGGGGACAGGACGCCGTGGCCTACGGGCTGGTCGACGAGATCATCGAGCACCGCAAGCCGCGCCCGGTACCCGGCTTCCGCCCGCCCGAGGTGGCCGCCGCCAGCGCCTGATTCGCCTCCCCTGGCGGGGAGCCCGGCAGACTGGCTCGATGGATGCCGACCTGCGCCTGCCCGCCCGCGGACTCGAGCTGGCGGCCGACGCCTACGGGCCCGACGACGGTCCCCCGGTGCTGCTGTTCCCCGGCGGCGGGCAGACCCGCCACTCCTGGGGCGCCACCGCCCGCCTGCTGGGCGACAAGGGCTGGCGCGCCACCACCGTCGACCTGCGGGGCCACGGCGACAGCGACTGGGCGCCGGACGGCGACTACAGCCTCGACGCCTTCGCCGGCGACGTGCGGACCGTGGCCCGGGCGACCCGTCGGGCCCACGGCCGGACACCGGCGCTGGTCGGCGCCTCGCTCGGCGGGGTCGCCTCGCTGGTCGCCATCGCCGAGGCCGAGGACGCTGACGCCGACCCTGAGGCCGAGCCCGGAGGCGAGGCCCCTGGGCCCGAGCGGCCCGGCGCCGGAGGCGCCGAGAGCGGGAAGTGCAGCGTCGAAGCCCGAGCGGCCCGCAGCGAAGCTGCAAGAGCGGGAAGCATGCCGCGTAGGGCCGGCGCTCAGCGCCGGCCCGTAGCGAGGGCCCTCGTGCTGGTCGACGTCGCCCCCCGCCTCGAACCCGAGGGCGTGGCCCGCATCGGCGAGTTCATGCTCGGCCACTTCGACGGCTTCGCCGACCTCGAGGAGGTGGCCGACGCCGTGGCCGCGTACAACCCCCACCGGCCCCGGCCCTCTGACCTGTCGGGCCTCCGCAAGAACGTGCGTCTCCACGACGACGGGCGCTGGTACTGGCACTGGGATCCCGCCTTCATGGCCCGGGACCCGAGCGCCGACGAGCCCCGGTCGATCCGCAACGAGGCCCGCCTCGAGGACGCGGCCCGGGCCCTCACGCTGCCCGTGCTGCTCGTCCGGGGCCGCCAGAGCGACGTGCTCTCCGAGGCCGGCGCCCGTCACCTGCGCTCGCTGGTCCCCCACGCCCGGTCCGTCGACGTCGCCGGCGCCGGCCACATGGTCGCCGGCGACCGCAACGACGTGTTCAACGGCGCGGTCGTGGGCTTCCTGGAGGAGACCCTGCCCGTCTGAGCTCAGCTGATGCGCAGCTCGGAGCGGTAGATGCGGCGGGGGGCGAGCTCGACGTCGATGGTCTCGGCGATGCGGGCGAACACCTGGGAGGCCTCGCCGTCGGGATCGGACGCCACGATGGGCGACCCGGAGTCCGCGCCCGCCCGCAGCTCGGGCACCAACGGCACCTGGCCCACCAGCGGGACGCCGAGGCGGCTGGCCAGATCCTGGCCGCCGCCGGCACCGAACAGCTCGTAGCGCCTTCCGTCATCGCCGGTGAACCACGACATGTTCTCGATGACGCCCTTGATCTCGAGGTTCACCTTCTGGGCCATGAACGCCGCCCGCTGCGCCACCCGCTGGGCGGCGGGCTGCGGGGTGGTCACCACGAACACCTCGGCCCGGGGCAGGAACTGGGCCAGGCTGATGGAGATGTCGCCGGTGCCGGGGGGCAGGTCGACCACCAGGAAGTCGGGCTCGTCCCAGAACACGTCGGTGAGGAACTGCTCGAGCGCCTTGTGGAGCATCGGCCCCCGCCAGATGACCGGCTGGTCCTCCTGGGCGAAGAACCCCATGGAGATGCAGCGCACGCCGTGGGCCTCGGGCGGCACCAGCATCTGGTCGATGACCACCGGGGCGTGCTGCACCCCGAGCATGCGGGGGATCGAGAAGCCCCACACGTCGGCGTCGACCACCGCCACGTCGCGTCCCCGCTGGGCCAGGGCGACGGCCAGGTTGGCCGTGACGGAGGACTTGCCGACGCCGCCCTTGCCCGAGGCGACCAGCAGCACCCGGGTGGTGCTGCCGGGATCCGCGAAGGGGATCTCCCGCCCCTCGGCGTGGCCGTGCGCCTGGTGAGTCCCCGCCGTGGCGGCGGGATCGCCGTGGAGCTTGGTGCGCAGCGCGGCCCGCTCCTCGTCGGTCATCACGGTGAAGTCGAGGTCGACGGCCTCGACGCCGTCGAGCGCCGTGATCGCGCCGTCGACCCGGCGGGTGATCTCGCTGCGCAGCGGGCAGCCCTCCACCGTGAGCGCCACCGTCACGTCGACCCGCGGACCGTCCACGGCGATGCGTCGCACCATGTCGAGGTCGACGATGCTGCGGTGCAGCTCAGGGTCCTGGACGGGACGAAGTGCGTCGAGGACCTGGGCTTCGGTGACGGGCATTCGGCGGGCTCCCAGGCTGTTCAGGGGATTACCACTACGGCCATAGTTACAATATCGACGTGGCCGCGCCGCCCCACCAGCCGACGATGTCGCGGACCGACTTCGCGTCGGTGGTCACGGCGATCACGTCGGCGTTCGGCGATCCCACCCGGCGCGAGATCTACCTGTTCGTGCACGAGCACGACGACGGCGTCACCGCCTCAGCCGTGGCCGAGCGCTTCGAGCTGCACCCCAACGTGGCGCGGCACCACCTCGACAAGCTGTGCGCCGGCGGCTACCTCGACGTCACGGTGGGCCGCACCACCGGCGGGGGCGCCGGGCGGCCGTCCAAGCGCTACCGGGTGGTCGCACCCGACATCGCCTTGGATCTGCCGCTCCGCCACGACGACGTGCTGGTCGAGCTGCTGGGACGGGCGCTGGCGGCGCTCGGTCCCGAACGGGCCGAGGAGCTGGCCGAGAGCGTGGGGAGCGACTACGGCCGGGCCATGGCGGCGGGCATGTTGCCGGGGTCCGACCAGCACCGCTCGTTCCAGGCGGCGCTGCACGCCGTGGCCGACGCGCTCACCGCCCACGGCTTCGCCGCCCACGCCGAACGCCACGGCGACGAGCTGCGGATCGTGAGCGAGCACTGCCCGTTCGGAGGGGTCGCGATCGAGCATCCCGTGATCTGTGCCGTGGATCGTGGCATGGTACAGGGCATGTTGGAGGCGCTTTACGGCCACCAACTGACAACGGAGACCGCGCTTTCGTTGCCCACCGGCGGTGAGCACTGCGTAACCGCCGTCCAGGGCAACTGAGTTCGGCGGGTAGGCAGCCGCCCTTCCTTCCCCTCCCCCCGGGGCGGCTGCCTACCGCCTCCTTCGCTCCCCGTAGCCATAGATAGCCTCCGAACGTGCCCATGCGGTCGTACCTCGACCATGCCTCGACCTCACCGCTGCGACCCGAGGCGCGCGCCGCGCTGGTCGCCCAGTTGGACGTGACCGGCGATCCCGGTCGCATCCACGCCGAGGGACTCACCAGTCGGGTCGTCGTCGAGGGCGCCCGCCACCAGGTCGCCGAGCTGGTGGGCGCCCGTCCCCGGGAGGTCGTGTTCACCAGCGGGGCCACCGAGGCCATCGCCGCCGCCTGCTGGGGTGCGGCCGCCCGGGGCACGCACCAGGTGGTGCCCGCCGTGGAGCACTCGGCGGTGCGCCTGGCCGCCGAGCGGCACGGCGAGGTGACGCTGGTGCCGGTCGACGGGCGGGGCCGGGTGGCCGTCGACGATGTGTTGGCGGCCGTGGGGCCCGACACGGCGCTGGTGCACGTGCAGTGGGGCAACCACGAGGTGGGGACCGTTCAGCCTGTGGCCGACGTGGTGGCGGCGTGCCGAGAGCGGCGCGTGCTGGTCCACGTGGACGCCGTCCAGGCGGTGGGGCACGCCGACGTCGACTTCCGGGCCCTGGGCGCCGACCTGATGTCGATCAGCGCCCACAAGTTCGGCGGGCCCACCGGCGTGGGGGCGCTGCTGATCCGCCAGGGGCTGCGCCTCGCGCCCCTGCTGGTGGGCGGCGACCAGGAGCGTGCCCGCCGGGCGGGGCTGGAGAACGTGGCCGCCGTCGCCGGCTTCGGCGCCGCCTGCGCCGCCGTGGACGTGGCCGCGGAGTCCGCCGAGCAACGGCGCTTGACCCGGCGGATCCTCGACGCGGTCGGGGACGCCGCCCTGGGCCTGGTGGTGTACGGCGACGCGGTCGACCGGTTGCCCCACATCGTGTGCCTGGGGGTCGAGGGTGTCGAACCCCAGGCGGTGCTGCTCGGCCTCGACCGGGCGGGCATCGCCGCCCACTCCGGCAGCGCCTGTTCGTCGGAGGCACTGGAGCCGTCGCCGGTGCTGGAGGCCATGGGCGTCGACGCCCACCACAGCCTGCGCCTGTCGGTCGGATGGTCGACCACCGATGGCGACGTCGACCGCCTGCTGGAGGCGCTGCCGGGAGCGCTGGCCGACCTGCGCGGCCTCGCCACCGATAGCATCGGTCGATGACGCGTCGGGCCGCTGGGGGCACGTTCGATCACCGGACAGGTGGATGAAGCTCTACGTCGTTCGCCACGCACACGCCGGCAGCCGGTCAGCGTGGGATGGACCCGACGTCGAACGGCCGCTCAGCCGCCGCGGCCGCAAGCAGGCGGCCGGCATCGCCGACCACCTGGCCCGGGTCGGTGTGGCGCGCCTGGTGAGCAGCCCTTCGTTCCGGTGCGTGGAGTCCCTGCAGCCGTTGGCCGATCGACTGGGGCTGTCGGTCGACGTCGACGACCGGCTGCTCGAGGGCACCGACGGCGAGCAGGCGTTGTCCCTGGCCGGCGAGCTGAGCAAGGAGGGCACGGCGGCGGTGATCTGCAGTCACGGGGACGTGATCCCCGACCTGCTGAGGATCCTGAACGCGGGCACCACCCGCTTCAAGGACCCGCTCGCCTGGCCCAAGGGCTCGATCTGGGTGTTGACCTGGGACGGCGAGCAGTGGACCAAGGCCCGCTACATCCCCCCGATCGACGCCTCGGACCATGCCCACTCGCACCGCTGACGTGGCGGCCCTGTACGACGCCGAGCGGGACGGGACGGTCGTGCTGCGGCTGCACGTGCAACCGGGTGCGGCGCGATCCGAGGTCGTCGGCCCGCACGGAGAGGCGCTGCGGGTCAGGGTGGCGGCGCCGGCGGTGGAGGGCCGGGCGAACGCCGCGGTCCTCCGGCTGCTGGCGGATTCGCTCGGCCTGCGTCGATCGGATGTGGCCCTCGTCGGCGGCAGCACGGGCCGGCGCAAGCGGGTGCGGCTCCAGGGCGTCGACGCCCGTCGCCTGACCCGCTGGCTCGAGGAAATAGCAGCCGCCCCGGCGAGGTCGAGTAAATAGCAGCCGTCTGGCGTGGGCTATTTCCTCGACCTCACGGTCACCCGGGGGCCGTGGTCGTCGTCGAGCTGGACGCCGAGCGCAGCGCCTCGATGTCGGCCCGCAGGTCGTCCGCCTCGGCGGCGAGGGCGGGCGGCGGGTCGAGGGCGTCGAACCGGTCGAGCTCGGCCAGCGCACGGTCGTACTCGCCGGCGATGGCCAGGGCGCTGGCCAGGAAGTAGTGCGTGTCGGGGTAGTCGGGATCGGCCTCGGCGGCGTCGATGAGCGTGATGACGCCGTCCATGTCCCCGGTGCCGATCTGCGCCCAGCCCTTGTAGGCCAGCGCCTCGACGTTGTCGGGTTGCTCGGCCAGCACGTCGTCGTAGATCTCGATGGCGTCGTCGTACCGGCCCTCCTGTAGGGCGAGCCCGGCGTTGTCGAGCTGGGTGCGAGTGGACTCACGGATGTCGCCGGTGAGCGCGTCGTTCGCGTCCCGGCGGCCCGCGAACCGGGCGACGAGCACGCCCGCCAGCACGGCGAACGCCACGACGCCTGCCACCGTCGCCAGCGTGCGGGCCCACGATCGCGGCGGCCGGCCGGCGACCACCCGCGCCTGGTGGGCCGCGATGATGCGGATGGTGCGGGCGGCCCGGGCGGTGTAGTCGTCCTTGAGGGCGGCATAGTCCTGGTCGTCGACGTCGCCGCTGTCGTGCTCGCGCTCGAGATCCTCGAGCGAGCGCAGCAGGAAGTCCCGCTGCTCCTCGAGGGCCGCCAGCGTGTCGGGGTCGAGCCGCCGCGTCTCGTCCACCGCTGTCACCCGCTGTCCTCCCGCCCCAGCGCCCGGTCCACCAGCTCACGGTCCTCGTTGCTCGCGTGGACGGCAGCCATGCCCCGCCAGCGCCAGAACACGTACCCCACGCCCGCCAGGGCCAGCACCAGCGCCACCACGGGGAGGATCCACACCAGGCCGGCGACCCCGGAGCTGTCGGGGGTGAGCAGGACCGACTCGCCCCACGACGCGACCAGCTCGTCGCGGATGGCGTCGTCGCTGGCACCCTGCTCGATCCGCTCGGCGATCAGCGTGCGGATCGCGCGCGACGGGGCGGCATCCGACTCGGCCACCGACTGTCCGTCGCACACCGGGCACGCGACCGTGTCGGCCAGGTGGCGGGCCCGCTCCTCGGGGGTGGTGGGCCCGCCGCTGTCGGCGACACCCACCGCCAGCGACACCACCAGCACCACGGCCAAGACCAGCCAGCCGAGCAGGCGTCGCCGCGTTGCTTCCCGCTCTTGTCGCCTTCGGCGGCGGGCCGCTCGGGCCCAGGGGCGTCTCACGGAGCCTCCCCGCCCGCAGCCAGTTCGATCTCGTCCATGGCCCGCTCCAGGCCATCCTGGGTGACCCCGCCGGTGAACTTCGCTGCCACCCGGCCGTTGGGGGTCACGAGGTAGCTCTCGGGCACCTTGGGAGTACCGAAGGCGAGTGAGATCCGGCCGTCGGGATCGAGAACCACGGGCCAGTCCCCGCCGTTGTCGGCGAAGAACTCCCGGGCGCTCGCCGCATCGTCGTCGAACAGGACACTCACCAGCACGGCGTCGCCGGTGCGGCGGTGCGCCCGGTCGAAGGCGTCGAGCTCGGGGTGCTCGGTCCGGCACGGCACGCACCACGTGGCGAAGAAGTTGACCACCACCCAGCGGCCCTGCTGGTCGTCGATGTCGAAGCTGCCGCTGTCGAGGGTCTCGCCCGCCAGCGGGGGCGTGACCTTGCCGATGAGCGGCGAGTCGCGCCGCCGATCGGTCGCGGGGTCGCGGGTGGCGAGCACGGCGACGAAGCCGACGGCCAGGACCGCCACCACGGCGGACACGATCAGCCCGGTGCGCCGGCGCGCCGGGACCTCGACCACGTCATCCGACTCGGGCTCGGGGGCGATCGGATCCGGGGCATCGGGCGCGATCGGGGTCGTCACGTCCGCACCTCGACGGGTTCCCCGTCCGTAGCGGCGGCCCGGTCTTCGCCGTTGGACGACACCAGGACCGGAGCCTCCGTCGCATCAGGGACCGGCGCTGGTTCCGACACCGGCGAGATCGGGCTGCGGCGGCGACCCGGGAACGCAGCCAGGGCCGTGCCCACCAGCATCACGCCGCCGCCGATCCACAGCCACATCACCAGCGGCTGCACGACCACCCGCAGGACGATCCGGTCGGCGTTGTCCTGGTCTGGCACCTGCAGCAGCGCGAGGTAGACGTCGCGCACCGGCGACGTCGCCACGGACGGCGTCCCCACCGCCGACTCGCCCTCGCCGAAGCGGTTGATGGCCGGCTCGTAGACATCGCCGTCGATGCTCACGCGGGCCCGGATCGAGGTTCGGTTGGGGTCCTCGACCGTGCGCGGTTCCAGGTAGGTGATCTCGTGGCCCGCCACCGTGGCGCTGTCGCCGACGTCCATGGTCAGCTCCCGCTCGGTGGCGTAGCTGCCCGACGCGGCCAGGGCAACGGCGATGAGCACCACGCCGAGGTGCACGACCATCCCCCCGTTGGTCCGCCCCACGACACCCCGCCAACCCTGCCGGCGTGACGCCAACACCACCTGGCGCAGGGCCGCACCCCCGGCGAATCCCCCGAGCCCGAACGCCAGCAGAGGCGCCAACCCGTGGGCGCCGAGCAGCACGGCCAGCACCACCGCCCCGGTCCCCGCCCACGCCGGCCAGAACAGCCGCTGCGACAGCAGCTCGCCCGACGCCTTGCGCCACGGCAGCACCGGCGCCACCGCCATGAGGAACAGCAGGGTCAGCCCGATGGGCATGGTCATGCGCTCGAAGTACGGCGCACCCACCGAGAGCTGCTCGTCGTTGAGGGCCTCCACGATCAGCGGGAACACGGTGCCCAGCAGCACCACGAAAGCGAACCCCGCGAACAGCACGTTGTTGGCCAGGAACGCGCCCTCGCGCGACAGCGGCGAGTCGATGCGCCCCGGCGCCCGCAGGCCGTCGCCCCGCCAGCCGATCAGACCCAGCGTGACGGCCACGACGAGCCCGAAGAACGACAGCAGCCACGGGCCGATCGAGCTCTCGGTGAACTCGTGCACCGAGGCGAGCACGCCCGACCGGGTCAGGAACGTGGCCAGGATCGTGAGGCTGAACGTGGCGCACAGCAACGACAGGTTCCAGACCCGCAGCATCCCCCGGCGCTCCTGCACCATCACCGAGTGGAGGTACGCGGTGCCGGTGAGCCACGGCAGCAGCACGGCGTTCTCGACCGGGTCCCAGCCCCAATAGCCGCCCCAGTTGAGCACCTCGTAGCTCCACCAGGCGCCGAGCACGATGCCGACCGTGAGGAAGCCCCAGGCGAACAGCGTCCAGCGCCGGGTCTCGAGCAGCCAACCCTCCCCCACCCGGCCGGTGGCCAGCGCCGCCACCGCGAACGCGAACGGCACCGTGAACCCGACGATGCCGAGGTAGAGCATCGGCGGGTGGAACGCCATGAGCGGGTGGTTCTGCAACAGCGGGTTCGGGCCCGGCCCGTCGAAGCCCGACGGGGGGTCGAAGCTGTGGAACGGGTTGGCGGGGAACAGCAGCAGCAGGAAGAAGAACGAGCTGACCACCAGCATGGCCAGCATCGCCCAACCCACCAGCGGGTCGCGCAGCCGGCTGCGGAACTTGTGGACCACCAGGGCGATGTAGCCGGTGAGCACCAGCGTCCACAGCAGGATCGACCCCTCCAGCGCCGCCCACAGCGTCGCCACGTTGTAGAGCGCCGGTGTCTTGTGGCTGCCGGTGTCGGCCACGTACTGGACCGTGAAGTCGCGGGTGATGAGCGCCCGCTCCATGGCCGCGACCGCCACCACGGCGCCGAGCAGCGCCAGCAGGGCATAAGACCGCCCGACGGCGATGAGGTGCAGCCGGCGCTGGCGCAGCGCCAGGGCCAGGGTCACCACGCCGCCGAGCGAGGCGGCCACGCCCAGGATGACGCCCGCCTGGCCGAGCGCGGCGTTCACGGAGTGTTGGCCTCCCCGCCCTGCTCGGCCTCACGGATCCGCTGCTCGTAGTCCTCCTCGGACTCGTAGGTCTCGTCGTGCTTGATCATGATGCGGTCGCTGTCGAAGAACTCGCCCGACTCGTCCCAGTGACCCTCGAGCACGACGGGGACTCCCGGCCGGAAGAGCTCGGGCGGGCTGCCGACGTGGCGGACGTCGACCGACACGCCGTTGAAGGCCACGACGAAGCTGGCGACGCCGTCGGCCTCCACCGGATCGCCGGTCACCGTCCCCTGCAGGCGGAACCGCTTGGTGCCGAGGCTCTCGCGCTGGGCGACGGCCTCGTCGGCATTGCGGAAGTACATGGTCGCGTCGGACAGTCCCTTGAACACCAGCACGCCGAGGACGATCAGCACGACGCCCAGCACCGCCAGCGGCACCCAGCGGCGTCGCCGCGGCCGGGGGCGGGGCCGGGTCGCAACCGCATCGCCGTCACTGCGATCGGCACCCGGGACGTCGCCGGTGTCGTCGAACGTCCGGGGGGTCAGCTCCACCGGCGCTCCTCTGGCGGCACCTGGCGCGACAGGGCGCGGCCCCGTCGCAGCACCCAAACGGCGTAGGCACTGACGAGGGCGGCGGCGCCACCCCAACCGGCGGCGACGTAGAAGGCGTGGGTCATGGCCATCACGCCGGCGCCCCTCCGGCCCGACCCCCACCGGCCGCCCCGTCATGGCGTCGGTCTGGCGACCGACCTAGTCCCCCTCGAGCCGCCTCGGCCCGCCGCTCGGCCAGGGCCGCGTCGAGGTCGAGGCGCTCGGACTGGTACTCGAGCCAGGCGACCCGGAAGCGGTGGACCAGCAGCCAGGTGAACACCAGCCCCACGGCGAGGAAGCCCACCATGAGCGCTACCAGCATGTCGCCCTCGATGGTGGGATCGAGCTTCACCAGCGTCGATTCCTGGTGCAGCGACCGCCACCACTCGACCGAGCGGTTGACGATGATCACGTTGGGGACCAGCAGCAGGCCGAGGACGGCGGCCCGGGTCGAACGGGCGCTGGGGTCCACGTCGAGGCGGCGCAGCGCCAGGTAACCGATCAACAGGGCGGTGAGCAGGGCCGTGGCCGTGAGGCGGGCGTCCCAGGTCCAGTAGGTGCCCCAGGTGGGGCGGCCCCAGAGCGATCCGGTGCCCAACGTGATGGCGGCGAACACCAGGGAGATCTCGGCGCTGGTGCCCGCCAGGGCGTCCCATCCCGGGGTGCGGCGCCGCAACCACATCGCCGACGCGACCGTGGTGATGAAGCAGCCGGTGTAGAGGAAGCTGGCGGCCGGCACGTGGATGTACATAAGCCGCACCGAGTCGGCCATCTCGGCGTCGGCCGGGCTCCACACCAGGCCGTAGAGGGCCAGCAGCGCCAGGCTGCCGAGAGCCAGGATGCCGAGCACGCGGCTGGCCCGCGATCCGGTGTGGGCGGGCCCGGCGCCCGCCGGCAGGCCGGCGGCGGCCTCCGTGGAGGCGGTGGGGGTGGACGAGGTTGTGGGGGTCACGAACCCTCCAGGAGCGTGCCGTAGGCGAGTGCCCCGGCGAGGGAGTAGAGGACGGCGAGGCCGGCGAGGAGCCCGCACCATGGCCAACCGTCGGCAGGGACTCCGGCCAGCGCCGCCTCGAAGGCGCGGGTGGCGCCGATGAGCACGGGTGCCAGCACGGGCAGGAGCAGCAGGGGAAGCAGCGTCTCCCGGACCCGCAGGCCGCTGACCAGGGCGCCGTACAGAGTACCGGTGGCCGCCACGGCCACGGTCGCGGCCACGCAGGTCAGCGCCACCAGCCCGGCGCCGGCCAGCTCGACGCCGTACAGGATCACCACGCCCAGGCCGAGCAGCACCTCGAGGCCGAGGAGCACCACCGCGACCGCCGCCACCTTCCCGACGAACACGCCCGCGGGGTCGAGCCCCGACAGCCGCAGCGCGTCGCGCACGCCGTCGGTCTCGTCGATCGCCGCGCTCCGGGCGATCGCCAGCAGGCCGGCGAACAGGACCGCCGTCCAGTACAGGCCCGACGCCACCCGCTCCAGCAGCTGGCGGTCGGGGTCGAGCGCGAAGGCGAACAGGACGAGCACCAGCAGCGAGAACGGCGCCACCTGGTTGGCGGTGACCCGGCTGCGCAGCTCCACCCGCAGGTCGCGCCCGGCGACCAGAGCGGCGTCACGCCACATGGCTCACCTCGGCGGTCCGTGAGGTGACCTCTGGTGGCTCCGATGCGGCGGGTGCGGGATGCGGGGCGCCGGAACCCGGGACGGTGGTGCCGCCCACCAGCTCGACGACCCGGTGGGCCAGGGACTCCGCGCGGTCCAGCTCGTGGGAGGCCAGCAGCACCGTGGCCCCCTGCGCCACCGCCTGGCCGATGAGCGCGTCGAGCTGGTCGCGGGTCTCGTGGTCGAGACCGGCGTGGGGCTCGTCCAGCAGCCACAGCTCGGGGCGCCGGGCCAGCAGGCACGCCAGCGAGGTGCGTCGCCGTTGCCCGGCCGACAGGCGCCCGACGGCCACGTCCCGCAGCCGGCCGTCGAGCCCGACCAGCGCCAGGGCGGCGGCGATGTCGCCGGAGTCGGCCCCGCAGGCCCGTCCCCAGAAGCGCACGTTGTCGGCCACGGTCAGGTCGTCGAACAGCCCGGTGGCGTGCCCCAACAGCCCGACCCGCCGGCGGACCGCCCGGGGGTCGTGCCGCAGGTCGTGGCCGAGCACCATCGCCTCGCCCCGGACGACCGGCACCAGGCCCGCGCAGGCGCGCAAAACGGTGGTCTTGCCGGCGCCGTTCGGGCCGCGAAGCAGGACGATCTCACCCCGGGCGACGTCGAGGTCGATCCCGGCCAGCGCGGGGAAGCGTCCGAGCAGCGCGACGGCGGCGCGAAGGTGGACGACTGGCTCCATGGCGACATCGCGAGGCTAGTGACGGGGTATCGCGGCCTCCAAGGTGGGCATAGGCCACTGGGCCCCGCCGCGTTCGAGGGATCCAGGGCCTGTCGGTAGCCTCGGGCGATGCGGCTGGCCAGGGTCCTCGGTGCCATCGGGCGGACCCTCATCACGCTCGGTGTCCTGATCCTGCTGTTCGTGGTGTACCAGCTCTGGGGCACGGGGATCCGCGAGGCCCAGGCGCAGCGGAGCCTCGAGAACGAGTTCGAGGAGAGCCTGGGCGAGGCGGGCGTCGTGGTCCCCGACGAGTCGGCCCAGGGATCCGGCCAGTCGCCACCGACGACTGCCACGCCCGGTTCCCCACCGCCACCCCCGGCGGAGGGCGACGCCTCCGCCCGCATCCGCATCCCCGACATCGGGGTGGACAAGATCGTCGTCGAAGGCGTGACGCTCGACGACCTCAAGCGGGGACCGGGCCACTACCCCGAGACACCCCTCCCGGGCCAGCCGGGGAACGCCGCCATCGCCGGGCACCGCACGACCTACGGGGCGCCGTTCGGCCGCATCAACGAGCTGGAACCGGGCGACGAGATCCTGGTGACGACCCTGCAGGGCGCCTTTCGCTACGAGATGAGCGAGCAGCTCATCGTGGAACCCGACCAGGTCGAGGTCCTCGAAGACTTCGGCGACAACCGCCTGACGCTCACCGCCTGCCACCCGAAGTACTCGGCGCGGCAGCGCATCATCGTTGTCGCCACCCTGGTGGGCGAGGCGGCGCACGCCCCCGAGCCGGCGCCCGCCCCCGAGCCTGTGCCCGCTCCGGCGACGGGCGAGATCCCTGGCGAGGGTGGGGAGAACGGCGAGGGCGCCGGCGAGGAGCCGACCACCGCCAGCATCGACGGGGGCCTGTCGGGTGAGCGGGCCCCCGCCTGGCCGGCGATCGCCCTCGGCTTCGCGTGCGCGTGCATCTGGCTCGCCGCCTGGCTTCTCGGCAAGCTCTGGCAGGCGTGGCCCGCCTACCTGCTGTGCCTGCCGCTGTTTCTGTTGATGCTGTTCTTCTTCTTCGAGAACTTCTCGCGCCTGCTGCCGGCCAACTTCTGATCCGCCGACTCAGCGGCCGTGGAACAACGGGCGCCGGCGTTCCCGGAAGGCGGCCAGGCCCTCCCGCAGGTCGTCGCTGGCCCAGGCCCGGTCGAGCGCAGCCTGGACGCCTGCATCGGCGGCGCCCCGGTCCCCCGACGAGCCGAGTGACTCGAGCGCCGCCTTGTGCCCCCGGATCGTGAGCGGAGCCAGCGCGGCGATCTCGTCGGCCCACGCCAAGGCGTCGTCGAGCGTCCCCAGCCGCTGCACCAGCCCCAACCGGTGCGCCTCGTCGCCCTTGAGCACCTCGGCGGCCAGCAGCATGGCGCGGGCCGGACCGTGCCCCGCCAGCAGGGCCAGCCGCTCCACGGTCCAGCTGTCGACGGCGAGCCCCAGCCGGGCGGCGGGGATGCCGAAGCTGGCCGAGGGCGTGGCGACCCGCAGGTCGCACGCCAGGGCGAGCTGCGTGCCCGCCCCCAGGGCGGCGCCGTCTGCGGCGGCGATGGTCACGAACGGGGCCAGGCGCAGCCCGTCGAGGACTACCCGCAGCAGGCCCGCGAACGCGCCGTCCTCCACCCCGCTCAGGTCTGCACCGGCGCAGAAGTGCCCGCCGCCGCCCGTCAGCACCAGGGCCCGGACCTCGTCGCCCGCAGCATCCAGCGCCGCGGCCAGCTCTTTGAGCGCGGCACGGTCCACGGCGTTGCGACGATCGGGACGATCGATCGTCACCAAGGCGACGTGGCCCCGGGTCTCCGCACTGATCACGCCTGCAAGGTAGCCCTGGACCCCGATCGGCCCCTGCCCGGCGGCCGGTCTATCCTCCGGCGTTGCCCTACCATCGCCGCCTCGCATGACCGCTTCTCCTCGGGGGCTGCGCCCCCGCACCCCATCGTCGCCCGGCTCCCTGGCGGTCGCTCGGTCGAGCGCTCATGAGCTGCGCTCATGACCGTGCCCGGCGGTGGCGGGGCACGCCCTCACACAAGGACAGCACCATGAACGCACCCGACCCCGGGTGGCTCCCCGACCCGGCCGGGCGTCACCAGTACCGCTACTGGGACGGCGCCGGCTGGACCGACAACGTCGCCGACGGCGGCGTCGCGTCCACCGACCCGATCGACATGGCGGGCCCGAGCGCCCCGACCGGCGGATCCCCGTCGCCTGGCGAATCCACGCCCGGGGGCGCCGACCCCACGGTGCCCGCCGGCTCCCCGGGCTGGGCGGCATCGGCCGATCCCACTCAGCAGTACCCGGCCGCGCCCGGGCCGCAGGGCCCGCCGTACACGCCCTCCTACGGCGCCCCGCCACAGCCCCCGACCCGGAAGCGCCCGCCGGCCGGCGTCGTCGCCGCGCTCGCGGTCGTGGCCGTCGCCCTGATCGGCGGACTCGTCTACGCCCTCACCCGGGACGACGACGACGGTGATGCGGCCGACGACGGCACCGAAATCAGCGAGGAGGACCCGACCACGACCGAGCCGAACGGCGACAACGACGGCGACACGGGCGACACGACACAGCCGCAGGACGACAGCGACACCACGGAGCCCGACGACGAGGGCCTCGAGAGCGACGACTTCCTGGTCGAGATGTTTGCCGAGGGCATGGAGGACGCCGCCGGCGGCGCGATCACGCACGAGCAGGCGCTCTGCGCCTCGGAAGGGCTCATCGACGAGCTCGGCCTGTCGGAGCTCGCTGATCTGGACGAGACCACCCCGTTCGACGACCCCGAGCTTGCCTCACAGCTCCTCGAGATCTTCGACGACTGCGGCGTCCCACCCGAGGTGCTGGCCGGCATCGAAGGATGACGGCCCGAGCCTCAGCTCAACGCGATGGCTGATCCGTCCGCCGACCCCGTGATCGTGCGCCGGCGGCGGCTCGCCCGGCTGGCGGACCGCGGCCAGCGGGTGGGCTATGGGCTGTTCGGTGTCGCCATCGTGCTGTTCGTGGTCGGCTTCGTCGCCGGGTTCTCGTCGGGCGTGGTCACCGCCGTCGTGGCGGCGCTCGTCGCCGGGTCGTTGCTCCTGGCGCCGGCGATCGTCGTCGGCTACGCCGTCCGGGCCGCCGACCGCGACGACCGTGAGCGCGGCATCAACATGTAAGGGCGTCCTCGGCCCGCCGGCGCCGGGGCCGACTGTTACCGTTAGGTAACCCGCCCGAAGGATCCCGTCCATGGCCATCCGCCTCACCGCCCCCCGACGCCGCCGCCAGCTCCTCGACGTGGCCCTGCGGGTGTTCGCCGAGCGGGGCTTCCACGACGCCTCCATGAACGACATCGCCGAGGCGGCGGGGGTGACCAAGCCGGTCCTCTACCAGCACTTCGCGTCGAAGCGCGAGCTGTTCGGCCAGCTGCTGACCGACGTGGGCGCCGAGCTGCAGGAGACGATCACCAAGGCGGTGGCGACCGCCCAGACGCCCCACGAGATGGTCGAGTTGGGCTTCGCCGCCTACTTCCGGTTCGTGGACGAGCACCGCGACGCCTTCCAGCTCTTCTACGGCGGCGGGCTGGGGCGCGACGCCGGCTTCTCCGAGGTCGTCAACCAGGTCGAGACGGCCCTGGCCAACCTGGTGGCCGACCTGATCGAGATCGACGGGCTCACCGCCGGGCAGCGGCGGGTGCTGGGCCACGGGATCGTGGGGATGATCGAGGGCGCCAGCACCTACTGGCTGCGGATCAACAGCGACGCCGACCCCTCTGCCCTGGCCCACCAGCTGGCCGACCTCGCCTGGCGGGGCCTGCGCGGCGTACGGCCCGACGCCCAACCGAGCGCCTGACCTGCCGGGCCGCCGGGCCCGGACGCGACAACGCCGCCCGCAGGGGGGATGCGAGCGGCGCTATCGCGGCTGCGGAGAGAAGCGAGGGAGGGGGGATCTCGCTCCTCGATCCGCAGATCTCGTCGACCGTTAGTGTACGCGGGGCGGCGTGCGAATAAACGTCATTACGCCGTGGCACTCGTCACTTCCCGCCCGGACCGCGACCCGGCCCGTGTAATCATGTGCGGGCGACGGCTCTGCCGTTGCAAGATCTCGCCCCGAACGTCCCCCCACCCGCGATGAGTTCCGCGCGGCGCGAGCGTCTAGTCGTTCGACCGCCACCGGATCGATCCCCCAGGAGGCAACGCGTGTTCTCCCGACTCGGCACTTGGTGCCACGACCGCCGGAAGCTCGTGCTCGGGCTCTGGGTCGGCGTCCTCGTCCTCGGGTTCGCCGTATCGGGCGCCGTGGGCAACGCCTTCCGCGACGAGTTCAACCTGCCCGACGTCGAGTCCAAGACCGGCTACGACATCCTCGACGCCAACTTCGGCGGTCAGGGGACCGGCCAGGTGGGCACGATCGTCTTCCAGGCCGAACAGGGCGTCGAAGACCCCGAGGTCGAGAGCGCGATGCAGGCGCTGTTCGACGAGGTGGCCGAGCTCCCGGACGTGACCGGCGTCGAGAGCCCGTACAGCGGGGAGGGTGCACAACAGATCGCGTCCGATGGGCCCGAGGCCGGCAACATCGCCTTCGCCAACGTCGAGATGCCCGACGACATCGAGTTCACCCGGGCCGGGGAGATCCGCGACGAGATCCTCGACCGGGCGCCCGACATCGAGGGCCTCCGGATCGAGATGGGCGGGTTCATCTTCGCCGAGTTCGAGGAGCCGCAATCCGAGGCCCTCGGCTTGGCGTTCGCCATCGTCATCCTGATCGTGGCGTTCGGCTCGGTGCTCGCCATGGGCCTGCCGGTCGGCGTGGCGCTGTTCGGCATCGGCCTCGGCACCAC
>DASQUK010000161.1:0-54476 GCA_035641315.1 Acidimicrobiales bacterium | reverse complement strand
CCCGCGCCGGTCGGCCCGTGGAAGCCGCTGAAGACGTAGTCGATTCGGGGGCAAGGGATCGAGCGCGGGGAGCCGATCCCGGCACGCCGCTCGTTCACGTGTCCTGGTCGAGAGCGTTCATGACCGAGCGGCGGGCTCGGCCGTGGTTGGTGGCGGCCCGTGCGATCGCGGTGGCGACGATGGCGGTGTTCCGGGCCGCTCCCGGCATGGCGCCGTCGAGTAGCTCGTTCCAGTACACGGCCCAACCGCCGGCGACGGCCCGCCCGACGACGGGGGCGGTGAGCAACCGGCCGGTCGCGGCCACGACTCTGGCTCGCCCCACGAGCGCCGCCTGGATGGCCGCATTCGACGCGTGGAAGCCAGCGTAGCGCCGCGCCAGGAACGAGCGGTAGTGCGCGGCCGGCGCCGCCGGGCACGTGAGCACGGCCTCGGCGGCTGCCCGCCCGCTGGCCAAGGCATCGGAGATGCCCTCGCCCTGGAGCGGGTTGACCAGCCCGGCCGCATCGCCGGCGAGCAGCACGCGACCCCGCGCCGGAATCGTTCCCACCATCCCCATCTTGAGCCAGCCACCCAGTCGCTCGGCGGGGAGCCGCGCACGATGATCGAGCAGCGCGAACCGGTGGAGCACACCGACGAAAGCGCCCAACGATCGGGCCGCGTGGCCGGCGGCAGCGCGATCGCCGAGCACCCCGACCCCGACGCCGAGGTTGGCTTGTGCCCCCGGGCCGGGGAAGACCCAGCCGTAACCGGGGAAGCCGCGCCAGCGAGCCTCGTCCCACAACACGATCGTGGGCAGGTCGACGGATGCGTGCAGGTAGGAGCGCAGCGCGAAGCCCCACAGCACCCGGCGCGCGTCGACCAGGGCGGCCGCCGTCGCCACCCGGCTCGTCGCCCCGTCGGCCCCAATCACGACGTCGGCGTGCAACCGGGTTCCATCCGACAGCTCGAAGCCGGCCAAGCGCCCGTCGTCGAGGATCGGAGCGCCGGCGCGGGCGGTGTAGGCGATGCTGCCGGCGTCGAGGGCGGCGCTGCGGAGCGTGTGGTCGAGCACGACACGAGGCAGTGCGACACCGTGACCCGGATAGGTCCGGCCAGCTCGGCACGGCAACCGAACGGACCTGCCCGTGGGGCCGACCACGCGCATGTCTCCCACCTGCTCGGCCCCCGCCAACCGCACGCCGAGGTCGTCGAGCACCTGCACTCCTCGGGGGCCGACAAGGTCGCCGCATGCCTTGTCCCGCGGAAACGCCGCCTTGTCGACGAGTGCGACCCGAGCACCGGCCCGGGCGAGAACCAGCGCGGCCACACTGCCCGCCGGTCCGGCTCCGATCACCGCGACGTCAGCTCGTGCCGCAGGCACCAGCCCAGCTTCCCGTGGCTAGAGTCCACGAACGGCCCGATATGGCGAGGTGCCTGTGCTGACCCGGTCGCGTCAGGATCCCACCAGATTCGCGCAGCAGCTCTTCCAGGGCCTGCCCCGGCGCTACGACCTGCTCGCCGAGGCATTGTCCTTCGGCCAGAACCGGCGGTGGCGGCGGGCCATGCTCGACAGCGTCGTCGAGGGCCGCCCAGCGACGATGCTCGATGTCGCCACCGGCACAGCAGGCGTCGCCCTGCAGCTCGCCCGCCGAACGGGCGCCCACGTCAGCGGGATCGACATCACCGAAGGGATGCTGCAGCGCGGCCGGGCGGCCGTCCTGCATGAGGGTCTGCAGCAACGGATCGCGCTCGTCGCCGGGCAGGCCGAACGACTCCCGTTCGCGGACGCCACATTCGACGCCCTGACCTTCACCTATCTGTTGCGCTATGTCGCCGATCCGGCCGCCACGATCGCCGAGCTGGCCCGGGTGGTGCGCCCGGGCGGTACCGTCGCCAGCCTCGAGTTCCACGTCCCACCCCGGCGGCTGCTGCGCGGCGCCTGGTGGCTCTACACCCGACTGGGCCTGCCCATCCTCGGAGGGCTGGCGGGCCGGGAGTGGTACCGCGTCGGTCGTTTCCTCGGTCCGAGCATCTCCGCCCACTACGACCGCTACCCCCTCGCGTGGACCGTCGATGCCTGGCAGCGGGCGGGGATCGCCGACGTCGACGTGCGCCTCATGAGCCTCGGGGGAGGAGTGGTGATGCGGGGGCGCCGCACCGATGGCTGACCGTCGCCCCGCCTTCTACGCCGCGACCGGCCGGGCCGGCGAGTGGTGGACGCTGCTGCACCCGCCATACACCGCGTGGCACCTCTCGTACGCAGCGATCGGCGCGGCCCTGGCACCACGGCTCGACGGCGAGCGTCTGGGGGCCACGCTGCTCGCGTTCTTCCTCGCCGTGGGGATCGCCGCGCACGCCCTCGACGAGCTGAACGGTCGGCCCCTGCGGACCTCGATCCCTTCCTCGGTGCTCGCCACCGCCGCCACAGCCGCGCTCACCGCCGCCGTCGCCATCGGAGCGGTCGGCATCACGCGGGCCGGGCTCGTGCTCCTCCCCTTCGTGGTCGCCGGTGCGTTCCTCGTCGCCGCCTACAACCTCGAGCTGCTCGATGGTCGGTTCCACACGGACGCGGTGTTTGCCGCCGGATGGGGCGCCTTCCCTGTGCTCACCGCGTACGTCGCCCAGGCCGAAGGGCTCAAGGCGCCGGCACTGCTCGGCGCCGCAGCCGCCTACGCCCTGTCGAGGGCGCAACGAAGCCTGAGCAGCAGCGTCCGGTTCGTGCGCCGCCAGACCAACCGCGTCGATATCACTCTCGACCTGCGGGACGGCGATGAGCGCACGGCACACGAAGAGCTGCTGCTCGAACCCCCCGAAGCTGCGCTACGCGCCCTCTCCTGGGGCCTCCCGGTGCTTGCCGCCGCGCTCGTTGTGGCGCGCATCTAGGCGAGGCGGCAGTGCATCGGCCGCGTTACCCGATGAACTCGTGGATGTCCGCGCAGAAGTCGTGTCTGCGAACCCGCCTACCGGCTGCTCATCCGGGCCCGCCTCGCCGAGCACGATCTCGCCGGTGATCGGCGATCGCTCGACGTATGCCGCGGCGCGCTCGCAGAGTTAGACCTCGAGCCCGATCCGGCAACGCTCGCGCTTCTCACCTGAGCGGGAGGTGTCTACGCGGCCGCGCTCGGTGACGATCCGCGCCGCCCACCGCAAAGCCTGAACCGAACGCCGGCAGGGCGAGCCGGCCCTTCAGGCCTCCTCGAGGATGAGCAGCCCGTTGTGCGTGGTCGAGGTAGGCACGTGCGTAGCCCGGTACACCTCGCGCACCTGGGCACCCAGGGCGCCGCGCATGACGAGCCACATCACCAGCTCGATGCCCTCGGAGCCGGCTTCGCGGAGGAACTCGATGTGGGCGATGCGAGCGATCCCGTCGGGGTCGCTCACCAGGCCGTCGAGGAAGGCGGTGTCGAACTCGACGTTGATGAGACCGGCACGCTCGGCCTGCAGCTGGTGTGACATGCCGCCGGTGCCGAACACGACCACCCGCTCGTCGCCCTCGAATGCATCGACGGCGCGGCGGATGGCCTGGCCGAGCCGGTAGCAGCGGTGCCCGGTGGGCGGCGGGTACTGGACCACGTTGACGCAGAGCGGGATCACCCGGCTCGGCCACACCGCCGGCTGGCCGAACATCACCGAAAGCGGCACCGTCAGGCCGTGGTCGACCGGCATCTCGTTGACGAGGGTGAGGTCGAACTCGTCGAGGATCAGCGACTCGGCCAGGTGCCAGGCGAGTTCGGGGTGGCCCTGCACGACGGGCACGGGCCGTGGTCCGTAGCCCTCGTCGGCAGGCGGGAACTCGTCTGCGAGCCCGAGCGCGAAGGTGGGAATGACCTCGAGCGAGAACGCGGAGGCGTGGTCGTTGTAGACGACGATGCAGACGTCGGGCCGCACCTCGGCCATCCAGGCGCGGGCCGGCTCGAGCTTGGCGAAATAGGGGGCCCAGTAGGGTTCGTCGACCTTGTCGTTGTCGATGGCCGCGCCGACGGCGGGCACGTGCGAGCAGCCGACGCCGCCGACGAGCAGGGCCATCAGCGGCTCTCCCGCTCGTCGCGGCGCCGGTTCCCCTCGGGGGAACGACCCCCGGCGAGCATCATCTGCGCGAAGTCCTCGGCGGTCATACCGGTCTGCTTACCGGCCAGGTCCTGGAAGGTCATCCCGTCGCACGCGGCCAGCTTGTACGTGTAGTAGACGTTTCCGCCCAGCTCGACGAGCCGCAGCCATTCGCGCCGCAGCACGGCCTCTCGCTGGTCGTCGTCGACCGCGAACCGGTCGAGGTAGGCGCGTTCGTCGCTCCGGAACGCGTCGCGGTTGGCGGCCTGGTTGAGCGACATCAGGAACTTGTTGAGCGCGTAGCCGCGCCGGCTGCGCCGCCCGTCGAACACGATCGTCCCGGGGATGTCGTCGTAGTCGCGCCGTGTCGGCAACGGCCACCTCCCTCCTCGGCCAACGGCGGTCAGGGTAGCATCCACCTGTTGACAAGATTGTCCACAATTGTGATCGGGGCCGGGATGATCATCGACTGTCACGGGCACTACACCACTGCCCCCTCACCGCTCGGCGAGTTCCGGGAGGCGCAGAAGGCGGCCCTCGCCACCGATCCCGATCACGTCGGCGAGAAGGGCGTGGTCGCGATCGGCGACGACGAGATCCGGGAGAGCCTGGAGGGCGCCCAGCTACGCCTCCAGCGGGAGCGTGGCACCGACCTCACCCTGTTCTCGCCGCGGGCGTCGTGGATGGGCCACCACATCGGCAACATCCATACCAGCCGGTGCTGGACCGAGCACTGCAACGAGCTGATCCGGCGCGTCTGCGACCTGTACCCGCAGAACTTCGCCCCCGTGTGCCAGCTCCCGCAGTCGCCCGGCGCACCGGTCGAGCCCTCGGTGCGCGAGCTCGAGCGGTGCGTGGACGAGATGGCCTTCGTGGGCGCCAACGTCAACCCCGACCCCTCCGGCGGGTACTGGGACGGCCCGCCGCTGGGCGACCGGTACTGGTATCCGCTGTACGAGGCACTGTGCCAGCTCGACGTCCCGGCCATGATCCACGTGAGTGCCGCCTGCAACCCGCAGTTCCACACCACCGGGTCGCACTACCTCGGCGCCGACACAACGGCGTTCATGCAGCTGCTCACGTCCGACGTGTTCGCCGACTTCCCCGAGCTTCGGGTGGTCATCCCCCACGGGGGCGGCGCCGTCCCCTACCACTGGGGCCGGTTCCGGGGCCTGGCGCAGGACATGGGTAAGTCGCCCCTCGACGAGCTGCTGCTCGGGAACGTGTTCTTCGACACCTGCGTGTACCACCAGGCCGGCATCGACTGCCTGCTCGCGGTGATGCCCGCGGACAACGTGCTGTTTGGTTCGGAGATGATCGGCGCGGTGCGCGGCATCGACCCCGAGACCGGCCACCACTACGACGACACCCGCCGCTACGTCGACGCCGCCGCGCTGGGCGAGGCCGAGCGCGTCAAGATCTTCGAGACCAACGCCCGCCGCGTCTATCCGCGTTTGGAAGGGAACGTGTCATGAGCGCCCGCTACGTCGTCGTCCGCACCATCGAACGTGCCGACCGCAGCAGCGTCGACGCCCTGGGTGCGCTCGGCACCGCCACGGTGCACGAGGCCATCGGGCGGCGCGGCTTCGCCGGCCCGCAGCTCCGCCCGATCCAGCAGGGCACGCGCCTGGCCGGTACCGCCGTCACCGTCTCGAGCCACCCGGGCGACAACCTGATGATCCACGCCGCGGTCGAGGTCTGCCAGGAGGGCGACCTGCTCGTGGTGACCAGCACCGCCCCGTCGACCCACGGCGTGTTCGGCGAGCTGCTGGCCTCGTCGCTGCTGGCGCGGGGGGTACGGGCGTTGGTCACCGACGCCGGTGTGCGCGACACGGCCGAGCTGCGAGAGATGGGCTTCGCCGTGTGGTCGCAGTACGTGTCCTGCCAGGGGACCGTCAAGGCCAGCCCCGGATCGGTGAACGTCCCGGTGGTCCTCGGAGGTGTGGTGGTGAGCCCCGGCGACGTGGTGTGCGCCGACGATGACGGGGTCGTGGTGGTGGCGCGCGACGAGGCGGCGTGGGCGCTCGAACGGTCGCGCGAGCGCGCGGCCAAGGAGGACGGCACGCGCGGCCGCCTCGCCGCGGGCGAGCTGGGCGTCGACATCTACGGCTTGCGCGCCACAGTCGAGGCGCTGGGCGTGGAGTACGTCGGGTGACCCGCCCGGCGCAGGTCTGCGTATTCGGGCTGGGCGAGGCCGGCTCGCTCATCGCGGGCGACCTCGCCGCCGCCGGGATCGAGGTCCACGGCTACGACCCCGCCGAGGTGGCGACCCCGGCCGGCGTGTCGCGCCACGACCAACCCCGGGTTGCGGTGGTCGGTGTCGACTTGGTGCTCGGCATCACGGCGGCGGCCGATGCCACCACGGCCCTCACCCAGGCGCTCGACGCCATCCCCCGTGGGGCGGTCTATGCCAACCTGGCGACGGCGTCGGCCGGGCTCCAGCGGCGTTTGGCGGCGATCGCGACCGGCGCCGGCCTGGGATTCACCGACGTGGCGCTCATGTCACCGGTGCCCGGCACCGGCCTGCGCACGCCGGCTCTGGCCTCGGGCCCATCGGCTCGGGCATTCATCGCGACCATGGCGCCGCTCGGCATGCCGGTCGAGCACGCCGGGGACGAATCGGGACTGGCGGCCACCCGCAAGCTGCTGCGCAGCGTCGTTGTCAAGGGATTGACGGCGCTGGTCGTCGAGTCGATGCGGGCGGCCGAGGCGGCGGGGGTGATGAACGAGACCTGGGACAACATCGTGGGCCAGCTCAGCGCGGCCGACGAGGCGCTCATTCGCCGGCTGGTCACGGGGACGGGGCGGCATGCGATGCGCCGGGTCCACGAGATGGAGGCGACCGCCGAGCTGCTGACCGAGCTCGGGGTCGAGCCCATCATGACCAACGCGACCCTGGCGCAGCTTCGCCGTCTGGCGGCCGACCGGTCGGCCGTGCCGACCCTCCCTGCCTGAGGGCCGGCGCACGCACACTCAGGCGCGGGTGTCGAGCGCCTCCCAGTGGCGGAGGACGTCGATCACCGACGTCAGGTGGGTGCGCATGGCGTCCTCGGCGGCGTGCCCGTCGCCGGACGTCACGGCCTCGACGATGGCACGGTGCTGGGCCAGCGACTCGGCCGCGCGGCCGGGTACCAGAGCCAAGCGGAACTGGTGGTGGGCGGCGCGGTTCCGCAGGTTGCCCACCAGATCGTCGGCCACTCGGTGGCGGGCGATGCGGCAGAGCGAACCGTGCAGGTCGCGGTTGAGCTTCGAATAGGCGAGCTTGTCGTCCTGCTCGACGGCCTCGGTCATCTCGGCGAGCAGGGCCCGGAGCTGGTCGCGCTCGACGTCCGTGGCGCGTTCGGCGGCGAGCCGGGCGATGAGGCCTTCGAGCGCGGCGCGGGCCTCGGTGATCTCGACGGCCTCGGCGACGCTGATGCGTCGCACGGTGGCACCCCGGTTGGCCTCCCGCTGCACCAGGCCCTCGGCGTCGAGCTCGACGAGCGCGGCGCGGATCGCCGCCCGGCCCACGCCGTACCGCTCGGTGAGCTGCAGCTCGATCAGCCGCTCACCGGGTGGGAACGCACCCTGGAGGATGTCGTCTCGGAGCCGGTCCGCTACGGGCGCTGCGATGACCATGGTCTGGTCAGTTTCTCAACTGAGCGGCACATGCTGGCGGATCGGCCGGGCGACGAAGTCGCACGAGAACCGGATGACGGGGCAGATCGTCAACAGTATTGTGCACAACACGCCATCGTAGAGGAGGGGCATGGCCCAGCGCATGGGGGTCGTCGTGGCCGGGGAGGGTGCCATCGCCCGTCAGCACATGGCCGCACTGCGCCGCATGGACGACGTCGACGTGGTCGGCATCGCCGGGGGCGAGGCGACCGGCACGGCCAACTTCGCGGCCGAGTTCGGCATCCCGCGCCACGGTCTCGACCTGGGGGAGATGCTCGAGCAGCCCGGGGTCGACGCCGCCATCCTCACCAGCCCCACACCGATCCACGCCGCACAGGCCATCGAGGTCATGGATGCCGGCAAGCACGTCCTCATCGAGATCCCGATGGCCGACTGCCTAGCCGACGCCGAGGGCATCGTCACCGCCCAGCAGCGCACCGGGGTCACGGCCATGGTGTGCCACACCCGCCGGTTCAACCCGAGCCACCAGTGGGTCCACCGCCGGATCGCTGGCGGCGAGCTGACGCTGCAGCACCTGGTCGCATCGACGTTGTTCTTCCGCCGCGAGAACAAGAACGCGCTCGGCCAGCCCCGCTCGTGGACCGACCACCTGCTGTGGCACCACGCGTGCCACACGGTCGACCTGTTCCTCCACCAGACGGGTGAGATCCCGGCCAAGGCCTGGGCGCAGCAGGGGCCCCCTCACCCCGAGCTCGGCATCGCCATGGACCTGACGGTTGGGTTGCAGGCACCGTCCGGCGCGCTGTGCACTCTGGCCCTGTCGTTCAACAACGACGGGCCGTTCGGGACGACGTTCCGCTACATCGGCGACACGGGTACGTACATCGCCCGCTACGACGACCTGGTCGACGGCTACGACAAGCCCATCGACACTTCCGATGTGGGTGCGTCGACCAACGGTGTCGAGAACCAGGACCGCGAGTTCGTCGCGGCCGTGCGCGAGGGGCGCGAGCCAGCGGCGAGCGTCGCGCAGTGCCTGCCGGCGATGCAGACCCTCGACCGCCTCGAGCAGGGTCTGTGAGCGCTCTGTCCGGCGCGCCCGCCCGCGTGCCCGTGGTGATCATCGGCGGCGGGCCCGCCGGACTGTTGCTCGCCCGGTTGCTCGCGCTCGGCGGCGTCGAGTCCGTCATCCTCGAGCGTCAGACCCGCGAGCACGTATTGGCCCGGGTCCGCGCGGGCGTACTCGAGTGGGGCACCGTCGAGACGCTGCGGGCGGCGGGGGTCGGGGACCGCATGGACCGGGAAGGGACCGTCCACGACGGGGTCGGTCTCAGCTTCTCGGGACGCCACGTGCGGATCGACTTCAAGGGCCTGACCGGTAAGGGCGTGATGGTCTACGGCCAGACCCAGGTCACCAGGGATCTGTACACCGCGGTCGACGGGATGGGCGTGCCGGTTGTCGACTGCGCCGAGGACGTCATCCCGCACGGTGTGACCGGGACGGCCCCGTACGTCACCTTCGTCAAGGAGGGCACGAGCCACCGCATCGACTGCGAGCACGTCGCCGGCTGCGACGGCTCCCACGGAGTGAGCCGCACCGCCATCCCGCCGTCGGTGCTGCGCAGCTATGAGCGGGTCTACCCCTTCGGTTGGCTCGGCATCCTGTCGGAGACGCCCCCGATCGACAAGGAGCTGATCTATGCGCACAGCGAGCGGGGCTTCGCGCTGTGCTCGATGCGCCACTCGATGCTGAGCCGCTACTACGTGCAGTGCGACATGGACGACGGCGTCGACGACTGGCCGGACGACCGCTTCTGGGTGGAATTGCGCGGCCGCCTGCCCGACGAGGTCGCCTGCCGGCTCGTGACGGGCCCCTCCATCGAGAAGTCGCTGACGCCGCTGCGCAGCTTCGTGGCCGAGCCCCTGCGATACGGGCGGCTCTACCTGGCCGGCGACGCCGGCCACGTCGTCCCGCCTACGGGGGCCAAGGGCCTCAACCTGGCCGTCTCCGACGTCTGCTACCTGGCCAGCGCGCTCGCCGACGCGGTGCAGGGCCGCAGCACCGGGGGCCTGGAGGATTACTCCGACCGGGCGCTGGCGCGGGTGTGGAAGGCCGTCCGCTTCTCGTGGTGGTTGACCATGCTCATGCACCACTTCCCCGGCAGCGGCGAGTTCGACCGCCGCATCCAGGAGGCCGAGCTCGACTATCTGGCCAGCTCGGAGTCGGCCCAGCGGTCGTTCGCCGAGAACTACACGGGACTGCCGCTCTGACCGCGGCGGGAAGGGAGACCGACATGCCGCACCGCACCGCCCCACCGTTCCGGGCCGATCACGTGGGCAGCCTGCTGCGCCCCCCGGAGGTGCTCCAGGCTCGCGAGGACGCCGCCGCCGGGCGCATCAGCGCCGAGGAGCGGCGGGCCATCGAGGACCAGGCCATCGCAGAGGTGGTCAAGATGCAGGAGGACATCGGCCTCCAGTCCGCCACCGATGGCGAGTTCCGCCGCCGGTTCTGGCACATGGACTTCATCTACCAGCTCGGTGGCATCCATCCGGGCGAGGACACGCTCAAGATCGACTTCCGCGGCGAGCAGGGCGGGCTGTCGGTCGAGACGCCGGCACTGGTCATCGACGAGCGTATCTCGCTGCCCGAGCCCATCTTCGCCGACCACTTCACCGCGCTGGCCTCGATGACCACCACGGCGACGCCGAAGCTGACCATCCCGTCGCCCAGCATGGTGCACTACCGAGGCGGCCCGGCGTCGCTCGATCGCGACGTCTACCCCGACATGGACCAGTTCTGGGACGACCTGAGCGCCGCCTACGCGCAACAGGTCGCGGCCATGGGCGAGCTCGGGTGCTCCTATCTGCAGTTCGACGACACCAGCCTGGCTTACCTGAACGACCCGGAGCAGCGGGCGCTGCTGACGGCCCGCGGCGACGATGCCGAGCACCAGCACCTGCGGTACATCCGGCAGATCAACGCCGCGCTCGCCGACAAGCCCGAGGGCATGAGCGTCACGACCCACATGTGCCGGGGCAACTACCGCTCGGCGTGGGCGGCGGAGGGGAGCTACGACTTCGTGGCCGAGGCGGTGTTCAACGAGCTGGCGGTCGACGGGTTCTTCCTCGAGTACGACGACGAGCGGTCGGGCGGCTTCGAGCCGCTGCGGTTCGTGCCGCCGGGGAAGATGGTGGTGCTCGGCCTCGTGACCACGAAGCGCCCGGCGCTCGAGAGGAAGGACGTGCTCAAGCGCCGCATCGAGGAGGCTGCGCGCTACGTCCCGCTCGACCAACTCTGCCTCTCGCCGCAGTGCGGGTTCTCGTCCACCGTCGAGGGCAATCTGCTCACCTACGATGACGAGGTCGCCAAGCTCCGCCTCATCGTCGAGGTCGCTGGCGAGGTCTGGGGTTGACCCACAACTCGACAGTGCTCTCGTGAGGTCATGGTTTCCGCCGGGGAGAGGGCGAGGTCATGAGGTCCAGGTGGGAACCTATGACCTCAATCCGGGTGGCGCGGAACCTCTGACCTCGGGCCTCACGCGAAGTCGTACAACCGCTGGGGGTTATCGACGAGGATGCGGTTGCGGGTGGCCTCGTCGGGCGCGAAGTCGGCGAGAAGGTCGACCAGGTCGCCGTCGTCGGGCATGTGGCGCACGTTGGGATGCGGCCAGTCGGTTCCCCATAGCACGCGGCCGGGGGCGGCGGCGATGAGCGCGCGGGCGTAGGGGACGACGTCGTCGTACGGTGGCGGGCCCGCGGCGGTGAGTCGCTCGGCGCCCGACACCTTGACCCAGCAGCGGTCGTCGGCGATGAGCCGCAGCAGCGCCCGGAACGGCTCCTGATCGAGCCCGGCGGTGGCGTCGACTCGGGCCATGTGGTCGATGACGTAGGGGCAGGGCATACGGTCGAGCAACCCGGTGTACGTGGGCAGGTCGGCGGCATCGAAGTGGAGGACGAGGTGCCAGCCGCGCGGCGCCACCCGCGCCACCGTGCGGTCGAAGTGCTCCAGGTCGGGGGCGCCGCCGAGGTGGGCGACGAAGTTGACGCGCGTTCCCCGAACCCCGGCCTCGTGCAGCTCGTCGAGCTCGGCGTCGCCGGTGGCGTCGTCGATCATGGCCACGCCCGCGTAGCGCCCCTTGCCCTGCAGCAGTGCGTCGAGCAAGGCGGCATTGTCGGTTCCGTGGCAGCTCGCCTGGACGAGCACCGCCCGCTCGAGCCCGAGGCGGTCGTGGAGCCGCCGCAGGTCGTGGGCGCCGGCGTCCGGCGGGGTGTACCGGCGGGTGGGCGCGAAGGGGAAGCGGTCGGCCGGGCCGAACACGTGGCAGTGGGCGTCGCAGGCGCCGGGTGGGGGACCGAACGCCCGCGGCGGGTGGGGGTCGGGATGCGGCGCAGGGATCGTGCGCTCCATCACGGCTCCCGCGGGAACACGGTGCCGTCCATGAGCTTGCGGGCCGTGCGGATGATGCCCGCCCGCTCCACCACGGGGACGCCGTCGACCAGCGCCACGTCGACCGCGGCGTCGAACGTCCCAGTGGGGTGCTCGATGGTCACGACCCCTCCGTCGTCCCTGTCGTCGGCATTGCCGAGCTCGGCGACCTCGGCGGCCGGTCCCTCGGGAAGGAGAGCCGCCGTCGCCACTGTCACCGCCCCAAGCACCCCGATGGCGTCGTGGCACCGGTGGGGGATGAACGTGCGGGTGGCGATCGCGCCGCCCGCACGTGGCGCGGCCACCAGCGTCAGCTTCGGCACCGTCGTCGCCGCCACGTCGCCCAGGTTCATGAGCGGCCCCGCCGCCAGGCGGACCCGCTCGAGGGTCTGGCGGAGGGCGTCGTCGGCCTCGAGCTCGGCGCAGCTCTCGTGGCCGGTGACGCCCAGGTCGCCGGCGCGGAGGACCACCACGGGCATGCCGTTGTCGATCAGCGTCACAGCGAGCCCTTCGACCTGGTTGACGGCCCGGCCCGTGGGGAGGAGTGCGCCGCAGGACGAGCCCGCGATCCCCTCGAAATCCAGCCGAATGGGCGCGGCGGTGCCGGGAACGCCGGAGATCGAGGCAGGGCCCTCGTAGCGGGGCCGACCCTCGGCGAGTGGCACGGTGGCGGTGGCCAGCCCGCCCGTGTTGACCATGTGGATGCGGATGGCTGCCGTGTCGCCGACCGGGGCGGCGACCAAGCTGCGTTCCAGCGCGAACGGTGCGACGCCGGCGAGCAGGTTGCCGCAGTTCTGCCGGTCGGTGACCGCGGCATCGTCGACGACCACCTGGAGGAAGTGGTAGTCGACGTCGGCGGTGTGCGCCGTGCCCGGCCCCACCACGGCGACCTTGCTCGTCAGGGGGTGCGCGCCGCCCATGCCGTCGATCTGCCGTGCGTCGGGCGATCCCATGATGCGGAGCAACAGGTCGTCCCGGCTGGCCTCGTCGATGGGAAGGTCGTTGGCCAGGAAGTAGAGGCCCTTGGACGTCCCCCCTCGCATCACCATGCACCGGATCCCGTCGCGCACGGCGCCAGTGTGCACGATGTTCACATAATTGTCGACAATGTCGGCGCCCACCGAGCCCAAGGGCTAGGGTTGCTTTGCGCGCAATCGTGGTAACGATCGTGCACCACGAAGGGGGGACGATATGAGCAGGGGACCGTCGAGGATCATCGGCGCTGCGGCCGTGCTCGCGCTGGTGGCCGGCGCCTGTGGCGACGATGACGATGACGACGCCGAGGCTCCGGCTGAGACGACCGAACAAGGCGAGGAACCATCGGGTGAGCCGATCACCATCGGCGTGGTCACGTCGCTCACCGGGCCGTTCACGCCGTGGGGGCTCCAGGTGCGCGACGGGATGCAGCTGGCCGTCGACGAGATCAACGCCGACGGCGGGGCGGACGGCCGGCCGCTCGAGCTGGAGGTTGCCGACGACCAGATGAGCCCCGAGGAGGGGGTGAGCGGCGTCGAGCGCCTCATCGAGGACGGCGCGGTGGCCATCGGCGGCGTCATCTCGAGCGACGTCGGCCTGGCGACGGCCCGCGTCGCCGAGGAGTCCGAGACGCCGCTGTTCCTCGTAAAGGCCGGGAACGAGCAGATCCTCACGCGGGACAGCCGCTACACCTTCCGCACGTGCCTGCCGGCGGCGCCGATGGTGGCCGGGCCGATCGCCCAGTTCGCCGAGGAGGAGGGGTTGACCAGGGTCGGCGCCATCATCGCCGACTACGGCTGGGGTCAGGCCTTCCGCGCCGCCGCCGAGGAGGAGTTCGGCGCCCTCGACGGCGTGGAGCTGCAGGTCGAGGTGGCGCCGGTCGACGAGACGGACTTCACGACGTACCTGCGCAACCTCGAGTCGTTCGATCCGGAGCTGTTGGTGGCGACCGGGCATCCGCCGGGGTCCGGCCCGATCACGGTGCAGTCGGCGGATCTCGGGCTCGACGTGCAGGTCACGGGCGCCTACGCCGTGCTGTCGGAGGTGGTGTCCGCCGCGGGCGGCGCCGCCACTGGCCGCTACACAGACTTCGACTGCGCCGACTTCGAGAGCGAGGAGTACCAGGACCTCGCCCGCCGCTACCTGGAGTCGTCCGACAACACGTTCATGGAGGATGACGCCGTCGCCGGCTTCGGGATCGTCACGATGGTCGCCCAAGCCGTCGAGGAGGTCGGCGACGACCCCACGGCGATCGCCGAGTACCTCCACGAGCAGACCTTCGACCTGCCGGGCTACCCCTTCGAGATGGGGTGGACCGAATGGGGCGAGCTGGCGAGCGCCCAGCCGCTTTTCACCGTGATCGGTGAGGGGCCGGCACCGGAGGGGGTCAACGAAGGCGGAGACTGGTACCCGGAGTCGCTGATCCTGCCCGACCCGCTGGAACCCTACGAGCCCTCCCAATGAAGGACCTACTGCCGGCGTTGCCGTGACGCTCCTCGAGCTCGCCGGCGTGGAGAAGCGCTTCGGGGGCCTGCCGGCCGTCGACGGCGTGTCGTTGAGCGTCGACGAGGGAGAGATCGTCGCCCTCGTCGGCCCCAACGGCGCCGGTAAGACCACGCTGCTCCGCACGGTGATCGGGCTCGAGTCGCCGACGGCGGGCAGGGTCAGGTTGATGGGTATCGACGTCACCAGGCTCCCGGTGCACCGGACCCGCCGGACGGGCGTCTCGATGGTGCTCCAGACCCCCCGGCCGTTTGCCGGGATGACGGTGCGGGAGAACGTGGCGCTGGGGGCGCTGTTCGGCTCGGTCGGGGGGCGGGTCGCCGAGCCCGAGGCGCTCGAGCGGGCCGACGAGGCCCTCGGCTTCGTCGGCCTGGCCGGGCGCGCCGACGCCGATGCCCGCTCGCTGAACCTCCACCAGCAGCGGTTCCTCGAACTGGCCCGCGCCCTCGCCGGCCGGCCGCGCCTGCTGCTGCTCGACGAGGTGATGGCCGGCCTAAACGACACCGAGCTGCGGGCATCCATCGACATCGTGCGCACCGCTCGCGACCGGCTGGGGGTGACGGTCATCTGGGTCGAGCACGTGATGAAGGCGGTGATGAGCCTCGCAGAGCGCGCCGTGGTCCTGAACTTCGGCCGGGTGGTCGTCGACGGCACCCCGGAGCTGGCAATGCGCGATCCTGAGGTCGTGGAGGCGTACCTCGGGACGCACGGCGATGGCGATGCTCGAGGTCGCTGATCTGTCGGCCGGCTACCTCGGCGAGAACGTCGTCCATCAGGTCTCGTTCGCGGCGGCCGAGGGCGAGGCGGTCGCGGTGATCGGCTCGAACGGCGCCGGCAAGACCACGCTGTTCCGCGCCGTGTGCGGGCTGCTGCGGCCGTCGCACGGGAGCGTCCGGTTCGACGGCCGGCCGATCACCCGGAGCCGGGCCCACGACATCGCGAGGGGTGGGCTCGCCTACGTGCCGGCCGAGCGTCACCTGTTCCCAGAGATGACCGTGGCCGAGAACCTCGACCTCGGCGCCTTCCCCCGTCGGCCCGGCGCGGAGCGCCGGGCGCTGGTCCTCGAGCTGTTCCCCCGCCTAGCCGAGCGCCGGCGCCAGCGCGCCGGCACGCTCAGCGGCGGCGAGCAACAGATGCTCGCCGTCGGCCGCGCGCTGATGTCGGAGCCGCGCGTGCTGCTGCTGGACGAACCGACCACGGGTCTGGCACCGAAGCTCGCGGCCGACGCCTACGGCGCGTTGGAGGCGCTGCGCCGGCACGGGCTCACCATCCTCGTCGCCGAGCAGCAGGTGCCGCTGGCGCTCGGGTTCGCCGACCGGGGCTACGTCCTCGAGGACGGCCGCATCCAACTCCAGGGCACCTCGACCGAGCTGGCGGAGAACCCCGGCGTTCAGCGGGCCTACCTGGGGGTCGCATGAGCGCGCGTCCCGGAGGGCGAGAGAGCGAGCCCGGCCTGAGCGGCCGTGGGAGCGGGCAAGGAACGCGTCGGAGCCCGAGCGGCCCGCTCCGAAGCAGCAAGAGCGGCAAGCAATGAGGGCGGTCGTCTTCGACGGCGTCGTCCTCGGCCTCCAGTTCGGGCTGCTCGGCGTCGGCCTGACCCTCGTGTACGGCCTCGCGGGCGTGCTCAACCTGGCCCAGGGCCAGCTCGCCGTGCTCGGTGCCATCGTGGCCGCCCTGAGGATCGACGCCGGGAGCCCCGCCATTCCCGCGGCGTTCACGGGGCTCGCCGTTGCGGGGCTCGTGGGGCTGGCGCTCGACCTCACGCTGATGCGACCCGTGTACCGCCGGACCGGCGAGGACCGCGTGCTGCTCGGCCTGCTGCTCATGCTCGGTGTGGCGTTCATCATCGACGGCGTGCTCGTCTGGCGTTACCCGATCGAGGCGCTGACGCTACGGATCGGCGGCGAGCCCGTCGACATCCTGGGGGTGAGGATGCGCACGGGGTCGCTGCTGGCGTCGTCGATCGCCTTGGCGGTGGGTGCGATTCTCGTCGTCTTCCTGCGCTACGCCACGGTCGGCAAGGCCGTCCGCTCCGTGATCCAGGACGAGGAGGGCGCCCAGCTCTGTGGCGTGAGTCCGGCGACCGTCCGCGCCTTCGTCTTCGCGCTGAGCGGTGTGCTAGCGGCGCTCGTAGCGGTGACCCGCTCGATGACGTCGCCGGTCACCGTCAACGCAGGGATCGACTTCACGATCCTGGCCTTGATCGTGGCCGTCGTCGGCGGGCTCGGCAGCGTGTCCGGGGCCTTTCTGGCCGGGATCTTGCTCGGGATCGTCAACACCGTGAGCGCCCACTACATCGGCACGTACATCACGACGATCGTGCTTCTGGGGGCGGCGGCGGTCACGATCGTGCTGCGCCCGTCGGGCCTGCTGGGCGCGGGGCGCGAGTGATCCGGCAGGCAGCCACCGTGGGAAGGGCGGCCACCCCCGCGGTGCGCGCCTACGCACCGGTCGTGCTGACCGGTGCCCTGACGGCGCTCCTGCCGCTGCGCTACGGCGACTCGCGGGCGATGATGGGCGTTGTCATCGGCGGTGTGCTGTTCGCCTGCTACGCCGTCGGGTTCAACGTCATCTTCGGGAGTACCGGCCAGCTCTTTCTGTGCACGGGTGCCCTTGCCGGCCTCGGTGGGTACTCGTCGGCGATCCTGAGCGACCGGCACGGCCTCCCCATGGTGCTGGCGATGCTGCTCGCCAGTCTCGTGGCCGCCGTCGCCGGTGGGCTGTTGAGCTGGATTGCGGTGAGCCGATCGCTGGGCGTGATCTTCACCGGCATCGTGACCCTGGCGTTCGCCCTGTCGTTCCAGAACCTGCTGCTCGGCCAGCGCGACCTGACCGGTGGCGAGACGGGGCTGGTCGTAGAGGCCGGATCGGACACGTTGCTCGGTGAACAGGTGGCGCCGTTCTACGTGTTCGTCGCGCTCCTCACCGTTTACCTCGCCCTGTTCCGGGCGCTCCAACGGTCGCACGTCGGATGGGCGTTCCGCGCCCTGCGTGACGACGAGATCGCGGCCGAGTTGGCCGGGGTCGACGTCAAGCAGTATCGGGTCCTGGCGGGCACGCTGGGCTCGGGGATGATCGGGCTCGCCGGGGCGCTCTACGCCCACAGCGAGCGCTTCATCAGCCCGTCGACGTTCAGCTTCGGCGAGGTCGACGTGCTCGTCATCGTCATGCTCGCCTTCGGCGGCATCGGCAGCCTCCTCGGCCCCGTGGTCGGCGCAGCAGCCTTCACCATCCTCGAGGAGTGGATGGAGTCGTTCGACGAATATCGGCTGATCATCTACGGGTCGGTGATCCTGGTGCTGTTCCTCGTGCTGCCGCGAGGCGTCGTACCAACCGTGCAGGGGCTGGTCGGGCGCCTACGCCGGCGGCGGGCCCGGCGCGCCCCGGCACCCGCAGCAGGGCCCCCCGTCGATACCCTCACTCCCAGATGACGATCGCGCTCCGGACCGATCCGCCCTCGTACCGGCACTGGGAGCTGTCGGTCGACGGACCGGTGGCGACGCTCACCATGCGGGTCACGCCCGATGCCGGCCTACGCGACGACTACGAGCTCAAGCTCAACAGCTACGACCTCGGCGTCGACATCGAGCTGCACGACGCGGTGCAGCGGCTGCGCTTCGAGTATCCCGAGGTCAAAGCGGTGGTGCTCACGGGCGGGCTCGACAAGGTCTTCTGCTCGGGGGCGAACATCCAGATGCTCGCGGGGGCGAGGCATGCCGACAAGGTGAACTTCTGCAAGTTCACCAACGAGACCCGCCTCGCTATCGAGGACGCGACCGCCCACTCGGGCCAGACATGGATCGCGGCGGTCAACGGCACCGCGGCCGGCGGCGGCTACGAGCTGGCCCTGGCGTGCGACGAGGTCCTGCTCGTCGACGACCGGTCCTCGGCCGTGTCGCTGCCCGAGGTGCCGCTGCTGGCGGTGCTGCCCGGCACGGGCGGGCTGACGCGGTTGGTCGACAAGCGCGGGGTGCGGCGCGACCGGGCCGACGTGTTCGCCACCCGTACCGAGGGGATCAAGGGCCGGCAGGCGGTGGAGTGGGGCCTGGTCGACGCCGCCGCCCCCCGGAGCCGATTCGACGAGCTCGTGCGGGAGCGGGCGCAGGCCCGCGTCGGCCAGTCCGACCGCCCGGATGGCGGGCCCGGGGTGCTCCTGTCGCCGCTCGAGGTCGAGGCCGACGACGATCGGCTGCGCTACGGCTCGGTGTCCGTCGCCATCGATCGGGGGCTGCGCGCCGCCTTCGTCACGGTCCACGCGCCGCTGGGGCCCGAGCCATCCGACCCGACCGAGCTGCTGGCCGCCGGTGCCTCGGCCTGGGTGCTGTCGGTCGTCCGGGAGCTCGACGACGCCATCCTGCGACTGCGGTTCAACGAGCCCGAGGTCGGCACCTGGGTGCTGCGCACCGAGGGTGACCCCGCCCTCGTCGTCGCCGCGGAGGAGTTGCTGGCCCCCGCGCCATCCGAGCACTGGCTGGCCCGGGAGGTTCGCCTGTACTGGTGCCGTGCCCTGAAGCGCCTCGACCTGTCCGCCCGCACGCTGGTGGCGCTGGTCGAGCCCGGTAGCTGCTTCGCGGGGTTGCTCGCCGAGCTCGTGCTCGCCTCCGACCGGTCGTTCATGCTCGAAGGGACGTGGCCGGACAGCGACCTCGCGGCGCCGGAGCTGCGGCTGACGTCGGCGAACGACGGCTGGTTCCCTACGTCGAACGGGCTCAGCCGGCTCGCCACCCGGTTCTGGGGCGACGACGAGGCCCTCGATGCGGCTCGGGCGCGGATCGGCAAGGACCTGGTCGCCGCCGAGGCCGTGGACGCCGGCCTGGTGACGTTCACGCCCGACGACATCGACTGGGACGACGAGGTGCGGTTGACCCTCGAGGAGCGCGCCAGCTTCTCGCCCGACGCGCTCACGGGCATGGAGGCCAACCTGCGCTTCGCCGGGCCCGAGACCATGGAGACCAAGATCTTCGGCCGGCTGTCCGCCTGGCAGAACTGGATCTTCCAGCGCCCCAACGCCGCGGGCAGCGAGGGTGCTCTGCGTCGCTTCGGCACCGGCTCGCGACCGACGTACGATCGGTCACGCACATGAGGTGAGCTGCGCTCATGACCGCCGTCGACATCGACGCCACGATCCCGAACAACGTCGACCTCGCCGGGGACCGGCGCCTTCGCCGCGCGCTCGAGTCGTGGCAGCCCCGCTTCATCGCATGGTGGAAGGAGCTGGGTCCCGTCGCCTTCCAGGACAACGATGTCTACCTCCGCACCGCCATCGCCGTCGGCCAGGAGGGCTGGGCCAACTTCGACCACGTCAAGATGCCCGAGTACCGGTGGGGCATCTTCCTGGCCGACCCCGAGGCCGATCGCCGCATCGGCTTCGGCGACCACCGGGGAGAGCCGGTCTGGCAGGAGGTGCCCGGCGAGCACCGGGCCGACCTGCGCCGGTTGGTGGTCGTCCAGGGCGACACAGAGCCGGCGTCGGTGGAGCAGCAGCGGGCGCTGTGCCTCACGGCGCCGAGCCTGTACGACCTGCGCAACCTGTTCCAGGTCAATGTCGAGGAGGGCCGCCACCTGTGGGCGATGGTGTACCTGCTCCACCGCTACTTCGGGCGCGACGGGCGGGACGAGGCCGACGAGCTGCTGGAGCGCCACGCCGGCGACGAGGACAACCCGCGCATCCTGGGTGCGTTCAACGAGCCCACGCCGGACTGGCTGTCGTTCTTCCTCTTCACTTACTTCACCGACCGCGACGGCAGGTTCCAGCTCGCCTCGCTGCGCGAGAGCGGCTTCGATCCGCTGTCGCGGACCTGCGACTTCATGCTCAAGGAGGAGGCGTACCACATGTTCGTGGGCGCCACCGGTGTGGGGCGCGTGGTGCAGCGCACGGTCGAACTGATGAAGCAGCACGACACCGACGACGTCGCGCCCCACGGCGGGATCGACGTGGCCGCCCTGCAGCGCTACCTCAACCTGCACTACAGCGTGTCGCTCGACCTGTTCGGCGCCGAGACGTCGACCAACGCCGCCAATTACTACGCCGCCGGGCTCAAGGGCCGGTTCCAGGAGGGGGCGCGCGGCGACGACCACCGCCTGCTCGACGCAACCCGCACTGTGCCCTGCGCCGTCGGCGGGCGCCTCGGCGAGCGGGAGGCGCCCGCGCTCGCCGCCCTCAACGAAACCCTCCGCGACGACTACGTCGCCGACTGCCGCAAGGGCCTCGACCGGTGGAACCGCACGCTGGCCGAGGTCGGGTGCGAGCTGGTGCTTCCCCATGTCGGCTTCCACCGGGCCGTCGGGGAGTTCCGCGATCATCTGGTGAGCCCCGACGGCCGGCTGCTCAGCGAGGACGAGTGGTCCGCCGGTGTCCCGGGCTGGTTGCCGACCGACGACGACCGCGCCCACGTCGAGTCCCTCATGGTGGGCGTGCACGAGCCGGGGAAGATGGCGGGCTGGATCGCGGCGCCGTCGACGGGCATCCACCAGAAGCCGGTGGACTACGACTACGTGCGGGTGTGACGCGTCGGGAGGGCGACACATGAGCCAGTACAACGCCGCCGCCTGGCTGCTCGACCGCCAGCTCGACGGTGGTCACGGCGACCGGATCGCGTACCGGATCGAGGGTCGCACCGTCAGCTACGCCGAGCTGCGCGACGAGGTGTCGCGGGCGCAGAACGCCCTGCACGAGCTGGACGTCCGCCGGGGGGAGCGGGTGGCGCTGGTCGTCGACGACGAGCTGGCCTTCCCGGCCTGGTTCCTGGGCGCCCTGCGCGCCGGCGTGGTCCCCGTGCCGCTGTCGACCATGCTCACCGGCGACGAGCTCGCGGCGATCGTCGCCGACGCCGGCGCGGGCACCGTCGTGGTGTCGGCCGGGTACCGCGAGCACCTCGCCGGCATGGCCGCCGGGCCGTCAGAGGTCCGCAATGCGGTGGTGATCGGCGACCCGGTCGCCGCGGGTGGACTCTCCGTGCACGGCTGGTCGGCCTTCACCGACCGCTCCGAGGCGCCCGTGGCCCCGACCGGGCCCGACTCGCCGGCGTTCTGGCTCTACAGCTCCGGGACGACGGGCTCGCCCAAGGGGGTGATGCACCGCCACGCCAGCCTGCAGGCCACGGCCGAAACCTATGCCCGCTCGGTCCTCGAGATCGCCCCCGACGATCGCTGCCTGTCGGTGGCGAAGCTGTTCTTCGCCTACGGGCTCGGCAACTCCCTGACGTTTCCGCTCTCCGTGGGAGCGGGCGCCGTGCTCAACCCCCGGCGCCCGACGCCGGCCGACGTGCTCGACCTGGTCCGGGACGAACGGCCCACCCTGTTCTTCGCCACCCCCGGCTTCGTCGCCGCCCTGCTCGACGCCGACCCGGCCGACGACGCCTTTGCCTCCGTGCGGTCGACCGTCACCGCCGGCGAGGCGCTGCCGGCGGACCTGCACCGGCGGTTCCAGGCCCGCTTCGGCCACCCGGTCCTCGACGGGATCGGCACGACGGAGGCGCTGCACATCTTCCTGTCCAACACCAAGGGGGCAGAGCGGCCGGGCAGCAGCGGCACACCTGTCCCCGGCTACGACGCCCGGCTCGTCGATGACGCCGGCCAGGAGGTCACCGCACCCGACACGCCCGGGCACCTCCACGTGCGGGGGCCGTCGCTCGCCACCGGGTACTGGTGCCGCGACGCAGCCACCCGGGCCGCCTTTCTGGGGGAGTGGCTGGTCACCGGCGACGTCTACCGCCGGTCGGCCGACGGCTACTGGACGTTCCTCGGCCGCAACAACGACATGATCAAGGCCGGTGGCATCTGGGTGTCGCCCGCCGAGGTCGAGAGCGTCCTCGTCGAGCATCCCGACGTGCTGGAAGCCGCGGTGGTGGGCGGCCGCGACGCGGACGGGCTCGAGGTCACCGTCGCCTTTCTCGTCCCTCGCGCCGGGCACGATGTCGACCCCGCCGGCATCGACGCCCACTGCCGTGGCCGGATGGCGGCATTCAAGCGTCCCCGCCGCGTCGAGGTGGTCGACCAGCTCCCCAAGACGGCGACGGGCAAGGTCCGGCGCTTCGCCCTGCGCGAACGGCTCGCTGTCCTGCGGCCCGGTGGTGCGCCCGTCGGCGCCGGCGAGGGCGGCTGACGGCCATGCCCGGCGCGGCGGGGGCCATCGATCTCGACGCGGTCGTCGCCATCGACGTCCACACCCACGCGGAGGTGTCGGCCGTGACCGGCCGTGGGTCGTTGGCGCCCGAGCTGGAGCGGGCGGCTGACGAGTACTTCGGAATCCGGGACCGCCGGCGGCCGACCGTAGAGGAGATGGCCGCCTACTACCGCGACCGCAAGATGGTTGCGGTGGTGTTCACCGTCGACGCCACGACGGCGATGGGCGTACCCCCGATTCCCAACGACGAGATCGCCGAGGCTGCGCACGCGCACCCCGACGTGCTCATCCCGTTCGGCAGCGTCGATCCCCACCTGGGGCGCGCCGCGGTCCGCGAGGTCCACCGATTGGTCGACGAACAACGGGTGCGGGGATTCAAGTTCCACCCCACCGTCCAGGCGTTCCACCCCAACGACCGCCTGGCCTACCCCGTGTACGAGGCGATCGCCGAGCGCGGACTGATCGCACTGTTCCACACCGGGCAGACCGGAATCGGCGCCGGCGCGCCGGGTGGGGCCGGCCTGCGCCTGAAGTACTCCAACCCCATGGACGTCGACGACGTGGCCGCCGACTTCCCCGAGCTGCGCATCGTGCTCGCTCACCCCTCGTTCCCGTGGCAGGACGAGGCGCTCGCCGTGGCCACCCACAAGCCGCAGGTCCACATCGACCTGTCGGGATGGTCGCCCCGGTACTTCCCGCCCCAGCTCGTCCACTATGCCAACACGCTGCTGGCCGACAAGGTGCTGTTCGGGTCGGACTTCCCGATGATCACCCCCGACCGCTGGCTGGCCGACTTCGAGGAGCTGGACATCAAGCCCGAGGTGCGGCCGAAGATCCTCAAGCACAACGCGGCCCGGCTGCTCGGGCTGTGCGAGGTGTGACCGGGGATGCGCGACCAGGGGTTGGGCTCGTGGCCGGTTCGGCGGCGCCGCCTGTCACCGGCACACGTCGCGTTCGTGCAGGGTGACACCCGCCGTAGCTACGCGGCGCTCGACGACCGAACCCGCCACTTGGCAGCCGCCCTGCGCGACCTCGGCGTCCAGCGCGGCGACCGCGTCGCCTACTTGGGACCGAACGACCCCACGCTCCTGGAGACGCTGTTCGCCACCACCGCCCTGGGTGGCGTGTTCGTGCCGCTGAACTGGCGGCTCACCGTGCCCGAGCTGGCCTACATCGCCGCAGACTGCGGCGCCACGGTGCTCGTGCACGCCGCAGCGATGGCCGACGCGGCCGCGGCCGTGGCGGCCGATGGGTCGACGGCGCTGCCCCGCCTTGTGGAGCTGGGCCCGGCGTTCGAAGGCATGGCGACCGGTGGCGGTGCGGGCGGCGATGTTCCGGCCCCGATCGACACCCCCGTCGCGCTCGACGACCCGGCCGTGATCGTCTACACGTCCGGCACGACCGGCCGGCCCAAGGGCGCGACGCTGAGCCACGGCAACATCACGTGGAATTGCGTCAACGTCCTCGTCGACACCGATCTGGCGTCCGACGAGGTGGCGCTGGTGTGCGCCCCGCTGTTCCACGTGGCGGCGCTCAACATGGTGTCCCTGCCCATGGTCATGAAGGGCGGCACGATCGTTCTCACGGGCGCCTTCGACCCCGACAGCGTGCTGGAGCTCATCGCCCGCCATCGGGTGACGGTCATGTTCGGGGTGCCGTCCATGTTCAACGCCATGGCCCAGGCACCGGCCTTCGCCTCCGCCGACCTGTCCAGCCTGCGGCGGCTCCTGTGCGGCGGTGCGCCGGTGCCCCTGTCCACCATCCGCACCTACCTCGATCGGGACATCCCGTTCCTGCAAGGCTACGGGATGACGGAGACGTCGCCCGGCGCCCTGTTCCTGGGCGCCGAGCACGCCGCCGACAAGGCGGGCAGCGCAGGAGTGGCGTCGTTCTTCACCGACGTGCGTGTGGTGCGCCCCGACGGGCGCGAGGTGGTGCCGGGCGAGAAGGGCGAGGTGGTCGTCGCCGGCCCCAACGTGATGCGTGGCTACTGGAATCGCCCGGAGGCCACCGCCGGGGTGATGGACGGGGAATGGTTCCGATCCGGCGACGTGGCCGTCGTCGACGACGACGGCTACGTCACGATCGTCGACCGGATGAAGGATGTCATCATCTCGGGCGGCGAGAACATCTACCCGGCCGAGGTGGAGGACGTCATCTACGGCCATCCCGACGTGGCCGAATGCGCGGTGATCGGCGTCCCCGACGAGCGCTGGGGCGAGGTGGGCCGCGTCATCGTGGTCCGGCGCGCGGGCGCGGCGCTCGACGAGCGGGGACTGCTCGAGCACCTCGACGGGCGGCTGGCCCGCTTCAAGCTGCCGCGGTCGGTCGTGTTCACCGATCGCCTGCCCCGCAGCGGCGCGGGCAAGGTGCTGAAGGCCGACCTGCGCGCCGAGTTCGGAGCCCCATGACCGGGGAGCGGATTGTTGACAATCATGCAGACAACTCATAGCGTCCGCGGTTGTCAATCCGGGAGGGGGTGCCCGATGGCAGTCGAGACCGAGCGGCTGTTCGTCGGCGGTGTGTGGCGGGATGCCGCCGGCACCTTCGACGACGTCAACCCGGCGACCGGCGAGGTGTGGCGCGCGGTGGCCGATGGCGACGCGGATGCGGCGACCGACGCCGTCGAGGCCGCCTTGGCGGCCCAGCCCGAATGGGCTGCGCTGCCGCACGACCAGCGGGCGAAGGTGCTCATCGAGGCCATGGGCGCGATCGGCGACCTGCAGGACACGCTGGTCGAGGCTCTCGTCGACGAGGGCGGGTCGTGGATCGGCAAGGCCATGTTCGAGACCGGCTTCGTCGCCGGCACCGCCCAGGCCGCGGCCGTGGCGGCGCACATGGTCACGGGCGAGCTGCTCCCGTCGGATCACGGCAAGGTGAGCATGGTCGTCCGCGAGCCGGTCGGCGTCGTGTCGGTCATCACGCCGTGGAACTTTCCCCTGTTGCTGTCGATGCGGGCGGTGGCCTTCGCCCTCGCGGTCGGCAACGCCGTCGTCCTGAAGCCGTCGGAGGAGACGCCGCTCGCGGGTGGCGTGCTCGTCGCCAAGATCTTCGAGGCCGTGGGCCTACCGCCCGGCGTCCTCAACGTCGTCACCTGCTCTCGGGACCGCGTGGCCGAGGTCGGGGAGGTGCTCGTCGGCCACCCCGCAGTGGGAGCGGTCAGCTTCACCGGCTCGACGGTGGTGGGCCGGGAGATCGGGGCGTTGGGGGGTCGTCATCTCAAGAAGGTGGCGCTCGAGCTGGGGGGCAAGGATGCCCTCGTCGTCCTCGATGACGCCGACCTCGATCGCGCCGTCGGCGCCGCCACCTTCGGTTCGTTCATGCACGCCGGCCAGATCTGCATGTCGACCGAGCGCATCCTCGTCGACGCCGCCGTCGCCGAGGACTTCACCGAGCGGTTCGTCGCCAAGGCGGCTGCGCTCACCGTCGGTGACCCGCGCAGCAACATCATCGGACCGGTCATCAATGCCAAGCAGGCCGACAAGATTCGGCGGCACATCGACGACGCCTTGGCCCAGGGCGCCACGCTGCGCACCGGGGGCGACAACGACGGCCTGTTCTTCGAACCGACGGTGCTGGATGCCGTCGCCCCGGACATGACGATCTGGACCGAGGAGACCTTCGGTCCGGTCGCACCGGTGATCACCGTCTCCGGGGAGGAAGAGGCCATCAAGCTGGCCAACGACTCCGAGTACGGGTTGTCGGCGGGCATCATCACCGCGGACGAGGAGCGTGGACTGTCGGTCGCCCGTCGCCTCGAGACGGGCATGGTGCACGTCAACGACACCTCCGTGTACGACGAGCCGAACGCGCCGTTCGGTGGCGTGAAGAGCAGCGGGCTCGGCCGCCACGGCGGCAAGGCCGCCATCGAGGCGTTCACCAGGACGCGCTGGCTCACCCTCGAGCGGGGAGGCCGGCTCTACCCGTTCTGAGCTTCGGCGTCGGCGCGGCTGCGACCCGACAGGATGATCAGCTCTTCGTGCAGCTCGAACCACACGGTGTGGTAGCTGTCCTTGAGCGGCGCCGCCAACATCGAGTGATCACCGTCTCCGACCAACGTGAGGGCGCGCCGAAGGCGACGCGGGTAGGCGTCGAAGCGGGTCAGGGCGATCGCGAGGGGAGCCAGTGCGGTCGACACCTTGGCGTCCGTGTGGCGCAGCCTGGCGATGACCCTCTCGTCGTGACGGCGGTCGCTGTGGTCGTTGATGGTGAGCTCTCCGCCGACCGGCCGCATCTGCCAGTCGGTGACGATCTGCTTCACCTCGTCGTTGATCGGAACGAAGGACTCGTACACCTCCTCGATCACCGGGCCCGCCTGCTCGCGCTCGCGTGCGTAGAGCTCGTCGACCCGCCTGCGGCCCAGCTCCGTCACCCGGTATCCGAGCTTCGTGTTCTCCACGAGCCCTGCTGCCTCGAGCCCCGCGACGGCGGCAGCCGTGTCGGCCTCGACGGCGGCGCCCAGTGCCTCGTGCGTGGCCCGCCCCTTGAGGCACAGCACCTGTAGAAGGTGATCCACGGCTCGTCCCCTCTCCAGCTATCTCATCGCCTGGCGACTGAAAGGTGTCGAACGCTATTCCCCGAGCCCGCCCCGAAGTGAACGGATGCCGCAGAGCAGCGCCTTGCGCAGGGTCGCCTGGTCCTCGTCGCTCAGGCCGCTGACCATGCGGGCTTCGACCTGATGCACCTCGGCATCGCAGCGCGCCAACAGCGACCGACCCTTGGCCGTCAGCCGAGCCTGGAGGATCCGACCATGCTCCGGATGGGCGCGGCGCCGCACGAGTCCCCGTTCCTCCAGCGTGAGGAGCACTTCGTTCATCGATTGCGGCGACACCAGGGCGCGACGGGCGAGCTGGGCGTTGGAGAGACCGCTGCGACGGTCGAGCACGCTCAGGGTCGTGTACTGGTTGACCGACAGCCCCTGCGCCTTCAGTACGGTGCCGATGGCCTGGCGGACGACGCGATCGATCCGACCGACGAGGTACAGCAACGTCGGTTGGCTGCCGTCGTCCGTGACCTCCACCGTACGCACGCCACGCCTCAGGCGCGGTCGAGCACGATGTCGAACGTCGTCGCCAGCTCGCCGGCGGCGTCCGGCTCGAAGCGCCGGATGAGGCTGTCGCGGACGCCGAACACCGCGTCATCGCGCAGGTATTCGGTCTCGTTGTCGAAAACGTGCGTGATCAGCTCCTTGTAGCCGTCGGCCCGAACCCACATGTGCGTGTGACCGGGGCGCATCCAGTTCCGGCCGTGGGCCTTGAGCAGGTCGCCGGCCGGACCGTCCGACGGAATGGGGTAGGGCACCGGGCGCACGGTGCGGATCTCGTAGCTGCCGTCGGCGTCCGTGCTGTAGACCCCCCGCAGGTTTTCGGCCGACTGTTCCCCGGGTTGCTGGACTGCGTAGAAGCCGGCGGTCGCGTTCTGCCAGCAGTCCAACGTGGCGCCGGCGATCGGCTCGTGATCGATGTCCGTGACGGTGCCCCGGATCACGACCCGGTCGCCGTCGTCGGGATCGACGAGCATCGACTCGCCCTTGGCTCGCTGGGGGGACCCCGGCACGTAGAAGGGACCGAGCACGGTGTTCTCGGTGCTGCCCTCGACCCCGTCGTGCGTCAGCATCTCGACCAGGCTGGACACCCCCAGCGTGTCGGACAGGAGGATGAACTCCTGGCGGGTGTCGTCGCATTTCTGGCCGGCGGCCGTCAGGAACTGAATGCCGGCGAGCCATTCGTCGCGCTGCAGGTTGACCTCCTCGGCGAAGGCGTGCAGGTGGCGGATGGCGGCCTCCGTGATCTCGCGTAGGCGCGGGTTCGGCGAGTCCTCGTAGCGCGACAGCACGTCGGCCAGGAGCTCGGCACGTGCTTTTTCGGTCATGATGCGCTCTCCTTCGACCGGTCCGTTTTCGGGACCATCACTGTCCGATCATTCTGGCGGTTCCACCGGGTCGTCCCCGGCTAGGATGCGTCGTGCCCGGGCGTCGAAGACATCCAGGCTGGCGGGGTGGGTGAGGATGTAGAAGCGATTCGCCGTGACCGCCGTGCACACCTGGTCGGCGATGTGCGCAGGGTCGGCCGCGACCGGCGTGAGCTGCCTGCGCCTGGCCTTGTAGGCGGTGACCTGGGCCATCTGGTCGGTGTCGAGGCTGTAGGCGAAGCGCTCGGGACGGTTGCGGTCGGCGGTGGAGATGTTCGTCCGAACCCAGCTCGGGCAGAGCACCGATACCCCGACCTTGCTGCCCTCGGCCGCGAGCTCGAAGCGGAGCGTCTCGCTCAAGGCCACGACCGCCGCCTTCGACGCGTTGTACGGGCCCATGCGCGGCAGGTGGTAGAGCCCGGACGTCGAGGCCGTGTTGACGATGTGGCCGACGTCGTTGGCCCGCAGGTGCGGGAGGAAGGCCCGAAGCCCGTGGACGACGCCGAACAGGTTCACGGCGAGGACCCATTCGAAGTCCTCCAGTGGCAGCTCGGCGATGGGCAGGCCGCGGCTGCCGACGCCGGCGTTGTTGCAGACCAGGTGGACGTCGCCGAAGTGTTCGAGCGCCGTCGCGGCCAACGCCGCCACGTCGGGCTCGAGGCTGACGTCCGTGGGCACGGTGAGCACGTCGGCGCCGCCTCTGCTCAACGCCTCGCCCGCCCGCTGCAGGACCGGCCGTTCGATGTCGGCCAGCACCAGCTTCATGCCCTCGGCGGCGAAACGCTGCGCCATTGCCAGCCCGATGCCGGATGCACCACCGGTGATCACGGCGACCCTGCCCTCGAGGTCCTCCATGGCTACACCCGTAGGAGGTAGGCCGAGTGCAGCAGCTCGGGGTTGGACTTCAGCTCGCCGGCCGTCCCGTGGTAACGGATGCGGCCACCCTGGAGCACGTAGGCGCTCTCCGCGAGCCCGAGCGCGACGTGGGCGAACTGCTCGATGAGCAACACGCCGACACCCGAGGCGGCGACCGACGCCAGCGTCGGCACGAGGCGTTTGACGACCAGCGGGGCGAGCCCCAGCGACAGCTCGTCGACGATCAGCACGGAGGGTCGGGACACGAGCGCCTGCGCCAGCACGACCATCTGCTGCTCGCCGCCGGAGAGCAACAGGGTGCTGGTGTTCCAGCGGCGGGTCAGCTCGGGGAACAGCTCGAGGGCGTACTCGATCCCCTGCTCGGCTTGCTCGCGGTCGAGCCCGTAGGTGGCGACGCGCAGGTTGTCCGCGATGCTGAGCTCCCGCAGGACGCGCCGCCCCTCCGCCACGACCGCCACCCCGGCGCGGCGGATCCGCTCGGGTGGGCGCCTGGTCAGGTCGCGCTCGCCGAGCAGGACTCGTCCCGAGCTGGGCCGGAGCACGCCCGCGACCGTGAGCACGAGCGTCGACTTGCCGGCGCCGTTGGGGCCGAGCAGCGCGGTCACCTCGCCGGGTGGGACCGCCAGGGAGACGTCGCGCAGCACGGGGCGGCCGCCACGCTCGACCGACAACGCTTCGAGCCGCAGGGTCGCGGCGGCGGGCGTGGCGGGCGGCCCGACTTCCGGGTCGACGCTGGCCATCACCGCGTCACTCCAGCCCGACCCCCACCCTCCAGCCCGACCCCCGCCCGCCACCCCGTGGCGGCGTCGGCCTCCGGCCGACTCGTAGCCGCTGATGGCGTTGGTCTGCCGACCGACGCTGTCACACCTGATCCTCCGTGCCGAGATAGGCCCGGATGACGTGCGGGTCGCGGAGGACCTCGGCCGTGGGACCGGCGGCGATCAGCTTGCCGAAGTCCAAGACGGCGGTCGTCGCGCAGCAGGACGACACGAGGCTCATGTCGTGATCGACGAGGACGACGAGGGCGCCGGTCTCCTCGGGGATCCGCCGGATCAGCTCAGCCAGCCGGGCGGTCTCCTCGTCGGGCAGGCCGGCCGCCGGCTCGTCGAGGAGGATCAACCGCGGGCGGCCGACCACCGCCCGCGCCACCTCGACCAGGCGGCGCTGGGCGGCGCCGAGGCCCCCTACGAGTCGGTGGGCGACGTCGGAGAGCCCGGTGAAGCCGACCGCCTTCGACACCTCGTCGCGGCGCATGGCGCGGTCGCCGCCGGTGTGCTCGTGCACCAACAGGACGTTGTCGAACACCGAGAGCTCGGCGATCGCCTGCTCGGTCTGGAACGTCCGCCGCAGCCCCCAGCGGGGCCGCTTGAAGTCGGGGATCGCCAGCAGGTCCTCGCCGAAGGCGCGGACCCGGCCCGTGGACGGGCGGATGAACCCGCTGAGCACGTTGAAGAACGTGGTCTTGCCGGCGCCGTTGGGCCCGATCAGGCCGCACGTGCCGGCGGCGAGGTCGAGCGTCATCGCGTCGATCGGCACGACGCCGCCGAAGCGGACGGTGAGGTCCTCCACCTCGATCACCGCGCCATCTCCCGCCGGGAGAACAGCCCGCCGATGCGCCGGCCGAGCTTCGCGAGGTCCTTCGGCACCTGGTCGACGAGGCCGCCCGGAGCGGTCATCAGCACCTGCAGGACCCCGACGCCGAACAGGATCGTGAGCAGCTCGGTCGAGACCCCCCAGTCGTCGAGCAGGGCCGGCAGGATCCGTAGCAGGAACGCGGCCACGACAGCACCCCACACGCTGTACACGCCCCCCATGAGGACGACCGCCAGCAGCGTGACCGACGTCTCGACCGGGAACTGCTGGACGCTCACACCGCCGGCGGACGCCGCGAGCAGGCCCCCGGCCACGCCCGCCGTGAACGACGCGAGGGCGAACGCCCACAGCTTGTACAGGACCGTGTTCACCCCAGCCGATACGGCGGTCGCCTGGCTGTGACGGATCGCGGCCCACGCCCGCCCCGGCTTGCGCCGCACGTGCCACGCGGCGAGCAGGAACATGAGGATGGCCGCCACGACGCAGTAGCGGAAGTAGGCGGCGTCGCCCTGCGCCAGTGACGGGCGGGGCATCCGCGACGAGGCGCCGCCCGCGGCCGAGTTGCCGAAGAACCCGCCGCCGCCGTTGGGGAACAGCACCGCGCGCAGCACGATCGTGATGGCGCCCGCCGCCATCAGCGTGATCAGCGCGAGGTAGAGCCCCGAGAGCCGCAGCGCAGGCAGCCCGATCAGCGTGCCGATCGCGGCGGTGACGAGCCCGGCGCACAAGAGCAGAACGGGGAACGGCAGCGACGTGGCGTAGCTGAGGCGCAGCGCCACCCAGGCACCCACCGCGGCCAGGACGAACTGGCACAGCGACACCATCCCGACCCGGCCGATCAGCAGGCCGAGGCCGAGCGCCACCACGCTGTAGATCACCGCCCCGGTGACGACCAGCGTCCAGAAGCTGTCGAGCAGCGGGGGGAGCCCGAAGAGGAGGAAGGCGAGGAGCCCGGCGACGATCGCCAGCCTGAGCGGGCTGCGCCGGGCCCTGCCGGCGGGGGCGACCGGTGCGGCGGGGACAACCTCGTCGGTCGCCACCGTGTGGACGTCGGTGGTCACGGCGATCAGGTCCGCACCAGCGGCCGGCGGCGGGCGAAGAACAACAGGGCCAGGATCGCCAGCACGAACGGCGTGATCGTGCGGTAGTCGGCGAGCGGCCGCGTGCCGATGTGGACCCGCGTGAAGGCCGTGAGGCACGACTGCACGATGCCGATGACGAACCCGGCGGCGAGCGTGACCCACAGCGAGTGGAGCCGGCCGATCAGCGCCGCCGCCAGCGCCGGGATGACGAGGAACGTCACCCCGACGATGTCGAGCCCGACGAGGTCGCCGAGCAGCACCCCCGAGAAGCCACAGACGATGCCCGACCCGAGCCAGGCGGCTGCCTCGACCCGGCGGACCGGCACGCCGAGCATGGCCGTGATCTCGCGGTCGTTGGCCAGCGCCCGCATCGCCGTGCCCACCTTGGTGACGCGCAGGAACACCGCGGTACCGGCGGTGACGACGATGGGGAAGATCATCCCCAGGATCTGCGTCCAGTTCACCCGCACGTCGGCGACCTCGTAGTAGTGGAGCCGCGTCGGCAGGATGTAGGTGCGGGTCGTCGACGGGGGCCAGACCCACAGCATCACCCCGAGCAGGATGAGCAGCAGCCCGATCGTGGCCGTCGCCTTGACCAGTGGGTCGCGCGGGGCGAACGGCGGCCCGAACACCAGCCCGTAGGCCAGCGTCACGACGCCGCCGAACACCACGCACGCGGCGTAGGCGATCCACTGGTTGACGCCACCGAGCAGCGACCAGGAGATCAGGGCGCCCGTGGTGGCGATGGCCCCATAGGCGAGGTTGAGCACGCCCGTCGCCCGGTAGAGGACGACGAGGCCCACGCCGTTCATGGCGAACACCCCGCCGAGCGCCAACCCGAGCACGAGGAACGGCTTGAAGTCATCTAGGCCTGGCATGGCCCTCACCGAGCACCCTGATCTCCTGGATTTTGAACGCTGTCGCGACTGGCTCAGCCGCCCCTACCCTTCGCCGGTGTTCAGACCGCCCTCCTCCTCGGCCTGGCGGATCTCCTCGAGGTTGTTGCCGGGCAGCTCTGCGATCTCGAAGCACTCCTCGAGCTGGACCATCTGGCCGTCGCGCGGGGCGACCGTCAGGTCGACGTTGTTGGACACGTTGGCGCCGACTCCGCTCTCGAAGTACCACGGCTGGCACCAGATGTCGCTCACGAAGTTCTTGATGTTCCGGAACGCCTCGTTGACGCTCTCCTTCGTGATGTCACCCTCGATGCCGAGCAGTGCGTCGGTCGCGACCCGCCCGGCGAGGTAGCCCATCTGGGCGAAGCTCGACAGGTTGATGTCGGGCGCGTACTCCTCGCGGATCGCGTTCATGTGCTCCTGGTCGGGCTCGCCCGAGTCGAGCACGTTGAACTCGGCGTTGATGAGGAACTTGTCGTTCCAGGCCGGCCCGAGCGCCTCGGCCACCGACGGGTCGTTGGGCGGCGTCGAGCTGGCCCAGATCACCGAGTCGACGAGGCCCTGCTGCTCGATCGCCTGGAGCAGGGGGACCGCGTTGGGGCCCGTGTAGTCGAGCACGACGCCGCCCCCGTCGCCGGCCTCCTGGACGAGGCGCTGGGCGAACCCGGCCGGGTCCGCGAACGGGGGATCCTCGAGGATGCTGACGCCCTCGAGGCCATTCTCCTCGGCGAAGTCGACCACGCCCTGGTTGATCAGGTCGAAGCCCGGCTGGTTCGGCGAGGCGACGACGATCCGGCCCTCCGCGCCCGCCCGCAATGCGGCCTGCGCACCGCCGAGGCTCGAGTAGTACGGGCCCATGTTGACCGCGGAGAAGTTCGGGCTGGTGAAGCAGTCCTGCGACACGCCGGCGATGATCAGGTAGTAGCCCTGCTCGGCGTAGTACTCGCGGTTGACGCTGCACTCGATGAGGCTTGTGCTGCCCACGATGCCGAGCACCTGGTCCTGCTCCACGAGCTTCGTGGCCACCGCAGCGATCTGCTGCGGGTCGACCTGCTCCTCCTCGGCGATGTACTCGATCGGGCGGCCGTTGATGCCGCCGTTGTCGTTGACGCACTCGAAGTAGGCGGCCGTCATCCCGGTGATCCAGGTGAAGTCGGCGACCGGCGAGTTGGTCGCCATGGCGCCGATCTTGATCGGCTCGCCGGTCGCCTCCTCGCCCGTCCCGGCTCCGCACTCGCCGGCGGCCTGGATGTTGCTGCCGCTCCCGCTGACCGGAGCCACCGTCTCGTCGGGCGCCTCGGCCTCGTCCGGCGCGGTGTCCGCCCCGCCATCGTCGTCATCTCCGCACGCCGCGAGCAGCAGGCCGCTGACTGCCACGATGCCCAACAGTGACCGTCTCATGTGTCCCCCTCACGGTCAACGCCACGGTGCCCGGCACTCGCCGCTCGCACCCCTGCACTACCCGTTCGCTGCCCCGTCCGCAGGCGTGGCGGCGGTAACGGTATCAGCTTGCCTGAGATAGCGACCGGCTACCCCGGGAGCGTTCGCGTCCGGCGAACACTGCCCTTTGTGGGCCGGGAGGGCGGCCGGATACTGAGGCCGACATCGACACCAGGGGGCTCTCATGCTCGAGGAAAGCCGCGGTCCGGCGACGGGCGGGGTGCTGCTGGTGGGCAGCGTTCCGCTGCGCAGCGCCGAAGAGGTGTTCCAGGTGATGGCGGCGGAGCTCGGCGACCGGGTCACGCAGCTCCCTGACGGTGAGACCGGTCCCCGGTCGGACTGGATCGTGTGGCAGTACCCCGTGCTGAGCTCCCGCCCGGAGTTCGAGGTCTGCCCGCCGGGCGACCAACCCCATCGGGCGCTGCCCCGCCTGCGGGTGCGCGACGGCGAGTCGCTCGACACGCTGCGCTTCGACGACCTGGGCTATGCCGAGGCCGCGATCTCGTCGTACGGCATCTTCGCTCGCCGCAAGCGGGACGGTCAGGTTCCCGTGCACTGCCGGTTCCAGGTCTCGCTGCCCACGCCGCTGGCGCCGATCGCCGCGTTCGTCGCACCGGAGGACCAGACCGGCGTCGAGCCGCTCTACGAGGAGCGGATGCTCCACGAGTTGGCTGGGATCTTCGGCGCGATCCCGCACGACCAGCTCGCGATCCAATGGGACACGAACTTCGAGTTCGCGATGCTCGACGGCGTGATGCCCGTGTGGTTCGGGGACCCACGATCGGGCATCGTCGAGCGCCTGGTTCGACTGGGTCGCAGCATCCCACCGGGCGTGCAGCTCGGGTACCACTTCTGTCACGGCCACGAGGCGCACCACCGCGACCGGCCGTACCACGCCCAGCCGCTCGTCGACGTGGCCAACGCGCTCTCGCTCAGCCTCAGCCGGTCGCTCGACTGGATCCATCTCCCGGTTGCGGGCGACCGCGTCGACCTGCGCTTCTTCGAGACCCTGGCCCAGCTCGCGCTCCGCCCCGAGACACGGCTGTACCTCGGATTGCTCCATCCGTCCGACGGCGAGCTGGGCGCCCGGGCCCGGATCGTCGCCGCGCAGCGCTTCGTCCGCGATTTCGGCGTGGCCACCGATTGCGGCTGGGCGCGCCACCGTCCTCAGGACGTGGCGTCGCTGATCGAGCTGCATCGGGCGGTGACGGCCCCGATCCAGCCGGCGACCCGGCGCCGCCCGGCGTTCTCGTGGCCGGCCGGTTGGGAGCGCGTGCCCGCCGACGATTGGACGCGCCAGCCGGTCGACGCCTTCGGCGAGGCCTACGACAACGTCGACCACCACAGCTGGTACCGCAACCTCGACGCCACGGTCGAGGAGCTGTCCCACCTGCTGAACGACGGCGACATCCTCGTCGACTACTCGGGCGGCACCGGCATCCTGCTCGATCGCCTGAAACTGCGGATGTTCGACGCGCGCGCCGGTGCGGTGATCGTCGACAGCTCGCCGAAGTTCCTGCGGGTTGCCCTGGAGAAGTTCCGTGACGACCCCGATGTCGGGATGCGGCTGCTCCGCTTTCTGAAACCCGAGAAGCGCCTCCAGCGGCTCGACGAGGTGCTCGGTCCCCAGCTGCTCGAGCGCCGGGTCGACGCGATCGTGTCGACCAACGCGATCCATCTGTATCCCGACCTGGCCGACACCGTCGCGTCTTGGTTGCGGGCCCTGCGCCCGGGCGGCCACGTGCTGATCAACTCCGGCAACATCCGCAACCCGCGTGCCCGCCGCAACGAGTGGATCCTCGACGAGACCGTGTGGGTGGTCGGCGACCTGGCCGAGGGTTTGGTGCGCAACGACCCTTGCTACGCGACGTACCGCGGCGACCTGGACAACCAGGAACGGATGGCGGCCCACGCCGCCTACCGCGACCGGGTGTTCCTCCAACCCCGTCCGCTGGACTTCTACGTCGAGACCCTGGAGCTGGCGGGCCTCAAGGTCGAATCCGTGCGGGAGGCGAGCATCGAGGTGCGTGTGGACGACTGGTACGAGCTGCTCCGCACGTACCACGACGCCGTGCTCGGCTGGGTGGGCGGCACCGAGAAGATCGACGGGGTTCCGCCCTCGCCGGAGGCTGTCGCCGACCGGCTCGGGTTGATCCGCCACGCCATGGACGTACTGTTCCACGGGCGGGCGAAGTTCCAGGCCTGCTGGACCTACATCACCTGCGTGCACTAGCGCTGACGACACGTCAACCAGGGGGAACCCGATGAAGCGCAGCACCGAACGCATCTTGACGACGCATGCGGGCAGCCTGGCCCGGCCGACCGAGCTGCTCGACACGATGAAGGAGCGGGAGAACGGACGGCCGTACGACGCCGAGTTGCTCGCCCATCAGGTGCGGGACGCGGTCGCTGACCGGGTGCGCCAGCAGGTCGAGAACGGCATCGACGTCGTGACCGACGGGGAGATGAGCAAGGTCAGTTTCCTCGGCTACGTGAAGGATCGGCTCGGCGGGTTCGAGCCCGACATGGAGACGACGCGGATGGCGCCGTCGTGGCAGAAGGAGGTCGACGACTTTCCCGAGTACTACGAGGAGTACTTCAAGAAATACTCGTCCACTGTCACCCCCCTGCGCCGCATCATCTGCCGGGGCCCGATCAGCTATGTCGGCCAGGAACTGCTGCAGGCCGACATCGAGAACCTGCGGGCAGCCGTCGCACCGTTCGACGTGACGGAGGGGTTCATCCCATCCACGGGGCCGAGTGGGTTCGGGCGCAACGAGTACTACGCGAACCACGAGGAGTACCTCGCGGCCGTGGCCGAGGCGATGCGGGAGGAGTACCTGGCGATCGTCGACGCCGGATTCGTCCTCCAGGTCGACGATCCGTTCCTCATCGACATGCTGGGCGATCCGACCATGGAGCAGGACGAACGTGAGCGCATGGCCTGGGTGCACGTCGAGGCGCTGAACCATGCGCTACGGGACATCCCCATGGACAGGATCCGCCACCACACCTGCTATGGCCTGAACCATGGCCCCCGGATGAACGATATTCCGCTCATCGACGTCGTGCCCTTCATGCTGGCCATCAATGCGGGGGCCCACAGCTTCGAGGTGGCCAACCCCCGCCACTACCACGAATGGCGCATATGGGAGGACGTGAAGCTGCCCGACGGCAAGATCCTCATCCCGGGCCTCATCGGGCACGCCACGAACTATGTGGAGCATCCGGAGCTGGTCGCCGACTACATCATGAAGTACGCAGGACTCGTGGGTCGCGAGAACGTGATCGCCGGTTCCGATTGCGGCTTCTCATCCCGCGCCACGTACTCCCCGGAGGTGCACCCGACGGTCGTGTGGCCGAAGTTCCGGGCGCTGGCCGAGGGAGCCGCGCTGGCCACCAAGGAGCTGTGGGGGTAGATCCGACCAGTGCGCCCGCTCAGCCGTCGGGTCTGTCGGCCCCTTCGGCGAGGATGGTCGCACGGAGTCGGGTCCGCCGCGCGCTTGGCTAGTTCCACCAAGGCGTCGTGGCGCCGCTGCGGGGGGGTGCAGGCCAGATGGCATGCGGTGGCGGCATCGCCGCGCTCGGCGCGGGCGGCCGCCCAGTCGGGCCTCGAACAACTCCTGTTCGATCCGTCGCAACGCGGTATTGACCGTCGCGTAGCCGAGCGGAGTCAGCAACCCGTCCAGGATCCCGGTGCCCCGCAGCCCCGGCGACAGGTGCACTCGCCGCCACGCATGGTCGTGGTCGGCGTCGCGCTCGACACCGTCGGGGCCGGCGTGCTGGCGCCAGTACTCGGCCGCCCGCACGAAGTCTGCCCACGACAAGGTGCGGGCGTCGTCGACAAGGATCGCCTCGTCGCGCGTGAAGTACTCGGCGCTGCGGCCGTCGGCCAGCGAGGCCAACACCATGGCGTGGCGCAGCGAGATGTCCCCGGCGGCGAAGGCCTCGGCCGTGGCGGGCATGGTGCGTAGCCGGCGGCCCAGCCACACCTCACCCCGGGCCTGGCCGACCGGGCGGCGGCAGCGGTGCGCCACCCACGCCCCACAGGAGCGCGACCCGTCGTCGCCCCGGTCGCGCCGCGCGTCCGCCGCCTCGGTAATCCCCGTCACCGCCGCGGCCAACCGGGCCTGCTGGCGAATGCAACTGGACCACGGCGTCGGCCAACTCGGCGTCCCCCAGCGTGTCCGGGTCGAGGTCGAGCAGCCCGTCGACGACAGCCGCCAACGGGGCGTGATTTCCTTCGCATTCTCTCGCTCCATTGACACCAACATGTGTTCGATCATAGCAGCATATGTATGCCAGCACTCATTCGATATTTATCCGACCGCAGTCGGTAAGGACGGTACCTGAGCTGGACGACGCACGGTCGGGCGCATGAAGCAAGCCCGAAACCGTTGTTGGAAAGCCGCGGATCGACAGTTATGCGGCTTCGCTGCTACCCCCATACGGGTTGTCGATGAGGTAGAGCCACGAGCCATCGGCTTGCCGCCGCGCGACCTGGCGGTGACCCGCAGACAACTCACGCATTTCACCCCAGCGTCGCTCCGGGGCATTGCGCCGTGGACCACGCGGGTTGTCCTGCCGCGACGCCGCTACCAGGCGGTCGAGGTTGTTGCCGCCTCGGTGGCGCTGCGGCCGTCGAGGTAGACGAACCCCTTGGTGCCGTCGACGGTGATGGTCTGGCCGGTCTTGATGGCCGTCGTGCCAACCTCGGTGCCGACGACGGCGGGGACGCCGAACTCACGGGCCACGATCGCGGTGTGGGACAGCACGCCGCCGACATCGGCGACGATTGCCCCCGCGACCGAGAACACCGGTACCCAGGGCGGCAGTGTCATCTCGCAGACCATGACCTCACCGTCCTCGAGCTCGGTCGCCTCGTCCAGCGACCGCACCACCCGGGCCGTCCCGGTGTAGACGCCGGGCGACCCTGCCACGCCCTTGAGTGCACCCGGGTCGGCGCTCTCCTGCGGCGGGACCATGCCGAGGAGGCGGAACACCAGCGCGTCCATGAAGGGGTCGGGCACCTCGGGCGGCGGCGGGGGATTGCCGAGCGTGATGGGTGCCGGGACGCGGCTGGCGGCCTCCATCGTGGCCCGACGCTCGGCGACCTTCGCCCGTTGATCACCCCCGTCGCCGAGGGCTGCGACCACTTCGTCGCGATAGAGGAAGAAGATGTCGTCGGGCTCGTCGACGACGCCCTTGCTCACGAGCCGCTCGCCGACGGCGAGGGCGAAGCGGCGGAACACGCTGATGAAGAGCTGATCGATGTAGAAGGCGTGGTCCTCGGTGAGCGGGAAGCTGTAGCGCGCCGCCTCGTAGAGCTCGTCGAACTTGGCCAAGGTCTCCGGTTCATCGGCCAGCTTGGCCCGCGCCTTGGACAAGAGCTCCTCGCGCCTCGCGACCTTCTGCCGGTACACGACCTCGGGGTCATCGCTCTCGTCGAGCTCCATCATGTTGGCGATGCTCGCCAGCGGGATCGACGGGTTCTCCCGCCACGGCACGTCGGCGAGGTCGTACACGGCGTCATGGCGCCAGCCGTACTCGAACAGGAACTCGTCGAGCTGGTCACGGAAGGCTCGACCCTCCTCGGTGGCGTCGAGCTTGTCGGGAATGTCCTTGGGTTCGGTTGTCTCGAACAGCTCCTTCAGCGTGGGGCTGCCGAGAACCGTGCGGCTCAGGGCCCACAGCCCGCGGCTGGCGTCAACCGAGGTGGTCTGGAAGCCGTGGAGAGTCTGGTACGACTCGGTGGGATCGGCCGGCTTCATGATCGTGTCGTAGAGGTCGCAGAACGCGCTGCTGGACAGCAACACGAAATTGATGTGGCCGTGGATCCACCACTGGTACCGCATCTGATCGGTCAGCTCGTCGAGCTTGTCGATCAGCTCGGCGTCGTTGAGCCCCGAATAGTCGACGGTCTTGAGCGGAACGTTGTTGGCGATCACCTCCGGCTTCCACCGTTCGTCCCACGTCTTGCCGATGCCGGGGACCTTGTCGGCGAGCTTGCCGTGGTAGCGGGTCATCCGGTCCGCGATCTCGGCCTCGTCGGGGATTGGGTGGAAGGCCACGTAGAAGTAGTGGTTGACCTCCTTGGTGCTGACCATGATCGGGCAGTCGTATTCGGCCTGCGCCTTGGTGAACCCCTCGGCCAGGGTGCGCACCACCAAGTCGAACGCCAGGGGAGTGACCGGCCGGGGCGCGTGCATCTTGTCCAGCGCCCAGAAACCCTCGATCTCGTCCGGCCCAGGGAACGTGATCTCGTCGCTCGTCGTCGTCACTGTCGACCCCCCTATGTGACCTGGCCCGCCCACGCACGGGACTGCGTTGCCACTGTAGTTGAGCAGGCAGAAACATCAGGGTCCCTGACGTGTGCGGATGACCCTGGCCGCGCTTGCCCCCCGCGATCACGGCATGGACATGGTCAACCCTGCTGCCGAGGAGGCAGGGCCGCTGGCTCGCTACTGGCCCACTCTCCCGTGATCCGCACGCGGAGGAGGTCCGCGTGGCCGTTGTGGCGGGCGTATTCCTCGATCATGTGCACCAGCACTTCGCGGAGGACGTCGCCCCGTTTCCCGACGACTTCGAGGTCGGGTGCCTCAGCAACATACTGCTCCGCGAACGCGACCTCGGCCCGCCATGCGTCCCATGCCTCGGCGACAACGCCGGGGTCGGGCACCGCGCCATTGAAATCTCCGTCGGGGTCGGCGTCGGACCGGAAATGCCGCGGCACGTCCTGCCCGGCCATCCGCAGCCGGAACCACGCTTGCTCCACGCCGGCCATGTGGCGCACCAGCCCGAGCAGCGACAGGTTGGAAGGCTCGACGGAGCGACGGGCCAGGGCGGCGGCGTCCAGGCCTGAGCACTTGAGCTCGAGCGTCAGGCGCTGGTCGCGCAGGTACCCGTTGAGCGTGGCGCGCTCGCCCTGGACCCCCCCATCGGTGCGAGGGTTCTCATCCGGGTGGACGAACATGTCCGACCAGCTGATGCGCCGGGCGGGCTTCTCGTTGACCGACTCGTCGGTGCGCAGTTCCGTCTCGGGGTTGTCGGTCGAACCCGTGGGCACGCCGCAGGTGGCAGCCCCGGCCTTGGCGTCGGTGTCCAGCTGGACCAGGAAGTCCAGCGCCCGCTGGAAGATCGCTTCGACCTCGGCGTCGGTGGCGCCGGCGAAGAAGTGGTCTGCGCCCGGAACGGTCTCGAGCTCGACGGATACGCCCGCGGCCCGCAGGGCGTTCGCCAAATGCACGCTTTGTTCGTGGGGTACCCACGTGTCGTCCTCGCCGTGCTGGAGGAGGAACGGCGGCGCACCGCCGTGCACGTGCGTCACCGGACTGGCGGACCGTGCCAGCTCGATGTGCTCACCGATGGGGCCGCCCAGCAGGTGGGCCTCGTAGGTATCTGTGGCGTCGTGGTCGAGCGCGGGCAGGTCCGTGATCGGGTACCAGCACACCACGCCGGCGACCGGAGGTGCGTTGGCGACGAGCGCCGCCAGTGCCGCAAGGTTGCCACCGGCCGAAGCACCCCACAGGTAGGTTCGGCCGGGGACGACGCCGAGGTCGCCGGCGTTGGCGTGGAGCCAGCGGAGCGCCTCCAACGTGTCGTCGAGCTGCGCCGGAAAGAGTGCCTCGCCGCTGAGGCGGTAGTCCGGGGCGGCGACGACGAACCCCATGTCGGTCAGCCGCTCGAAGACACCACGGGACCACTCCCGCGTCTCCCGGGGCGGCCGGCTGCGATGGCTCACCCGCCAACCGCCGCCGTGAACGTACACCAGCAAGGGCCGGGGCCCGTCGGGGCTCACGCCGGGTTCGCTCGGACCGTAGAGGTCGAGCTCCAGGGCTCGGAAGCCTTCCCGTTCGGCGAAGGCGACGGCCTTCTCGACGTGCACTTGCACTCCCGGGTGTGAGGTTGTCAGGTTCCCTGGCATTCTGACACCGGTTGGTCGAGCATGGCCGGGGCGCGACGCCGGCCGTATGGTCGGGCCGACCGCGGCAGCGGCAGCACGAGGGGAGGACCGGTTGGGCAGCATCCTGGGCAACCGGGTGACGCGGCTGGAGGATGCGCGGTTCCTGACCGTGGGGGGAACGTACGTCGAGGACGTGGCGCTCCCGGACGCGGCCTGGCTCACCTATGTGCGCTCGTCCGTGGCGCACGCCCGGATCGCCGGCATCGACGTGTCCGAGGCCAAGACCGCACCCGGTGTCCTCGCCGTCATGACGGGCGATGACCTGGCCGAGCTCGGTCTGGCGCCGGCCTCCAGTGCCGCCTTCCCGGAGGGCATGCGGCGGCCGTTCGTGGCCCGTGGCGTGGTCCGGTTCGTGGGTGAGGCGGTCGTGGCGATCGTGGCCGAGGACAGGGCCTGCGGGAGCGACGCCGCCGACCTCGTGGTGGTCGACTACGAGCCGCTCCCCGTGGTGATCGATCCCGAGGCGGCGCTGCGTGACGAACAAGTGCTCTTCCCGGACGTCGGCACCAACGTCGTGCAGCGCTTCACGTCCGGCTCCCGCGCCGACTTCGACCGCTGCGAGGTCGTGGTCGAGGAGCGGATCGTCAACCAGCGCCTGACTGCCGCCCCCATCGAGGGTCGCGCGGCGGCCGCGTACTGGACCGACGACGGCCGCCTCGTGCACTACGCCGCATGCCAGGGCGCACACCCCACCCGCGACCTGTTGGCGTCCGTCTATGGACTCGAGCCGTCGCAGGTACAGGTGGTCGTCCCCGACGTCGGTGGCGGGTTCGGTGCCAAATCGCGCACCTTCCCGGACGAGGTGGCGCTGGGTTTCTACGCCCAGGTGGCCCGTCGTCCGGTCCGCTGGACCGAGTCCCGCTCCGAGAACATGGTCGCCATGGCCCACGGCCGGGGTCAGATCCAGCACGCCAGGCTGGGCGGCAGGCGGGACGGGCGGATCACTGCCTACCAGCTCGATGTCGTGCAGGACGCCGGCGCTTACCCGGTGCTCGGTGCCCGCCTGCCGGCGATGACCATGCTGATGACCACCGGTGCCTACGACATCGCCAACGCCGGCTTCAGCGGCGTCTCGGTCGTCACCAACGCCGTGTCCACGACCGCCTATCGGGGCGCAGGGCGACCAGAGGCGGCGGTCGCCATCGAGCGCATGGTCGACCGGTTCGCCGCCGCGATCGGAATGGACCCAGCCGAGGTCCGGCGGCGGAACCTCGTCGCCCCGTTCGCGGACCGCTACACCACAGGGGTCGGCACGGTGTACGACGTGGGCGACTACCCGGGGGCGCTGGAGCGGGTGCTGCGGGCCGCCGGCTACGGCGCGCTGCGGGGCGAGCAGGCCCGCCGCCGCGAGGCGGGTGATCGCCTGGCCCTCGGTATCGGCATCGCCACCTACGTCGAGATAACGGCCGCCGTTACAGGTGACCAGGAGTTCGGGGCCCTCGAGCTGCTCGACGGCGGTCGCATCCGCGTGACAAGCGGATCGACGCCCACCGGCCAAGGTCACGACACGACCTGGGCGATGATCGTGGCCGACCGGACGGGCGTGGCGCTCGAGGATGTCGAGGTGATCCACGGCGACACCGATCGGGTCCCCCGTGGTGGCCTGACCGTCGGCTCCCGGTCGGTGCAGCTCGGCGGCAGTGCCATCGCCGAGGCGTGTGCCACGTTGGTGGAGCGGGCTCGACACGCCGCCGCCGACCTGCTCGAGGCGTCGGTCGACGACGTGGTGCTCGACGACCACGCCGGCCGCTTCCACGTCACCGGCGCGCCGGCGCGAGCGGTGGGCTGGGCGGATCTCGTGGGCGTGGGCGGCGCGCCGCTGTCGGCGGCGGCGGATCACGTGCCGGCGATGCCGACGTTCCCGTTCGGCGCCCACGTGGCGATCGTCGACGTCGACACCGAGACCGGCCGCGTCGACCTGCGGCGGATCGTCGCCCTCGACGACGCCGGCCGGATCATCAACCCGCTGCTGGCCGAGGCGCAGGTCCACGGCGGCATCGCCCAGGGAGCCGCCCAAGCGCTGCTCGAGGCCATCCGCTACGACGAGGACGGCCAGCCGCTGACGACCAACTTCGCCGACTACCCCGTGATCTCGGCGACCGAGCTGCCGTCGTTCGAGCTGGTGCCCATGGCGACGCCGACGTTCGCGAACGAGCTCGGCGCCAAGGGCATCGGCGAGTCGGGCACCATCGGCGCCATCCCCGCCGTGTACAACGCGGTCATCGACGCCCTCGGCCATCTCGGCGTCCGCCACCTGGAGACCCCGCTGACCCCCGAGCGCGTCTGGAACGCGCTGGCGGCGGTCCGCTGATCGGGCCGGCAGGATGGCGCCGACCGTCATCGAGCTGTTGGACGGGGCGGTGGCGGCGGCGCGGGCGGGCGGCGCCGTGCTTGTCGAGGGCCTGGCGCGCCCCAAGCAGGTCGAGCTCAAGAGCGAGCGAACCTCGATCGTGACCTGGGCGGACGTGACCGCTCAGGCGGCGATCATCGGGGTGATCGCGGGTCGCTTCCCGGACCACGCCATCCTCGCCGAGGAGGATCGTGCCGGCGGTGGCGAGGGCGCGTCGGTGGACCCACCCGCCACCTGGCTGATCGACCCGCTTGACGGCACGTCGAACTATGCCCACGGGGTGCCGTTCGCGTGCACATCGGTGGCCGTTCGCGATGCCGAGGGGCTGGCGGCGGGCGCCATCCTCGATCCCTTCCGGGGGGAGCTGTTCACCGCCGTGCGGGGCGGGGGAGCGTGGCTCGGAGGCGAGCGGCTGGCGGTGTCGGCCGTCGATTCGCCGGGCGGGGCCCTCGTGTGCACCGGCATCCAGTCGGACGACCCGGACGCGATCGCCGCGTTCGGCCGGCGCATCGTGGCGCTGAGCGGGCAATGCCGCGGGGTGCGGTGTGTGGGCTCCCCGGCCCTCTGCCTCGGCTACGTGGCCGCGGGACGCGTCGACGCGTTCGTTGAACGCGACGCCACCTTCGCGTGGGACGTGGGCGCCGGCGCCCTGCTGATCACCGAGGCCGGGGGCCGCATCGAGGACCTCGACGGCGGGCCGCCCAACCTCGGTCCCGGCCTCGCCAACGTCCTCGCGAGCAACGGCAGCATCCACGCGGCACTCTCGGAGATCGTCCGTGCGGCGGAGGCGTCGGAGGGGTCGGGATGAGCAGTCTCGAGGGCAAACGAATCGTCGTCACCGGCGCGGTCCGCGGGATCGGTGCGGCGCTGGCGACCGAGGTCCGCGCGCGCGGCGCCACGGCGATCACCACCGACGTGGCAGCGGGTACGGACCTGACCTGCGACGTGAGCGACGCCGACCAGGTGTCCGCGATGTTCGCCGAGGCCGGTGAGGTCGACGGGCTGGTGAACTGCGCGGCGCTGCTCGTCGGCCGGAAGGCGTACGACGAGATCGACCTGGGCGAGTGGGACCGTATGTTCGCCGTGAACGTGCGGGGCTCGTTCCTCTGCGCCCGGGCCGCGGCGGCGGCCATGGGCGACCGGGGCGGGAGCATCGTGAACGTGGCGTCGGAGACCGCCATCACCGGCTCCCACGGCTTCGTGCACTACGTGGCGTCGAAGGGAGCTGTCATCTCGATGACCCGCGCCTTGGCCAACGAGCTGGGCCCGCGCCGGATCCGCGTGAACTGTGTGGCCCCGGGCTTCACGCCGACGCCGGGATCCGAGGTGCTCGGCGCCTACGACACCAGCCGCACGCCCCTGGGCCGGGTCATGCGGCCGGACGACCTCCTCGGCACCTTCTGCTACCTGCTCTCCGACGACTCGGTCTTCGTCTCCGGCCAGACGCTCCTGGTCAACGGCGGCCGCGTCCCGAGCTAGTTCCGACGCCGCTACGGGCGGCGCGCGGCGGTGCTTCACTGGCGGGGTGAGCGCGCTTCGGGGCGACCATCGCGACGACCAGGACGCCGACAGGTCGGCGTCGGCGCATGCGGAGCTGCAGTCGGTCGGCATCGCCCTGGACATCATCGACGCGCTCGCCGACGCGCACGAGCTGAGCCTGAGCGAGCTTGCGCGGCGGGTCGGGGTGGCCAAGAGCACGGCGCACCGCACCTGCGCGGTGCTGGCCCGGCGGGGGCTCGTCGACCGCACGGCGCGCCGCGGCTACCGGCTAGGCGTCCGACTGGTCGAGTACGGGCATCTGGCGACGGAGCGCACGGCCGTGGGCGACCAGGCGCTGCCCCTCCTGGTCGACCTGCGGAACATGCTGGAGGAGACCGTCCAGATCGGCGTACCCGACGGGGCCGATGTCGTGTACGTCGAGCGGGTGGAGGGACAACGGGCGCTCCGCTACTCGACCAATGCCCGCCGCTCGCCCTTGCACCGGTCCAGCGCCGGCAAGGTCCTGGCGGCGTTCAACCCGGAGTTGGCCGAGGCTCGACTGCGCGCCGGCCTGGCGCCCAGCACCGGCTACACCATCGTCGTTCCCGAGCTCCTCCTCGCCGAGCTGGCGCGGGTCCGCGAGCGCGGCTACGCGCGCAGCATCGACGAGACCGAGCTGGGGATGTCGTCGTTGGCGGTGCCGGTGCGTGGTTCGATGAGGGGCCCTGTCGTCGCCGCCATATCGATGGTCGGCCCCACGCCACGGGTGGTGGGCGACCACGAGACCCGCCACACGCGCATCCTGAAGGCCGGTGCCCGCCGGCTCACCCAGGCCATCGCCGAGGGCGGCTACACGGTCCGCCGGGGTTGAATCACGACGCCAGGCCGAGCAGCTCGCGTGCCTCGTCGAACGCCGGGGTGGCGTTGCCCGGGTCGACCTGGATGCCGAACATGCCGACCGCACGGGCGCCATCGACGTTCTCCGCGGCATCGTCGAGGAACACGACTCCCTCGGCCGCCACCCCGAGAGCCTCGGCCGCGACGAGGTAGGCGTCCGGTTCGGGTTTGCTGACACCGATGTCCGACGCATCGACGAAAGCGTCCAGCCCCTTGAACTCCGGGCGGGCGCCGAAGAATGCCCGGCTCTGGATGGCGTAGGCGTCGTTCGAGAGCACCCCGACCCGACGGCCGGCGGCACGGGCATCGCGCATCAGGGCGACGGCGTTGGCATCGAAGAGCGCGTCGGGCACGTGCTCGGTGATCGACCGGAACATCGCCCGCCAGTTGTCGTGCCCGGTTGTCCGCGCGACACGATCCCAGTAGCCGTCCAACGTCAGCGTGCCGGCGAGCTTCTCCTGCCAGGCCGGATCACCATCCGGATCGATCGGACCTCGGCCCGGCACCGGAACACCGGTGACCGTGGCGTAGGCGTCCAGCGCCCGCCACGCGTCCAGGATCACGCCGCCGATATCCAACAGCAGCCCGTGGTACATCCCTCTGGCACGCTCCGGTTCAGTCGAGTAGGTCAGTCGCTCGTGCCGCAGAACCGGGCCACGGCCGCGCTGGCCTCCGGCGATTCGTCCAGCACGAGGTGCCCCGCCTCGGGGAACGTGGCCAGGGTGCCCCGGGGCAACAGCTCGACCCAGGCGCGCGCCAGCTCCACCGGCACCAGGCGGTCCTCTTCGCCCCACACCACCAGCGTGGGCGTGTCGACGCGGCCCAACCAACGAGGCACCACCCGGTCGAAGGGCTGCTCCCACAGCATGATGGCCGTTGTCCGCATCTCCCGGTAGCGGTCGACGGTGAAGTCCACGTCGTTCGGATCGGCCGGCAGATGCGGCACGAGCGTGTCCATCCGGTGCACGAGGCGGCCCATCAGCTCCTCGGGCGGGATCCGGAACACGTCGTCGAACGCGACCCCCGGCATCCGCAGCCCTGCCGGCGCGACCAACACCAGGCGCCGCAGCCGGTGCTTCTGCTCGATGGCGAAGCGGGCTGCGATCAGACCGCCCAGCGAGAGACCGACGAGGTTGACGTCACCGGTCAGGCCGAGCTGGTCGAACAGTTCGGTGTAATGCAGCACGAGGTCGTGCACTTCGTGCAGCCCCTCGAGATCGCCCGAGTCGCCGTAGCCGGGGTGATGGGGGATGAGCACCCGGTACCGCCCGGTCCACGGTTCGGCGAATCCCCAGCCGTGCCACGTGCCGGCCCCGTGGAAGAACACCAGGGGCGGCGCCGCGGGGTCGCCCGCCGCCAACACCGCCGTGGCCGTCCCGTGGACGTCGTACTCCAGCCGCTCCAACGAGGCGGTCGTGACGTCGCTCATGGTCAGGCAGCCTCCTTCTTCGCGCGGAGCCTGGGAATGACCTCTTCTGCGAACAGGGTGGTGTTCTTCACGACCTTCCAGTTCGGCATGTCGCCGAGGGTGAGGTTGAGGTTCAGGCGGCTGCTGCCCGACTCCTCGATCCAGCCGCCGATCGCGTCGGCCACCTTCTCTGGCGTGCCGGCGACGATCCGGTTGATGGCGACGAGGTCATCCCAGTTGGCGGACCCGTGCACGTCGGCGCCCTGGATCCGCTTCCGGAACTCGGGCACGGTGACGTAGCCCGGCGGGTTCAGGTAGCGGGGCGTCGTGCGCAGGGCGTTCTCGAAGAAGTACATCACGTGGGGCAGGAACTCCTCCTCGGCCCGTGCGTCGGTCTCGGCGACGTAGGCCATCACGCCGATCGCCACCTTGTCGGGGGTCGGGTCGTGACCGTGGGCCGCCAGGCGCTCGCGGAAATGGTCGAACACCTCGAGCTGCACCGTTCGGGGGATGAACACCACCGAGTACCCGAACCCCAGCTCCGCCGCCAGCTCGATCGTCTCGGGCGAGCCCGTCCCGACGATGTAGCACTCGGGGTAGGGCTGCTGCACCGGCCTCGGCCACGGGTTCAGGTAGCGGTAGGTGTAGAAGTCGCCGGCGTAGCTCTGGGGGCCGTCCTGCGTCCAGCATCGCAGGATGATGTCGATCGACTCGCGGAACCGGGCGCGGGCCGTCGCCGGGTTGACGGCGTTGGCCCAGTACTCCATGCCCGTGCCCAGCGGGAAGGCGACGCGCAGCCGGCCACCGGACATCACGTCGAGCATTGCGTACTCCTCGGCCAGCCGGTTGGGGTAGCCGAGGTTCGGCGGGGTGCCGAACACGCTGATCCAGCTCTTGGTCTGCGGGATGAGCGCGGCCGCCGTCAGGTTGGGCGCCGGGTTCATCGAGTACTGGGTGTTGTGGTGCTCGTTGAGGACCAACCCGTCGTAGCCGAGCTTGTCGGCGAGCAGCATCTCCGACAGGTAGCGGTTGTACAGCTCGTGGCCCGTCTTCGGGTCGTAGTTGGTGTTGGGGAAGTCGACCCAGAGCGACGGATGCTCCCGGTGGTCGGCCGGCAGGTCCGTGTACGGGAAGAAATGGAAGAAGTGAAACTCCGCTTGATCGACCAGACCCATCGGACCCCCCTTGGTCGGGTGCCGGTTTCGTTGGTGGCGGTGACGCCGACCCGTGACGGCCTCAGGCGCCGCGGTGGAAGTCGGCCAGGAACTCGACCAGGCGGGCGGCGACGCCGTCGGGCTCGTCCCATTCGAGCAGGTGGCCGGCGCCCGCAACGACCTCCACGGGCAGGCCGTGTTCGGCCCATGCCGCCGACGTGGGGACAGGGAGGAGCTCGTCCAACTCCCCCCAGAGCACCAGTGTCGGGCAGCCGATGCGGCGGATACGCCGGGCGTGGCCCCGGTCGCCGAGCGGCCACAACAGGCTGGCGGCGGCCACGTCGCACAGGTAGCGGGCCACCGGCCCGTCGTCGGGTCCCAGCTCGGCGAAGCGCTCGACGAACGGCTCGGGCACACCTTTGGCGAACAGGTGGCTCATCCGCTCCGCGGCCGGCAGGGCGTAGACGTCGAGGCCCGGCTGCGCCGCGTCGAAGATGCCGAACGGCGCCAGCAGGACGGCCGCGGTGACGGCCTCGGGCCGGAACACGGCGAGGTCGGCGGCGAGCATGCCCCCCAGCGATGCGCCGACGACGGGGCAGGGCAGTGCGCCGGTGGCGTCGAGCGAGTCCCAGACGATGGTGAGCCAGCCCAGGTAGTCGTCGGGCACCTGGAAGCCCGAACGGCCGTCGAGACCCGGGACCCGGGGGACCACGACGTCCCAGCCGGCGTCGCCCAGGGCGTCGAGCGCCGGTGAGTTGGCCGGGTGGCCGGCGATCCCGGGCAGGTAGACGACGGTCGCTCCGTCGGCCGCGTCGCTCATCCCGGCACCGCGTTGGTCGGCCACCAGCGGTCCTCGGCGTTGGCGAACAGGCCGCGCAGTCCGGGGGCGACCTTCTCGCCGAAGAGCTTGGAGTTGTGGCGGGTGAGCTCGTCGCTCATGTTGCCGAACTGCAGCATGGTGAGCAGGTGGCCGCAGTTGAACGTCCTGGCCACGTCCTCCAGCGTCTCCCGCACGGTGTCGGGGCTGCCGATGACGACGTAGCCCTTCTCGACCATCTCGTCCCACGTGAGGTCGTGCTTGGCCTGCTTGGCGCGGACCACCGCTCGGACCTGGGACTTGTAGCGCGCCCGCGCCGACGCCTCGGTGACATAGCCGGGTGGGTCGGCGTAGCCCGGGTACACGTGGAGCGAGCGGTTGAAGAAGTACTCGGCGGGCTCCTTGTAGAGCCGGTACGCCTCCTGGTCGGTGTCGGCGACGCCGATGAACTGCAGGAACGCCAGCCGGTACGGGTTGGGGTCCTTGCCGTTCTCCTCGACTCGGCGCCAGTAGCCGCCCACGGTCTCCTTCGCCATCAGGTGGCCGTAGTACGACAGGGCGGCGTAGACGTAGTCCCGTGTGGAGCAGTAGTCCCACGTCTCGACGGAGCCGCCGCCCGGGATCCAGATGGGGGGATGGGGCCGCTGCAGCGGCCGGGGCAGCGCGTTCACGTAGCGCATCTGCGTGAAGCGTCCGTTGAAGGCGAACGGCTCGGTCGCGGTCCACGCCTCTAGGACCAGGTCGACGCCCTCGTGGTACTTCTGCCGGAGGATGCCGGGGTTCACGCTGTAGGCGTAGGCCGTGTCCATCGGCGTGCCGACCGGGAAGCCGCTGATGAGCCGGCCATGCGACAGGAGGTCGACCATCGCCATCTCCTCGGCCACCCGAACCGGCGGATCGTAGAGGGCGATGGAGTTGCCGAGAACGGTGATGGCCGCCCGGGACGTGCGGGTGGCCAGGATCGATGCGATCACGTTCGGCGAGGGCATCAGGCCGTAGCCGTTGCCGTGGTGCTCGTTTACACAGATCCCGTCGAAGCCGCATTGCTCTGCATGCACGAGCTGGTCGATGTAGCGCTCGTAGCTGGTGGCGACGACCTCCGGCTCGAACAGGCCGGGATCGACGTCGACCCAGACGCTGCGATGCTTGCGGTTGAAGTCCTCGGGCAGCTCCGGGTACGGCATGAGGTGGAACCAGAGCAGCTTCATACGTCCTACGGTCGCCGAGCGGGCACGCAAAGTCCACGTCCGTCTGCTACACGGATCATGTCTCAACCGATAACGTTCGTGCGATGGTCCGGGGGGTCGACGTGCGGCGCCTGCGCTACTTCGTGGCCGTGGCCGAGGAGCTGCACTTCGGGCGGGCGGCCGCCCGGCTCCACATCTCGGTGCCGCCGCTGTCCCAGCGCATCCGGGAGCTCGAGCACGAGCTCGGGCTGGCGCTCTTCGAGCGCACGAGCCGCAAGGTGGCGCTGACCGCGGCCGGCGAGCGGCTGCTGGTCGACGCCCGCGATGTCCTCCGTGCCATGGATCGCTTCGACGCCGCCGCGGCCGCCCTCGCATCGGTCCCGGCGACCTCGACCGTCGGGTACTGCCACGGCAGCGAGGACGGGATGATGCGGACCCTTCGGGCCTTTCGGGCCGAGCACCCCGACGCCGTCATCCGGCCCGACGGCCTCACCTCGCTGCTCATCCTCGATGGCCTGTGTGCCGGTCGGGTGGCCGTCGGCATCGTGCGGGGACCGGTCATCGAGCCGGGTCGGCTGGCGTCGGTACCCCTGGCCCGCGTGCCGGTCGATCACGTGGCCGTGCCGCCGGACCATCGGCTGGCATCGCAGGCCGTGGTCGAGGCGCGGGACCTGGACGACGAGCCGGTGCTGGTGGTCGAGCGCTCCGACGCGCCGACGGCCCACGACGAGATCGAGTCGTATTGCGCAGCCATGGGTGCCGGACCCCGCTGGGTCACGCATGCCGCGGTCCAGGTGGAACGGGTCCTCGACCTGGTGGCCCTCGGCACCGGGATCGGCTGGCTGAACTCGTGGCAGGCCGCTCGGGCGGGCAGCCGCCACGATGTGGTCGTCCGGCCCCTGCGCCCGGTGGGGCTGTACGACGACTTCCGCATCGCGTGGCGGGCGGGCGATCCGTCGCCCGTGACGGCCGCCTTCGTGCGGGTCGCGCTCGAGACCTGCGGGAGCTGACGCGCCAGGGGCGAACGACCAGCGAGGCTTTGTCGGCCGGGCCTGCCACACTTCTGTCGTGCCTGCGCACATCGTCGGCACGGGGATGACCCCGTTCGGGTTCGCCCCCGAGAGCACGGTCCGCTCGCTGGCGACCGCGGCCGTGGATGAGGCCTTGACCGATGCCGGCGTCGCAGTTGCCGACGTCGACATGGTGGTGTTCGCCAACGCTGGGGAGGGCGTGCTGACCGGCCAGGAGATGATCCGCGGCCAAGTGGTGTTTCACCGCTACGGATTCGGCGGGATCCCCATCATGAACGTCGAGAACGCGTGCGCTTCGGCTTCGACGGCGCTACAGACGGCATGCATGGCCGTGGCGTCCGGCACGGCCGACGTCGTGGTGGCCGTCGGCGCCGAGAAGCTGACCAACGCCGACAAGCGACGGACCATGGCCGTGTTCAGCGCTGCCGTCGACTTCGACGACATGCCGGCACTCCGGGATCAGGTCCAACGCGACCTGCTGGGCATCGGCAAGGAACCGCGCGTGGACGTCGTGGACGTCGTGGCCGGACCCGTCCAGTCGGCGCTCATGGAGGTGTACGCGGCGACGACCCGCAGGTTCTTCGCACGGGGCGGTGGTTCGGCCGCCGACGCCGCCGCGGTCGCGGCGAAGAATCGTGCGCACGCGGCGTTCAACCCGCAGGCACAGTTCCGCGAGCCCCGCACGGTCGAACAGGTTCTCACCAGCCGGATGATCGCCGACCCACTGCGGCTGTTGATGTGCTCGCCGGTCGCCGACGGGGCCGCCGCCGTCGTCGTGTGCTCCGAGGAGCGGACGCGCTCGCTGGCTGCTGCACGCCCCGTTCGGATCGACGCCTGCACGCTGCGGTCCGGGGGCTCGGGTGACATCGAGAGCAACGGCGCGGTCCGGCGCGCGGCCGCCGCTGCCTATGAGACCGCCGGTGCCGGCCCCACCGATGTGGACGTGGCCGAGGTGCACGATGCCGCGGCCCCCGCCGAGCTGTGGACCTACGAGCAGCTCAGCCTGTGCGAGGCGGGTGGCGCGCCCGCATTGCTGGCCGACGGGTCGACCCGACTGGGCGGCCGGTGCCCGGTCAATCCCAGCGGGGGACTGCTGTCACGGGGTCATCCCGTCGGCGCCACCGGGCTCGCGCAGGTGGTCGAGCTGGTCGATCAGCTCCGCGGCCGATGCGGTCCTCGCCAAGTCGACGGCGCTCGCCTGGCCCTGGCGCAGAACAGCGGCGGTCACCTGTCGGGCGAGGAGGCGGTGGCCGTCGTCACGATCCTGTCCGCGATCTGACGGCGGGTCGTGGTTGGGCCCGCGGGGTAAGGATGGACCCGTGACACTCGCGGAAGTGACGGCTCTCAGGGGGTCTTCGAGGCGAGGACTTCGGCTGGGTTGATCTCCGGCGGCGAGGCGAGAAGCCGATCAGCGTTGGCCAACAACGCGGCGGCGATCGGACCCTCCAGGTGCGCTTGGCGCTCGGCCCCACCTGGGAAGGCGTCGACGATCCAGAACGTCGAGGGGTCGGTTCGCAGGGCGAACCACACCGGAGTGCCTTCCTCAGCGTTCGCCAGCTCGACGGCGCCGGCGAGGAACTCGGCGACCTCGTCCCGGGTCTCGGGCTTGGCCGTCAGCTTGACGACGAGTGCAACGGTTGTCATGGGGACGAACCTACGCCCGGCCGCCGATGGCGGCCATTGGGGGTCGGGCGTCCTCGGGCACGTCAGGTTCTCGTTC
>DASQUK010000160.1:0-23045 GCA_035641315.1 Acidimicrobiales bacterium | reverse complement strand
AGCGGTAGTCCTTCTCGACTGCCATCCAGGGCATGCGCCGGCGCTCGGCGGCCAGGGCGTCGCGGGCGCGGGTCAGCTCCTTCTCCTTGACGAGCAAGTTCTCCCAGGCGGTCTGCCACTCCTCGGGCGAAACGATGGGCGGTGTGTTCACTGCGTCTCCTCCTCCTTCAGGTAGTCGTCGGCTCTCGCCGCACCACGTGGTGCCACTTGTGACGGAACGCCGTTCGCAGACTCATCGGTGCTCGTCAGGAAACGCGACCGATCGACGGTCCTCGTGCGGGAGGAGAAGCATCTCCGATTCGATCAACCCCGGCCCGAGGAGCGATCCGGCGGCGATACCGATCTGTGGCTCGGCGCTGCGGCGTTCCGTCGCGCTGACGCTGGTGGCCGGCCGCGCCCGCAGCGGGCAAATCGGTGCTCACCCAGCCACGCATCCGCGTTGGGGGGCGCCGCTCGCGCGGGATTTGCTCCACTAGCTGGTCCCCTGCGCGGATGGTGTCCTGCGGGCGAGTACGAACGCTTCGATCGCGCCGCCTGCGCCGGTGACAGCAGGGATGGTGCAGGCCTCGGCTCGCCAGCCAGTCGCGTCGATCGCCTCGACGGCGATCCAGCCAGTCGCGTCGATCGCCTCGACGGCGATGTGGATGGCGTGATGGACCGCCTCGCATCCGTGACGAGTGAGCTGGCCCGAAGTCGAAGGTGGGCTTGGTGAGAGCGACAAGCCCTGCCTCAGGTGCGAGCTGAAGCCGGAGAAGCGACGTGGCAGCGTCAGCCACCGGCAGGTAGGAGACATCGACGGTCACTAAGTCCACCACCTCGGGAACGGCGGTCGCACTGCTCATGTCACTCGCCCTGGTCCAACCGGCCGGTGCCATCCTCGAGGGCACCGACGACACGGCGAACCAGTTCGAGAGCGTCGGCATGCTGCAGGCCCAGGTCGACCCTGACGAGTGGGCCGCCTTCTGCTCCGGCACGCTCGTCGCGCCTGACGTCGTCCTCACAGCGGCGCACTGCACCGACTTCTTCACCGCCCGGTCGGCGAGGAGGGCTTCGGCCTCGACGACCTGCGCGTGTCCTTCGACGTCGCGCCCGACGAGAGCTCGACCTACTACGCCGCCGACCACATCGTCATCCACCCTGGCTGGCTGACCGCGCCGCCATGTCTGGGCAACTCGAAGCATCTGTGCCTGGCGTCGCCGGCCGAGGACATCGCCCTCGTGTTCCTTCAGGAGACGGTCTCGGGCGTGACACCATCGCCGATCGCCGGGTCCCGGCTACCTCGACCAGCTCGACGTGACTAGCGAAACCTTCACCGTGGTCGGCTACGGCACCGACGACTTCATCAAGGGCAGTGTCCTCTCGCCCAACCAGGTCACGGTCTTCGACGGCGTGCGTAGCTATCGAGAGGTCACGGCCATCAACACCCACGATGCCTTGCCCGATCGGTTCCTCAAGGTGACCGCCGGCGTCTGCTTCGGCGACTCGGGTGGACCGATGTTCCACGACGGCACCATCGTCGGCCTCAACACCTGGACGTTCAGCCTCCGGTGCACCGGACCCGACCTCCAGTACCGGACTGACTCACCGATCGCGCAGGCGTTCCTCGACGCCAACCTCTGAACGCGCCCCCGCGGACGGAGAACATGGATGGACGAAGCAGAGAGAAGAGCGCAGATCAAGCGTTACCTGGACTACAGCGGCACCGATCAGGACATCGCACACGAGATCTATCACGACGATGCCGTCCTCGAGTTCCCTCAATCCAGGGAACGGTTCGAGGGCGTGGAGAACTTCCGGGGGTGGCGAAGCCAGTACCCGGCGGCCGTGGACTTTGAGCTGCGGGACCTGCGCGGCGCCGGTGGCCTCTGGGTCGCCGAGGTTTCGATCAGGTACGACGGTGGCCCGTGGCAGCTCGGTGTAAGCATCCTCGAGTTTCGTGGCGACCACGTCGCTCGCGAAACGATCTACGTCACCGAGCCATGGGAGGCCCCGGAGTGGCGAGCGCCGTGGAGAGCGGCACCCTAGTGGGGGATCGGCCACCTCACCGTGATCACTCGAGCGGGAGCGGGGGCGGTGGTCGGCCCGACGGCGGGCGAGTGGTGCGAACCCGGCCCCGCGGGTCGGTGACCTCGAACGTGCCGTCGGGAAGGAGCTTGGCGTGCCAGCGGGCGCGGTGCAGGAGGTGGTGGTGCCGGCTGCACAGGAGGACCAGGTTGGGCAGCGCCGTGGGCCCGTCGCTCTCCCAGAACCGGACGTGGTGGCCGTCGCACCATTGCGCCGGACGGTCGCAGCCGGGGAAGCGGCAGTGCTGGTCGCGTACGACGAGAGCGTTGAACAGCGGGGCGGCGACGGTGCGGGTGGCGCTGCCGTAGTCGAGGATGGTCGACCGCCCGGACGTGAGCACACGGTGCAGGGCGCTGTCGCACAGCAGCCGATCGATCGTGGCGCGGTCGACGATGGTGCCGTCGGCAGTGTGGCCGCCGCCACCGGCGAGGTAGTGCTCGATGTCGAGGACGACGTTGAGATGGGGGCGGTGACGGCCACCGCGGCGGGTTTGCTGGTGGTCGAGGAAGAACCGGCAGATGTCGCCCAGGGCGTCTGCCCGCCGTCTCGCCGGGCTGCGTAGGGGCTCGTCCTCCCCGTCGCGGGTCTCGGCCAGCCGCAGGGCAGTTGCCAACAGCTCTCCGGTCTCGGCGTTGAGCGTGCCATCAGTCCGCCACCGGTTGCCGAGAGTGCGGGAGTGATGCAACGCCTGGGGCGGTTCGGGCTTGGGGTCGCGATCGGCGGTGGCCTGTTCGCGCCACCGCTGCATGACGAGCGCGACGTCGCGGGCGGGCAGATCGACGAGCGTCGGCACCATGTCGCTCTCGTGGTCGGCGAAGAGCTCGGCCGTTTCTGCGTCGAGGTTGGCGGCGATGGCTTCGACCTGGCCGCTCGACAAGACTCCCGCGCGCCATGAGTGGCGTGTCACCGCCAGCTGGGCGAGCTTGCGGGCCCGGGAGGCGGTAGCGGCGGCGTGCGGCCGCGCCATGCGGGCCCGATCGGCGAGCCACGCGGTCATCGACGTGGCGCCGTCGAGCTCCCACAGTGATGCCCGGTCGACTGTCGCGACCGCGTCGGTGATGCGGGCTTCCAGCCGATCACGCAGGGCGATGACGGTCACAAGGGCATCACCGTCGACCGGGATGTCCAAATCGTCGATGGCCCGCTCCAGCTGCCCGAACACGCCACCATCGTACACCAGTTCGCATCACCACATCCACGAAAACCTTGGAAAACCGGGTCCTTTGCGGCCATGACACCCCTCTGCGCCGAGCTGATCCGGGATCCAGATCGCCCCACTTGCCGTCGCCGACGCGGCGGCTATGATTTCTACCTATCGGTTGGTAGTTACCGGTCCTCCCGTGGGGCTGAGGACTGGACGACCCGTCCGCGACGCCCGCGGCGGGATGTTCAACTGAGTGACGAACGAAGTTGGGGGGCTGTGATGCGACGCACGGTGAGCAGGCGCTGCCTGGCACTGGCTCTGGCGGGGATGATGTTCCTCGCCGCCTGTGGGGGAGACGACTCGAGCGAAAGCTCGGCGCCCGGCACCGAGTCCGAGGGGGGCTCCGAGGGCGGTGGTGAGGAGCGCGCTCCCGGATCGGCGGGCGAGCTGGTCATAGCGACGTCGGAGACGGCCACGATGGACCCGGCCAAGCTGCAGACCGAGTCCTCCGGCGAGTGGGACCGCGCCGCAGGCATCTACGACACCCTGCTGCGCTGGACCGCCGACGGTGGTGTCGCGCCCCAGCTGGCCGAGTCGATGGAGTCCCCCGACGGCCAGGTCTGGACCATCACGCTGCGCCCGGACGTCACCTTCACCGACGGGACTCCGCTCGACGCCGAGGCCGTGATCTTCAACATCGAGCGACAGCGCGATCCCACCAACGCCTGTGGCTGCGCCGGGAACCTGGCCGAGGTCGAGTCGATGCGAGCCGTCGACCCGCTGACGGTCGAGATCACGCTGGCCCGACCCAATGGGTCGTTCGACCAGGGCTTCACGGGCATCAACGGGATGATCGCGTCGCCCACCGCCATCCAGGCGGATCCTGAGGGGTTCGGTTCGAACCCGGTCGGCGCCGGGCCCTACGTCCTGGAGGAGTGGGTGCGCGACGACCACGTGACCCTACGCCGCAACCCCGACTACTGGGACCCCACCAAGCCGGCCTACGAGACCGTGGAGATGCGCTTCATGGTCGACCCCCTCGCCCGGGCCGAGGCGGTGACCGCCGGCGAGGTCGACGTCGCCTACTCGGCAGGGCCGGCCATGCTCATCCAGCTCGGCGACGTCGAGTCGCTGGGCTACCGCGTCGAGCGCACCGGCGGCGCCAGCTTCATCCTCATGAACCATTCTCGGGGCCCCACGCAGGACATCCGAGTGCGCGAGGCGATCTCGCTGGCCTTCGACCCCGAACGCGTCAACTCGGCGGTGCTCGGCGGGCTGTGGGAATCGCAGGAGCTCACCTGCCCGCCGTTCAACGAGGAGGACCCGGAGTGCAGCCCCGGGCTGTGGCCGAGCTACGACGCGGACCGGGCCCGGGCGCTGATCGAGGAGTACGCCGCAGAAGGCAACTCCACCGAGCTCACTCTCATCGGCAACCAGGGGATCCAGGGCGAGCTCGAGTTCATCCAGCAGACCCTGAACGACATCGGGCTCGACGTGACGCTGAGCCCGCTGCCCGGAGCCGAGTGGCTGCCCGCCGTCAATGCCGGCGAGTTCGACATCTCGTGGTACGCCATCGCTGAGCCCATCAAGGCCCGCATGTTCTACCTGTTCCGGTCAGATCAGCGGAACCTGCCCAAGGCCCAGATCGACGCCTACGACGAGGCCGTGTACACCGCCCGCACGTCGATCGACTCGGAGGAGTCGCTCGACGCCTGGCAGCAGACGCAGGAGGTCATCACCGACGAGTTCATGGTCGCCTGGTACGCCCCGTTCATCGACGGCTACGTGGTCCGCGACGACATCGACTACGGCGACCAGGTCCGCAGCGTCAGGATGCAGCTGTCCGAGCTGGCGCCGGCCGAGTGAGATGACCCGTTAGTGCCGTGAGCGAAGCTCCGGTGACGAGCGCCAACCCGGGCAGCGCCGCACATCTCCTCGACGTCGAGGATCTGAGCGTCTCGTTCACGACGCCACGCGGCCGGCTGCACGCGGTCGACGGCGTGAGCCTGACGGTCGACGAAGGGAAGACCCTCGGCATCGTGGGCGAGTCGGGCTCCGGCAAGTCGGTCCTGGCCCGGTCGATCATGGGCCTGACCGAGGGGCGCGGTGGCTCGGTGAGCGGCCGCGTGCGGCTCAACGGGCGCGAGATCCAGTCGTTGCCACCCCGCGAGCTCCGTGACATCCGGGGCCGCGAGGTGGCGATGATCTTCCAGGACCCGATGTCGTCGCTGAACCCGGTGTTGCGCGTCGGCCGCCAGATCGCCGAGACGATGGTCCGCCACCTCGGCTTCTCGAAGGCCCAGGCCAACGAGCGCGCCGTCGAGCTGCTGAGCCAGGTCGGGATTCCCTCGCCCGAGCGCCGGGTCAGGGACTACCCCCACCAGCTGTCGGGCGGGATGCGCCAGCGGGTGGTGATCGCCATCGCGCTGGCATGCGAGCCGAGGCTGCTGTTGGCCGACGAACCGACCACCGCGCTCGACGTCACCGTGCAGGCGCAGATCCTCGAGCTGCTCGCTACCCAGCAGCAGCAGCGAAAGATGGGCATGGTGCTTATCACGCACGACTTCGGGGTCGTCGCCAGCCGTAGCGACGAGATCGTCGTGATGTACGGCGGGCAGGTCGTCGAGCGCGCGTCGTCGCGGGAGCTGCTGCGCAACCCGATGATGCCCTACACGTCGGCGCTGATGCGCTCGATCCCGACCGTCGATCGACCCATCCACAGCCGGCTCAGCGTGATCAACGGCCGACCGCCGGATCTGGTGGCGCGGCCCAGCGGATGTCGCTTCGCGCCGCGCTGCCCCAAGGCCCAGGCACGTTGCACGGAGGAGGTTCCGCCGCTGGCCGAGGCATCGGGCAACCATCACTACCGCTGTTGGTTCCCGGACGACGCGAGTGCGACGGCCGTAGCGATGGGGCAGGAGGCCGAGGCGGGAGCGGCTGATGGCGGGTAGCGGAACCGCCCACCTGCGGGACGCCGACCGCGCCCTCATCCGGGTCGAGGACCTGGTGGTGCGGTTCCGTGCGAGCCGCAACCGGTACGTTCAGGCGGTATCGGGCATCAGCCTCGACGTCATCCCCGGCGAGACGGTCGGCCTGGTGGGAGAGTCCGGTTGCGGCAAATCGACGACGGGACGGGCCATCGTCCAGCTGCCGCCACCGACGTCGGGCCGTGTGCTGTACGACGGCGTGGACCTCACCACGCTCGATGCCAAGCAGGTGCGGGCGATCCGTCCCGAGCTGCAGCTGATCTACCAGGACCCGATCTCGTCGCTCGACCCGCACATGACGGTCGAGCAGATCGTCGGCGAGCCGCTCGACATCTGGAAGCGGGGCACCCAGGCGTCCCGGCGCGTCCTGGTGGCGGAGACGCTCGAGGCCGTCGGCCTGGATCCGAAGGCGACGCTCGACAAGCGGCCGAGGGAGTTCTCCGGCGGCCAGTGCCAGCGGATCTGCATCGCCCGGGCGCTGATCCTCGAGCCCAAGGCGCTGATCCTCGACGAGCCGGTGTCGTCGCTCGACGTGTCGGTGCAGGCCCAGATCCTCAACCTGCTGGAGGACATGAAGGACCGCTACGGCCTGACGATGATCTTCATCGCCCACGACCTCGCGGTGGTGCGCAACGCCAGCGACGTCGTCGTGGTGATGTACCTCGGCAAGGTCTGCGAGGTGGCGGCGACGGAGGACCTGTTCGCCAGTCCCGCGCACCCCTACACCGATGGCCTGTTGGCCTCGATCCCGCAGTTGCGGGCGTCGCGGAACGGCAACGGCAGTCAACCGCGCACCCTCGCCGGCGAGCTTCCCTCCCCGCTCGACCCGCCGTCGGGCTGCCGCTTCCGCACCCGCTGTCCTCGGGCCGCCGGCCGCTGCGCCGAGGAGGAGCCGACGCTGCGTGCCGCGGGGGACTCGGGGCACCACTTCGTGGCCTGCCACTTCCCGCTGGTCGAGGCGGCGCTGGCACCCACGGCCGCCGGGCCCGCCGTGGCGGGGTCGGAGTAGCCCGTGGCGCACTACCTGGTCCGCCGGTTCCTCTATCTGATCGCCGTGCTCGTGGCCGTGACCTTCACGGTCTCGCTGATGCTGTCGCTGCCGGCCGGTGACCCCGCCCAGGTCCTCGCCGGCCCCGAGGCCTCCGCCGCGCAGGTGGACGCGGTGCGCGAGGCCCTGCGGCTCGACCGGCCGGTGGTCGAGCGTTACATCGACTGGTTGGGGGATGCAGTCACCGGCGACCTCGGCAACTCGCTGCGCACCAACGAGCCGGTGATCGACTCCATCCGGGACCGGCTGCCGGTCACCCTGGAGCTGGTGATCCTCGGGCAGCTGCTGGCGCTGCTGTTCGCCGTGCCGGCGGCGATCTTCGCGGCTTACCGGCCGGGCCGGCCGGCCGACGCGGCCACGACGGTGTCGTCGTTCCTCATGATCTCGAGCCCGTCGTTCATCGTGGCGCTGCTGCTGATCCGCATCTTCTCGGTCGAGCTGGGCTGGTTGCCGACCGGCGGTTGGGTGCCGCTGTCCGAGAACCTCGGCGACAACCTGCGGGCCGCCATCCTGCCCGTGATCGCACTGGCCCTCGAGCCGGCGGGCATCTATCAACGCCTGTTGCGCAGCGACATGAGGCGCACGCTGGACGAGGACTACATCATGATGGCCGAGGCCAAGGGGCTCGGGCCCCGCACGATCCTGTTGCGCCACAGCCTGCGCCCGTCGTCGTTCTCGTTGTTGACGATGATCGGCATCGTGTCGGCCCGGATGGTCGGGGGATCGGTGATCGTCGAGACGATCTTCGGCCTCCCGGGCATCGGCCGGCTGCTCATCGACTCCATCGGGTTCCGCGACTTCGTCACCGTGCAGGGCGTGGTGGCGGTGATCGCCGTTGCCTACGTCGTCGTCAACTCGTTCGTGGACGTCCTGTACGGGGTCGTCGATCCCAGGGTTCGTGTCGATGCTGCCGGGTGAGATCGTCGAGGAGCTGGACCTACCGGGCGGGCCCACGCCCGTCGCCACGCTGCCGGAGGCGGCGGTGCAGGCGCCGCGGCGGCGGAGGCTGTCCGGGATTCGGCTGATCGCCGCCGCCTGGCTGGTCCTCGTGGTGGTGCTGTGCGCGCTGGCGCCGGTCCTGCCGCTTCCCGATCCCGAGGCCGGCCAGGGTGCGATCGCGGCGTCGCCCGGCAGCGGTCACATCCTCGGGACGGATCAGCTGGGGCGGGACATCCTCTCGCGCATCCTGTGGGGCGGCCGGACCTCGTTCTTCGTGGCCGCCCTGACCACGGGGATCGCCATGTTCCTCGGCCTGGCGTTCGGCATCATCGCCGGCTACTTCCGGGGCCGGATCGACTGGGTGATCGCAGGTGTGGCCGACTTCGTGCTGGCGTTCCCGGCGCTGATCCTGCTGATCGTGCTCACGTCGGTGTTCGGGCTGTCGATCAGGAACCTGGTGCTGGGGCTGTCGATCCTGGGGACGCCGGCGTTCGTACGGATCGCCCGCGCCCACGCGATGACCGTCTCGCAGCGTGAGTTCGTGCTGGCGGCGCGCGGCTCGGGCGCCCGCAACGGCCGCATCATGGTGCGGCACATCCTGCCGAGCGTGGTCGGGCCCGTGGCGGCCTACGCGCTGACGTTCGCGGCGGTGGTGTTCGTGGCCGAGGGCTCGCTGAGCTTCCTGGGCCTCGGCGTGCCGCCGCCCACGCCGAGCTGGGGCGGGATGATCGCGGCCGGGCGGCCCTGGCTCGACCGCGCGCTGCACATCGTGCTCGTGCCGTCGATCGTGCTGATCGCCACGGTGCTGGCGCTCAACTTCCTCGGCGACCGCCAGGAACAGCCCGGCCGCCGCCGCTAGAGCATTTCCGGCCGGGGCGTTCTCGCGCCTGGAATGGCCGCTGTGGCGACCAATTCAGGCGCGAGAACGCGGAGTCGGGGAGTGAGGGGGCAACGATGACGTTCACGATCGACCTGGAGGGACGGCGTGCCCTGGTGACCGGTGGCGGGCAGGGCGTGGGGCGGGCGACGGCACGGTCGTTGGCCGACGCCGGGGCGTCCGTCGTCGTGAACGACGTGGTCGCCGATCGGGCGGAGGCGGTGGCCGCGGAGATCCGGGCCGACGGCGGCGAGGCCGACATCGCGCCGTTCGACGTCACCGATCGGGGGGCGGTGCGGGCCGCGATCGACGGTCTCGGCGGGGTCGACATCCTCGTCAACAACGCCGGCAACGCGGGCACCGAGGGCTTCACGGAGATGGTGCCGTTCGCCGACACCGACCCGGACACGTGGGACCGCTTCTTCCGCATCAACCTGTTCGGCGTCATGTACTGCACGCACGCCGCGCTCCCGTCGATGATCGCCAAGCGGGAGGGCCGGGTGATAACCATCGTTTCTGACGCCGGCCGCTTCGGCGATGCCTACCTGGCGCCCTACGCCGCCGCCAAGGCTGGGGCCGCCGGCTTCTGCCGCTCGGTCGCCCGCGAGATGGGCCGGCACGGCATCACCGTCAACTGCGTCTCGCTCGGCACCGTGCGCACGCCGGCCACGACCGCCGGCGACGAGCCGGACGACCTCGACGACGAGGCGATGCGCAGGCGCCTCAGCCAGTACATCATCCGCCGCCGCGGCGAGCCGGCCGACGTCGCCGCCATGGTCACCTACCTGGCCAGTCCCCTCGCGTCGTGGATCACCGGCCAGACCTACCCCGTGAACGGCGGCTACACGCTGTCGCTGTAGGTCGGGCTGGCCTGTTGGGAACCGGCGTTCGGCTTCGCCGGTTCCCGTCGCATTGGAACGCTGATCCGCTGGTTCCGGGCCTTCTCAATCGCGGCGACGCCGCCGCGTGGCGTCGCGGCGGAGATCGCCCTTGGCGATCTTCCCCCCCGACGCCCGCGGCAGGGTGTCGACCACGAACAGGCACTCGGGGATCGATTCCTTGGTGACCCCCTGATCGATCAGGAAGTCGCGCAGGGCCTCGAGCGTCAGCGCGTGTCCCTCGTGCAGCTCGGCGTAGACGGCGACCCGCTCGCCGAAGACCTCGTCCGGCGCGGGCACCGCCGCCGCCAGCCTGACGGCCGGGTGGGCGGCCACCTCGTTCTCCACCGCCGCAGCAGAGATGTTCTTGCCGCCGCGGATGATGAAGTCGCTGGTGCGGCCGACGACCGTGAGCCAGCCGTCGGCATCGATCTCGACGACGTCACCCATGAGCATCCAGCCGTCGTCGGTGAACAGCTCGTCGTTGCCCTGCTCGTCGAGGTAGCCGAGGGCGTTGGCGGGCCCCCGGCAGGCGGGGACGCCGCGGCCCCGGTGGCCCGGGATGCGCCGCCTCCCATTCAGGTCGTACAGCCGAACCCGCATCTCGGGGATGCAGCGACCGGCCGTGGTCAACCGGTGGTGCTGGTCGTCACGCAGGGACGTGGCCGACAGGGCTCCCGTTTCGTTGGACCCGTAGAAGTTCAGCACCGCGGCGCCGGTGCGGCGCTCGAACTCCTGCGCCCGGTGGTACGGGATCGCCTCGCCTCCCGTGAACATGACGCGCAGGGAGCCGAGGTCGCGCTTGTCGAAGTCGGGGGAGCTCAGCGCCATGACGAACTGCGTGGTGACGCAGCACAGCACGCTGACCCGCTCGCGCTCGATCAGCTCGAGCATCGCCTCCGCCGAGAACCGCTCCATCACGACGCACGGCACGCCCTGCAACGTGGGGCTGAAGTGCGAGGTCCACTGGCCGAAGCCGAAGGGCGTCGGCAGGGCCGTCAGGAACACGTCGTCGTCGTGGAGCTCGCCGAGCTCCGCGGCCTTGCGGTGGAAGTAGAACCAGCGGTTCTGTGTGTGCATGACGCACTTGGGCAGGCCGGTCGTGCCCGACGTCGAGTTCAGCAGGTAGAGGTCGTCGGGCCCGAGCCGTCGGTCAGCGATCGCGGCCGCCAGCTCGTCGCCCCGGAGCGGCGCTCGCCCGGGGGGCATCACCTCGATCGTCGGTCTGGCACTGGGCGGCGTGACCACGACGTGGTGGCCGAGGTTCGGTTGACGCTGTCGGAGGCGCTCGAACAGCGCAGGCGCCGGTTCGCCTCGATGCTGGGGTTGGGTGACGATGATCCGTGCGTCGCAGATGTCCACGAGATGGTCGATCTCGGCCTCGCCGGCCCGGCTGCCGATGCCGACCACCACCAGGCCGGCGCGCTCGGCGCCGACGAACGCCGCATGCACCAACGCTCCGTCGGGCATCAGGACCCCCACCCGGTCGCCCGGCTCCGCGCCGGTGGACAGCAGCGCCGCCGCCATCCGGTCGGCGACGATGTCGTAGTCGCGCCACAACATCCGGTCACCGTGCTCGTCGACGAATGCCGCGCCCTCCGGTCGGCCGCCGGCGTGGCGCCGCACCACATCGCCCAGGGTCTCGTGGCCCCACCACCCCTCCGCCGTGTACTGCGCGATGTCGGCAGGATCGGGTCTCACGTGCGGCACCGATCAACACGCTAGTAGATTGCCAAACGATCGGTAGGTTGCTGCCGGTGCGGTGCCCACCAGACGATCCGTCGAGGGAGGATCCGATGCTCGATCACGTCATCAGCGGAGGGACGATCGTCGATGGCACCGGCCAACCGGCCCGGCGCGCCGACATCGGCATCAAGGACGGTCGGATCGTGGCCCTGACCGAGCCCGGCGAGCTCGACGAGCCGACCGCTCGCACGATCGACGCCACCGACCTGGTGGTAACGCCCGGCTTCGTCGATCCGCACACGCACTACGACGCCCAGCTCTACTGGGATCCCCTGGCGACGCCCTCGACCTGGCACGGTGTCACTAGCGTGATCGGCGGCAACTGCGGCTTCACGCTCGCCCCGTTGCGCGAGCGCGACGCCGACTACACGCGCCGGATGATGGCCCAGGTCGAGGGCATGCCCCTCGTCGCCCTGGAGCAGGGGCTCCCGTGGAAGTGGGAGACGTTCGGCGAGTACCTCGAAGGGCTCGACGGATCGCTGGCGGTGAACGCCGGCTTCATGGTCGGCCACTGCGCGCTGCGCCGGTATGTGCTGGGCGAGGACTTCGGGCGCGTGTCCACCCCCGAGGAGCTGGGGCAGATTCGCCAGCTGCTCAGGGAATCGCTGGCCGCCGGGGGACTCGGCCTGTCCACCACCCGATCGACCACGCACGTCGACGGCGATGGCGAGCCGGTGCCGAGCCGCCATGCCTCGGAGGACGAGGTGCTGGCCCTCTGCGAGGTCGTCGCCGAGTTCGAGGGCACGTCGCTGGAGGCCATCGTCCAGGGTTGCCTCAGCCGCTTCGACGACGACGAGATCGAGCTGCTGGCCCGCATGAGCGCCACCGCCCGCCGCCCGTTGAACTGGAACGTGCTGAGCGTTGCCGCCGACGATGCCGGAAAGATCGACCACCAGCTCCAGGCGTCGACCCGGGCCCACGAGCTGGGCGGCCGGGTCGTGGCGCTGACCATGCCGATATTCGCCGACAACAACATGAGCTTCCTGACGTTCTGCGCCCTGTGGCTATTGCCCGGCTGGCGTGACGTCCTGGCCGTCGACGTCCCCGAGAAGATCCGCCGCCTGAAGGATCCCGCGGTCCGGGCCGACCTGATGGCCAAGGCGGAGCCGTCGCCGCTGAGCCGCCTGGCCGACTTCGGGAACTACCTGATCGGCGACGTGTTCTCGGCCCTCAACGAGCAGTACCGCAACCGCAGGGTGGGCGACATCGCCGCCGAGCGGGGCGAGGACCCGTTCACGACCATCGTCGACATCGTCGCCAACGACGAGCTGAAGACGGTCCTGTGGCCCATCCCGGCCGCCGACACCGACGCCGACTGGGAGCTGCGCCGCAAGCTGTGGGAGCACGAGGACGTGCTGCTGGGCGGGTCCGACGCCGGGGCGCACCTCGACCGGATGCTGGGCTCGCCCTACCCGACCCGCTTCATCGCCGACTGCCTGCGGGGCCGCCAGCTGGTGCCGCTGGAACGGGCGGTGCACCTGATGACCGACGTGCCGGCACGCCTGTTCGGCCTCCGCGATCGCGGTCGGCTGGCGCCGCGGTGCTTCGCCGACGTGGTCCTGATCGATCCGTCCACCGTCGACGCCACGCCGGCCCGCATCGCCTTCGACCTGCCGGGGGAGAGCAAGCGGCTGCTGGCCGACCCCGTGGGCGTGGTTCGGGTGCTTGTGAACGGCCAGGAGACGATCGTCGACGGCGAGCCCACCGGCACGCTGCCGGGCACGGTCCTGCGATCGGGCCGGGACACCGAGGGCACGGCGACATCGGGCGCAGCCTGAGGCGCCCGGCTAAGCCGCGTCGACCAGCCGCGACAACGTGGCGCTGGCGGCCACGCCGGCGGTGTCGCTGATCGTCGCTTGGGCGTGCCCGATGCCGGCCCGGCTGGTCCATCCGGTGCCGGCCAGGCACAGCCACTCGTCGCAGGGTGGGCGCACGACATGGAGGGAGATGTCGGCGTTGATGCCGGTGAGGGGCACGCTCGTGACCGGGTGACCGAAGCCGCTGACGAAGTCGGCCGCCAGGGCCATGCGGGCGACGGCCGATCCGCCCGCCCCCGCGGCCGCCCCGTCGCCGCCGTCGCGGTCATCGCCGGCGAGGATCGGAACCAGCAGCCGTACCCAGGTGGGGTCTGCGAACGCGCCCGACCCTTCGTCGGGCAGGCGGAACTCGACCGCACGGCCGATGCCGGGGATCTCCCTGTTGCGGTACACGTCCCGGCCGGGCGCGGCGCGCACCCCGGGCAGAGCCGCAGCCGGTGCGCCGGCCGGGAGCTCCAGGTCCCCCAGGTCGCCGATCCGCAGGCGCAGGGCCACGCAGCGGGCGACCTCCACGTCCTCGTGGTGCAGCACGGCCTCGACCACCTGGATGCGCTTGCCCTCCCGCACGACCCGCGCCGGCGCCCGCAACGGGGCGACCGGCACGGGCCGCAGCAGGTCGACCGTGATCCGGGCGACCTGCATAGGTGCCAGTGTCGGAACCCGCTCGACGACACACGTCAGCAGGGCCGCGGCCGCGCCGCCGAACTGCAGATCGTGCCGCCACGGTCCCTGGGTCAGCACGGTGGGGATGAACCGGTCGCCGTCCGGGAGGAACAGGGCCGGCTCTTCGCCGCTGGTGACGCGGACGCTCATGGGATGCGGCCGGCAGCTTCAGGGGATCGCACCCTGCTCCTTGTAGCGGACGATGTCGTCCCAATCGTGACCCAGCTCGAGCAGCACCTCTTCGGTGTGGGCACCGGGCTCGGGGGCGGTGCCGAGCGGGGGCGGCGTCTCGTCGAACTGGACCGGAGCGCGGACCACGGTGATCCTGCGGCCGGTGGGGTGGTCGACCTCCGTGAGGTAGCCGTTCTCCCGGGCCTGGGGATCGTCCAGCACCTCCAGCTGGTTCTGGACCACCTCCCACGGCGCCCGCAGGGTGGCGAGACGCCGCCGCCACTCCTCGAGCGGCGCCGAGGCGAACGTCCGGGCCAGCTCCTCCGCGCAGGCGGCGCCGTTGTCGGTGCGGGCCGGGGCGTCGGCGAAGCGCGGGTCGGACAACAGGTCCTCACGATCGAGGTGCCGGCACAGCTCGGGCCACCAGCGGTCGGACTCCAACATCGTCAGGCTGATCCAGCGCCCGTCGGCGGTCGCGTAGGTGCCGGCGATGGGGTTGGTGTTGCGGCGCTGCTGGCGGGTGAAGTCGGCCCCGATGGCCGCCGAGTAGATGATCGAGCTGGAGTTGACCCACATGGCCGAGCCCAGCAGCGACACGTCCACCACCGCCGGCTCGCCGGTGCGTTCCCGCTTGAGCAGCGCGGCGGCGACGCCGAAGGCGATGTTCATGGCGCCGGTCTTGTCGCCGAAGCCGGGCAGGGTCGGGGGCAGCCGCAGGTCGTCGGGGTTGAGCGAGTCGAGGATGCCACCCCGGCCGAAGAACACCGCCGAGTCGTAACCCGGCTTGCCGCTCTCCGGCCCCTTGGGACCGACGGCGTCGGCACGCACGTAGATGATGTCGGGGTTGTGGGCCCTGATGTGGTCGACGTCGATCTGCATCTTCTGGCGGGCGGCCGGCAGGAAGCTGGTCATGAACACGTCGCTGCGCGCCGCCAGCTCGTAGAGGAGCTCCCGCCCCTCGGGCACGGCAACGTCGAGGCCGACGCTGCGCTTGCCCCGGTTGGTCTGCTCCATGGCGATGCTGACGCCGTCGAGGTTGGGCGTGACCCCGCCGGTGCTGAGGCCGCGCTGGGGATCGCCGCGCAACGGGTGCTCGACCTTGACGACGTCGGCGCCGAAGTCGGCCAGCACGGTGGCCGCCGCCGGGACGAAGACCCAGGTGCCCAGCTCGAGGATCCGGTAGCCATCAAACATCCGTTTGATAGTAGCCTCGCGGACATGTTGGAGGGGCAGAGGATCCTGGTCGCCGGTGCTACGGGGCAGGTCGCGCTGCCGTTGACGCTGGCGCTGGCACCGCACAACGACGTCTGGGCGACGGCCCGGTTCACCGACACCGCCGCCCGCGGCCGGCTGGAGGCGGCGGGGGTCACCTGCGTCGCCATCGACCTGGTCGACGGCGACCTGAGCGGGCTGCCGGACGACTTCGCCTATGTCCTCAACTTCTCGGTCATGAAGACCAACGACTGGGAGCGGGACCTCGACGGCAACGCCGGTGGCACCGGGGCGCTCATGCATCACTGCGCCCGCGCCCTGGCCTTCCTGCACTGCTCCTCGACGGCCGTGTACCAGCCCGACGGCCACCGCGCCTTCACCGAATCCGACCCGCTGGGCGACAACCATCGGGTCTGGCCGTTCCTCGAGACCTACAGCATCTCCAAGATCGCCACCGAGGCGGTGGCGCGCACCCTCGCCCGCCAGCTCGGCCTCCCGACCACCATCGCCCGCCTGAACGTGCCCTACGGCGACAACGGCGGCTGGCCCGCCGCCCACGTCGACATGATGCTCGGGGGCATGCCGATCCCCGTCCACGTCGACGCACCCAGCGTCTACAACCCGATCCACGACGACGACATCGCCGCCCTGGTCCCGGCGATGCTGGCGGCGGCGTCGGTGCCGGCGACGGTCGTCAACTGGGGTGGCGACGAAGCGGTCAGCATCGAGGACTGGTGCGCCTACCTCGGCACGCTGATCGGAGCGGAGCCCACGTTCCGGCCCACCGACCAGACGCTCCAGAGCGTCACCGTCGACCTCACGCGTATGCACGAGCTGGTCGGCCACACCAAGGTGCCGTGGCAGGACGGCTTCGCTCGGATGGTGGCGGCCCGGCATCCCGACCTGGCGTCCTGAGCGCCACACGCGTTATCTGACAACTCCGTCTCGCCTTCGGTGTGGCCGATGGGGCAAAGTAGGACTCCGACCAAACGATCGTCTCGGGAGACAGCTGCATGGGCCAATCGGACCGCACCGACGAGACGCCGCTGCGACACGCCGACTTCTCGCTGAGCGAGGAGCAGCAGGCGGTCCGGGACGCCTTTCGCACCGCCCTCGAGCGCAGCTGCCCCAGCGAGCGCGTCGAGGCCGCCGCAGCCGCCGACCCCCCGGGCTACGACGAGAAGGTGTGGCGCCAGCTCCTCGACATGCGGGTCGTGGCCATGGGCGTCCCGGAGGAGGCCGGCGGCGACGGGGCGGGGCTGACCGAGCTGGTCCTGGTCGCCGAGCAGCAGGGCGCCTTCCTCGCCCCCGTCCCGCTGGTCGAGGCCCTGGTCTCGGCCCGGCTGCTGGCACGCTGCGGCCGTGGGGGCCCGGCGGCCGAGTGGCTGGGTGACGCGATCGAGGGCAGCCGCCTGGCGACCGTCGCCCTGCATCCCCGGCGGGAGGGCGAGCCTCAACTCGTGCCCGCCGGCGCCATCGCCGACGGGGTGATCGGCCTCGTGGGCGACGAGCTGGTGCTGGTCCGCGGGGACGAGCCGCCGCGTGCCCCCGCCAACCACGGGTCCACGCCACTGGCGTCCTGGGACCTCAATGCGGCGGCGGGGCGCGAGGTCCAGGTGCTGGCGTCCGGCGGTGAGGCGCACGAGCTGTTCCACCAGGCCACCCGGGAGTGGAAGCTGCTCATGGCGGCGGCCCTGGTGGGACTGGCCGACGCCGCGCTGCGCCGGGGCGTCGAGTTCGCCACCGATCGCATCGCCTTCGGGGTGCCGATCGCGACCTTCCAGGCCGTGTCGCACGCGCTGGTCGACGTGGCCATGGCGGTCACCGGCACCCGCCGCCTGGTGTGGAAGGCGGCCTGGTATGCCGACAACGAGCCGACGGAGTCACCGGACCTAATCCCCATGGCCTACCTCGCCGCCGCCGAGACCGGCATGCGGGCGCCGACGGTCGGGGTCCACGTCCAGGGCGGCCTGGGCTTCACCGTCGAGTCCGACATGCACCTCTTCTTCCGCCGGGCCAAGGGCTGGGCCCTGGTCGCCGGCGACCCCGCCCGCGAGCTCGACGCCATCGCCGCCGTCCGCTACGGCCCGGTTGTGGCCGCCGCCTGAGCGCCCGAGGGAGGACACCATGGACTTCAGCGTGATGGAGCTCGACGACGACACCCGGCGCTTCCGCGACGAGGTGCGCGAGTTCCTGGACCAGCACCTGACCGACGAGGTGCACGACCACGAGTGGCGCACCGGCGACGGCATGCACGTCGGCTTCCACCTGGCGCTCGGCCAGCGGGGCTGGATCTTCCCGACCTGGCCGGTCGAGGAGGGCGGCGTCGGCCTGTCCGAGCTGCAGGCCAGCATCCTCGAACAGGAGCTGACCCGGCGCCGGGAGCCGTCGATCACCCGGGGCACCACCCGCCTGGTGACGGCGGCGGTGCGCCAGTGGGCCCGCGACGACGTCAAGGCCGAGGTCCTGCCGGCGGTCGCGCGCGGCGAGGTGCGGATGTGCCTCGGCTACACCGAGCCCGACACCGGGTCCGACCTCGCCAACGTAAAGACCCGTGCCGTGCGCGACGGCGAGGAGTGGGTCATCAACGGGCAGAAGATGTTCACCACGGGCGCGCACAACTGCCAGTACACGTTCCTCGTCACCCGCACCAACCCCGACGTGCCCAAGCACAAGGGCATCACCATGTTCCTGGTGCCGCTCGACACGCCCGGCGTCGAGATCGGGGCCGTGCACACGCTCGGCGGCGAGCGCACCAACATGGTCTACTTCGACGACGTGCGGGTTCCCGACCGCTACCGGCTGGGTGAGGTGGACGACGGGTGGCGGGTGGTCACGGGTCCCCTCAACGCCGAGCACGGCATGGACGAGACCGGCCCGACGCCGCTCGAGGAGGCCAGCGGCGAGAACCGCCTGTACATGGACGTGTACATCGAGGCCCTCGACCGGCTGGAGGACTGGGCGTGCGCGCCGGGGGCCGGCGGGCGGCGGCCGGCGGACGACCCGATCGTCCGGCGCCGCCTGGCCCGCATGGCCGCCAACGTCGAGCTGGCGAAGATGACCCCCGGCCCCATGGGGCGGATCGTGGGCGTCGAGTCGTTCATCCAGGACGCCGCCGAGATGCTCGACCTGGTGGGCCCGCTCGGCCTGCTGCCGCGGGGCGAGGACGGCGCCGTGGCCGACGGTTGGTTCGAGTACGCTCACCGCTTCGCACAGGGCACCGCCATCTACGGCGGGACCACTGACGTGCACCGCAACATCATCGCCGAGCACTTCCTCGGCATGCCCAAGAGCCGGCCGTCCAAGTAGCCCGCATGTCGCTGCGACAGTTGGGCGAGGAGCGCCTGGTCGGCTTGGTGGCGGTTGTCGGGTACTACGCCCTGGTGTCGATGACGCTCAACGTGTTCGAGGTGCCGATACCGGCGGGGGTGGCGGAACCGTTGGAGGGGGAGTGGCGATGGCTGCCGTGACCAAGCCGATCCCGGCGCCGGATCCCGAGTCCGAGGAGTTCTGGGCGGCGGCGGCGTCGCACGTGCTGGCCATCCAGCGCTGCACGAACTGCGGCTGGTACGCCTATCCGCCCAACATCGTGTGCACCAACTGCCTGTCGCCCGAGCCCGCGTTCCGCCACGAGCCGGTGAGCGGGCGGGGCCGGGTCAAGACGTGGACCGTCGTGCACCACGCCTTCCTCCCCGGCTTCGCCCCCGACCTCCCCTACGTGGTGGCCGAGGTCGAGCTCGAGGAGCAGGAGGGGCTGCGCATGATCGCCCGGCTGGTGGACGCCGAGCCGGGTGACCTGACCCTCGGCGCACCGGTCGAGGTTGTCTTCGACGACGTGGCCGAGGGCATCGCCGTGCCCCACTTCGCGCTGGCGCCGGTGCAGCCATGACCGTTTTGCCTCGGGGGCTGCGCCCCCGCACCCCATCGACGTCCGGCTCCCTGGCTTGTCGACCCAACAATCCGCCCGGCTCGCGGCGACAAGGCGAGCGGGCTCTAGTTGGGTCGATCGCACGGCCGTCCGGTCACGAGCTGTGCTCATGACGGTCCCCCGCTTCGGGGCACGCGGCAAGGTGGCGATCGTGGGCTACGCCCAGAGCCCGATCGTGCGCCACACAGATGTGCCCCTGGGCGCGCTGACCATCGACACCTGCCTGCGGGCCATCGCCGACGCCGGCCTCACCAAGGACCGGATCGACGGGTTCACCACCGGCGCGCTGTTCCCCTCGAGCGGCGGCCGGGCCCTCCTGGACGGGGTCCACATCGTGACCTCCGACTGGCTGGTGGAGCAGCTGCGGGTCCAGCCTCGCTGGCTGTGCGGCTTCCAGGGGATCGGCCAGCTCCCGGGCGCCGTCGTCCTGGCCACCGGGGCCATCGCCGCCGGCGCCGCCGACTACGTCGTGGTGCACCGGGCCATGTTCAACCCGTCCGGCGGCTACCACGAGAACCCCATGACCCGGGCCGAGGGCGCCGCCCAGTGGGTGGCGCCGCAGGGGTTCTGGGGGCCGCCGATGCAGATGGCCCTGCCGTACATGGAGTACATGCAGCGCTACGGCGCCACCCGCGAGGACATGGCGACGGTCGTCGTGGAGGCCCGCGCCAGTGGCGCCGCCATCCCGTGGTCGCACTGGCACGGCAAGCCGATCACCACCGACGACTACCTGGGCGCCCGCATGATCGCCGAGCCGATGTCGGTGCTCGACTGCGACATCCCGGTCACCGGGGTCGGCGCGTTCGTCCTCACCAGCGCCGAGCGCGCCCGGGACCTGCCGCATCGGCCGGTCTACGTCGCCGGGTACGCGCAGGGGCGCTGGCGCCCGTCCAACGGCGTGGAACCCTGGTCGCTCGACGAGATGATCGACGGCGGCCGCGAGGTGGCCCGCATCCTGTGGGAGAGCACCGGCCTGCGCCGCGAGGACGTCGACGTCCCCCAGGTGTACGACGGCTTCTCGCCGTTCGTGTACTTCTGGCTCGAGGCGCTCGGCTACTGCGAGCGGGGGGAGGCCCACCGGTTCGTCCGGGACGGCGGCATCCGCACCGGCACCGGCCTGCCTGCGCTGTCGGGCGGCGGCGCGCTCGGGAACGGCCGCATGCACGGCGTGCCCCAGATGCTGGAGTGCTACCTGCAGCTGTCGCGCCGGGCCGGCGAGCGCCAGCTTGCGAGGGCCGACGTCGGGTTCGCATGCCAGGCGGCGCCGAGCCTGGGCGGGGTGGTGGCCTACACGTCCGAGCCCACCTAACCGTTCTGTCAGCTCTCACCCGCGATGAGGACGGTGAGCGCTGACAGAACGCTGTGGGTCACGCCGGGCGGGTCGGGACCAGGCGGACCAGCGGGATCCGGCGCTCGCAGTTGGCCTGGTAGTCGTTGTAGTGGGGCCGGTCCACCGTCAGCTGGTCCCAGATGCGCTGGTGCTCCTCGCCCTCGAGCACCTGGGCCTCGGCCCAGTACGTCGAGCCCTGCTCCTTGACCCAGACCTCGGGGTTGGCGGTGCGGTCGATCAGGTTCAGGTACCACGACGGGTGCGCCGGTGCGCCCGAGAACGAGGCGACGACGTACTTCTGGTCCTCGTCGTCCTCCCAGTAGGGAAGCGCCACGTCGTGCCGGCGCCCGGACTTGCGCCCCACCGTGCGCAGCAGCAGGTTCCGCATCCACGGCTCGCCCCAGGCCGGCCCGTCGTCCGACGCCAGCATGGCGGCGACGTGCATCCGGCTGATGCCCGGGATCTCCGGGCGCGGCGGCGTGACGAACGGTCGGCTGCGCTGGTCCTTGTTCGGCATCGAGTCCCCCTCTGGTGTCGATCAGCGACGGGTCCTGCTCAACAGCAGCTCCCGGAACGGGACGTCACGGTCGACCTGTGGCTCCTTCGGCAGCCCCAGCACCCGCTCGCCCAGGATGTTGCGCTGGACCTGCTCGGTGCCGCCCTGGATCCCGTGGACCAGCGACGACAGCGCCATCATCGCCACGTCGCCGCCGCGGGGCGCATCCCCGTCGGCCAGCATCCCGTGGGCGCCGACGAGGTCGAGCCCGAGGTCGCGGGACATGCGGGCGATCAGCACGCCGGCAACGTAGCCGAGCGAGCTCTCGGGCCCGGGCGACCGGCCGGCCGCGGCCGCCGCCTTGGCCCGCGCCGCCGTCCATTTGGCCGTCTCGGTCAGGCAGTGCAGGCGGGCGATGCGCTGGCGGATGATGGGGTCGCCGGTGCGCCCGAACTCCCGCGCCAGGGCGATCATCGCCGGCGGTGAGCCGAGCGGGAAGCCGGTCTGCCGCCGGCGGCTCACGGTCTGCTCGATCGCCTCGCGGACGGTCCGGTCCAGCATGCCGTTGCGCCGCCCGGGGGCGGGCCCCATCCCGTACTCGGCCCCGGCGGCGTAGCTGCTGCGCTCGTTGGCCAGCGTGGCCATGGTGACCGCCCAGCCGTTGTCGAGCCCGCCGATGATGTTGGCGTCGGGGACGCGGGCGTCGGTGAGGAAGGTCTCGTTGAACTCGGCGTGCCCGTTGAGCTGGCGGATGGGGCGGACCTCGATGCCCGGCTGCTCGACGTCGATGACGAAGAACGACAGCCCCTTGTGCTTGGGGAAATTGCTGTCGGTCCGCGCTACCAGCAGCGCCCGCTCGGCGGTCTGCGTGCCGCTGTTCCACACCTTCTGCCCGTTGACGACCCACTCGTCGCCGTCGCGCTCCGCGCGGGTCTGCAGCGATGCCAGGTCCGAGCCGGCGTTGGGCTCGCTGAAGAACTGGACCCAGCTCTCCTCGCCCGTCGCCAACGGGCGGAGCCAGCGCTGCTTCTGCTCCTCGGTGCCGAACTGCAGGATCACCGGGGCGCCCATCGTCTGGCCGATGCCGTGCGGTGGCGGGAGCCCGCCAGCGGCGCGGATCTCCTCGCGCACGACTGCCGCCAACTCGGGGGACACGCCGCGACCGAACCACTCCCGCGGCCACGACGGGTAGCCCCAGCCGCTGTCGGCCAGGCGGGTCCACCACTCGCGGAGCGTCAGGTCCGGGTCCCAGTTGGCGGCGAGCCACTCGCGCACCTCGGTGCGCACGCCCAGCTCGGCCGGGGTCTCCTCGACGACGGTCATGAGGGCACCTCATGACCGGCCGACCGTGCGATCGACCCAACTAGAGCCCGCTCGCCTTGTCGCCGCGAGACGGGCGGATAGTTGGGTCGAGCCAGGGAGCCGGGCGGCGATGGGGTCCGGGGGCGCAGCCCCCGAGGAAACGCGGTCACGCGGTCTTCCCTCCTGTTGCGACGGCGTCCTCCGCCAGCTTGCGGGTGGCGGGGTAGTCCGGCTTGCCGTTGGGCAGGCGCGGCACCTTCTCGACGAACACCACCCGGCGCGGCGCCTTGTAGTGCGCCAGGCGGGCCCGCACCCAGTCGATCACCTCCTGCTCGCCTGTGGTCGCGCCGGCCCGGGTCTGGACGACGGCGGTCACCGCCTGGCCGAAGCGCTCGTCGGGCGTGCCCACGACGAGGCAGTCGTCGACGTCCTCGATGGTCTTG
>DASQUK010000159.1:0-12634 GCA_035641315.1 Acidimicrobiales bacterium | reverse complement strand
CGGCTAGGCCCGGGAGCTCCAGACCAGAGGCGTGGTCGCGGCTGCGCTCGTGCCGATCGTCGGCCGGGCCCTTGGACCACCGGACGTACAGCTCGGCTCGGTGCGCCAGCAGGTCGACCAACTCGGCCAGGTTGTGGATCACCGGCAGGTCGTCGTCACCTGGTTTGCTCGTCACGACGTCAGGATGCCAGCCGGCCGGAAGGCTCCGTTCGCCGACAGCACGTCGGAGGGCAGCGAAATCTCCAGAGGACCAGTGAAGTCGTGATCCATGGGTTCGTCCGCCGGCTACCCGCGGCTGACGGCGGTACGCCCTGCGTGGTTCAGAGCATCGAAGATGTGCGCACCCGGCCAAAGAGTCGCTCCAGGAGCGACGTCGCCTGTCCGATCGGCGTCGCACGCCTCCCAGGGGAAGGGTTAGCGCGACCGATCCGGGGGCACGAATGCACCATGAACGCAACCGTCTTGTGGATTATCGCCGCCATCCTCGTCGTGGTGGGCATCGTGCAACTGGTCCAAGGCCAGTTGATACTCGGCATCGTCCTGATCGTCGCCGGACTGCTTGTGGGCCCCGGCGGCGTGTCGGTCTTCGGAGGTGGCCGGGCCAGGTACTGACACCGCGCGTCAGAACCAGGCGTGGGTCGTCCGCCGAGAGGCTCGGTGGGTCGCCGGCCGACAGTGAACTGCTCCTGGCCTCTGGCCGGGCGCTCTGCGCACCCGGTTGGTTGATCGACGCGCTCCAGAGACTGGCGGCCGGCCGCGTGTTCCAAAGCGTCGAGGAGCTGGCCGCTGCCCTCTGCTGTCAGCGGCGGGTGCATCTTGTCATCCCGCGCTCAGACGACGGTGTGGACGCAACCCGGCGGCACACCGGCCAACCTGCGCCGAGCGAGCTGACGCGCGACTGCCGCGGCCAGTTGGTCGCGCAGGCTGGGGCCCTCGACGAGAGCTGTCGCGAGATACGGAACGCCGTCACGTGATCCCGTGGCGTGCAGGTTGACCACGCCGGGTGATAGCGGCGCACGTCGGTGCCCTCGACGTCCCCCGGCAGTTGAGGGCGACCGGCCGGCCTCCCTGTCTTCGGCGCGGTAGAAGTCGGCCATGCCGCCGCGCCCAGCAGCTGCTCGAGGCGATAGCCACAGGGCAGGTAGGAGCCGTTGCTCTGGTTCGCCGGCCGGACGTACGGGAACGATCAAACCAATTCGCCGAGGAGGATGCGTCGTGGCTCGTTCCATCTGGACAGGATCCGTGAGCTTCGGGCTCGTCAACATCCCCGTGCGCGTGTTCCCCGCGATCCGCGAGCACGACGTGCGGTTCCACCAACTCGCGCCCGACGGCTCCCGCATCCGCTACAAGCGGGTCTCCGACAAGACCGGACGGGAAGTGCCCTACGAGAAGATCCGCAAGGGTTACGAGATCTCACGCGGGCAGTACGTCGTGTTCGAGCAGGATGAGCTGAACGACCTTCAGCCTGCGTCGACCAAGACCGTCGACATCGAAGACTTCGTCGCGCTGGAGGACGTCGATCCGCTGTATTTCGAGCGCACTTACCACCTGGCTCCGAACGGCGAGGCTGCTGCGAAGGCGTATGCACTCCTCGAGGCGGTGATGAAGGACCGCGATCGGGTCGGCATCGGCACCATGGTCATGCGCGAGAAGCAGTACCTCTGTGCCATCCGGCCGTACGGAAAGGGCCTAGCGCTCTCGACGATGCTCTTCGCCGACGAGGTCGTCCCCCAATCCGATGTCGAGGGCATCCCCTCGCGCCGGCCGAGTGTCAGCGCCCGTGAGAAGCAGCTCGCTGCTCAGATCGTCGACGCTCTCGCCCGCGACTGGAACCCAAAGCGCTACCACGACACGTACCAGGAGCAGCTGCGGCACATCATCAAGGCCAAACAGAGGGGCGAGACCATCGAGGTCGAGGAGCCCGCGGAGGAGTCGGGCAAGGTCATCGACCTCATGGAGGCCCTCGAGGCCAGCCTCGAGGAGCGATCAGCCCGAGGGCGCCGTCGCACCCGCAAGGAACGCCGGCGGACCACCGGCAAGCAATCGCACTCCAGGTCCCGGTCGAGGCCGAAGTCGCGGCGCAGTGCGTGACCGGCGCGGAGTACCACCGCTGCACCCACACCCTGTCCCCGTGCTGATCGCGGCGTGCGGGTCTACGAGGGCGCAACTGTGGCGAGCAGCTCCTCTCGCTTCATGTGGGATCGGCCCGGGATCTGCTGACTTCTGGCCAGTTCTCGAAGCTGGTCGAGGGTGAGGTGCTCTTTGTCGGCCACCGTGGGCGCGCCAAGCTCGGTCTTCCGGGCTTCCAGGCGGTCGGCCAGTTCCCGCAGGCCGGCAGCGTCGAACGCGCCGCGCGCCTTGGGGAACATCTCGTTCTCCTCCTCGGTGGCGTGGTGTTCCACGCTTTCCATGATGAGCTGCACCTTGGCGGCCCACTCCTTGCTGCCAGGCGCGAGGACACAGCGCTTGTCTGGTTGCATCCGTCGTGGTGCTCAGGCACGTGAAGGGGTGGTTCACGTGAGCGACACGCCGTCACCTTCTCTGATCGTGCCCGTCGACTCCACGGTGGCGTACGCCCCGGCGCAGGGATACAACCCGCCTGCCACGTCGAGCCGGTTCTGCCGGGCAAGTGTCCGGAGAACCTCGGTGTCCTTCGGTAGTTCGTCCTGCGCAAGCGTGGTCATCACACACCGGGGATCGGGGATGGCGACCCCCAGCCGTACGCCGTCACCGAACTGGAGCCCGTGACCAGTCCAGCCGTTCTCGACGAACCCGGCCTCGAGCGTGTCCACGATGACGTTCATGCGAAAACGACGTTCGTCGAACCGGCTCTCCGGCTGGAGTTCGTTCAAACGGTCGAGGGTGGAGGTCGTCAGCACGGACACGGGGAAGAGATCGAAGAACGCACCCTCGGGGACAGCCGAAGGGAGACCGGCTTCGGCGAAGAACGCCGACCCCAGCTTCGACTCGGTCACAGTGTCGCGGTGTCCTTCGGGGTCCAAGTCCTCGATGTCCGGGTGGTACTGGTCGATGGTGAAGTCCTCGGGCGCAGCCCGCTCGAGCTTCACGGGGCGTCCCAAGACGCCCGAGAGGCTGGCATCAACATCGGGAGCGTCGCTCCTGACCGAGGTTCCGTCCGGCAGTGTGATGCGCACCGGTGGCTGCTCGGCGTCGGGCTCGGGGGGCTCGACGAACGCCGCCCGGCACGCCAGCAGGTTCGGCCCCAGCCGCGGGTTCTTGCCGCTCATCACCTTGCCAGTCTCCTGGTCGACGAGCGCGTAGGCCCGGTCGCCCACGAGACCTGCTGCAGTCACCTGGGCGGCCTCGAGCTGCTCACCCCGCATGGACTTGACCGGGAATCTCCACAGTGCCTTGACGGCCCCGACAGCCTCGCTCATGGCCGCTGCCCCTCTCGCGCCAAACGGCACTCCATCGTCGCCCGGCAGCCAGTGTGGGGCAAGGGGGCCCGCCGCACACGTCGCCCTCAGCCGGTGGTCACGTCGTCGTATTTGCGTCCGTTCGGCCAGAGAGCCCGACGTTTGCCACCGTCGACTCGGGCCGTGAAGTCGTCGGCCAGGGCCCGGACATGGGGCGACGCCTTGGTGGGGGCTCCGGTGTCGAATGGCGGCTGGGGGTCGTACTCGATCTGGAGCTGGACGGCCTGCGCTGTCTCGGGCCCGTGCAGCCGGGCCACGACGGCTAGGGCGAGGTCGATCCCGGCTGATACGCCGGCACCGGTGACCACCTTGCCTTGGAACACGACCCGCTGCGCTGTGGGCCGGGCGCCGTAGCCGCTGAGACGTTCGTAGCAGCGCCAGTGTGTGGTGGCCGCGAGCCCGTCGAGCAGCCCCGCCGCGCCCAGCAGCAACGATCCGGTGCAGACCGAAGCGCTGTAGGTGGTGTGTTCGTGAGCCGACCGAATCCAGTCGATGACCGGCTCGTATGCATCGAGGATGAGATCGGGGGTGCAGCCGCCGGGGACCAGCAGGATGTCGGGTTGCGTGATCTCTTCGAAGGTGTGGTCGATGTCGAAGTGCAACTGCCGGTCCTCGTCGTCGAGCCGGCCTTGGCGGGCGGCGCAGACAACAGTCTCTGTGTCGGGGAGCTCGGCGAACACCTGATAGGGCCCGATCGCGTCGAGAACGGTGAATCCGGGATAGAGGCCGATGGCGATCTGCATGTCCTTTCTCCTGTCTCGTTTGGGGTTACTACATCGGGGCGTCATCTGCGACGTCGCTGGGACCTCCCGGGACGAGGGCGCCGCTCAGGCATGTGACCAGGGCTCGGGCGATCGATCCGTCGGGGTCGAGCGTGGGGTTGAAGATCGTGACCTCGATGCCGGCGACGGCCCCGCTGGCGCCCGCGGCATCGAGTACCGCTTGCAGCTCGTCCCAGCGCAGGCCGTCGGGGAGCCGGTAGTCCACGGCCGGCATGATGGCGTCGTCCAGCGCGTCGCAGTCGAGGTGGATCCAGACGCCATCCAGGCCGGGCCGGACGAGCCGGGCGAGCGCGTCGCGTGCCACGGGCTCGGCCCCCCGTTGGCGGACGGTGGCGAGGTCGAACACGGTGATGGCCGTGTCCTCGATGCGCTGGCTGCCGGCCCGTTCGGCCTCCTCGGCGTCGCGCCGTCCGACGTGCACCACGTCCTGGTCTCGCACCAGCGGCGCCCGGCCCTCCAGGTCGGTCACCACGCTCGGCCCCCGGCCGGTGGCAAGGGCGAGGTCCATGGAGGCGGCCTCGCCGTTCGGTTCGGCCGCCGGCTGGTAGAAGTCGGCGTGGCCATCGATGAAGAGCAGTCCGTGGCGGCCTCGCCGGTGCAGCGCCAACAGGTTCCCGAGCAGGATCGAGCAGTCCCCACCGAGCACGATCGGGATGTCGCCGGCATCGAGGACGGCTCCGGTGGCTGCGGCCAGTTGGTGCGCGTAGTCGCGCAGCGCCGTCGGGTTGCGCAGCCCCGTGACCGGATCGCGCCTCGCATCGTAGGCGGGGGGCACCACCACGCCGGCGTGCCGTGCGGTCAGGGCATCGGCGAGTCGGGCGTGGATGAGCGCCGCGGGCAGGCGCTCGACCCCGCCGGGGAACAACCCGAGCACGGACGGGGCCTCGAGGACGACGTAGTCGGCCATGGCCGGTGCGGGTTACGAGGCGAGCGGCTCGTCGGCCATGTAGGGCGGCGCGGGCTCGTACTGGATCTTGCGGCGGACGACGCGGGCGTGTGGCCGGCCGTGGATCCGGCCGATGAGCCAGAGGGCCATGTCGATCCCGGCGGACACGCCCTGGCTGGTGACCAGGTTGCCGTCCACCACGTAGCGGGCGTCGCGGACGACGGTGATGTCGCCACGGGCTTCGAGCTCGTCCTCGAACTCCCAGTCGGTGGCTACGCGGCGGCCTCGTGCCGGGCCCGCTGCGTGCAGGAGCCCCGCTCCCTGGCACACGCTGGTAACCCAGTCCACACGCGTGGCGACCTTCTGGATCCAGTTGGTCACCGTCGGGTTGTTCACCTCGCGCCGTGTGCCCGCGCCGCCGGGAACGAGCAGGACGTCCAGTGGCGGATGGCTGTCGAGGGTGTGGTCGGGAATGACCCGCAGTCCCTTGTTGCAGCGGACGGGATCGGTCCCCTCGGCGATCGTCACCACTGTGTCCACGCTGGTGTTCTCACCGGCCCGGACCGCGGCCGATGCAGTGAAGACTTCCCAGGGGCCGACGAAGTCGAGTTCTTCTGCCTTCTCGAAGATCAAGAGTCCGAACGTGGTCATGCCTTCTCCTATCTCTCGGTGGTCGGGAGAGTCATGGCTGTGGGTCGTCGGCCGGGCGGACGCCGGGCAGGCGATCTCGTCGACGGTGCGGTCGATGTCGCAGTGCGGCACGTCCGCTTGGCCCGGTGTGAGCGTGACACGAGGGACGCATCGCAACATCGCCCAGCTGGGCGACGACGCCGGCATCAGGGACCATCGAACGAACAAGGCGGTGGTGGCCGACCAAGCGCCGGCTAGCTGGTGGCGAAGTGGTGGCGGGTGGTGGCGTGGGGGTCGCCGGTCTCGCTGGTGGGGCTGGCGTGCAGGTCCCAGGTTCCAGGTCTCGGGTCCGTTTGCGACAATTTGCGAGAATCGGCCCATGCTGAGCATCGGGACGGTCGTGTTGGGCGTCGACGATGTGCCGCGGGCGGTCGAGTTCTGGGGGCAGGCGCTGGGGTACGTGCCCCGCGACGAGGTGGAGGACGACTGGGCGGTGATGGTGCCCGGCGGCGGGCCGGGCACGCGTCTGGCGCTGCAGCTCAGCGAGACGCCGGTGCAGGAGCACCCTCGCATCCACCTCGACCTGTACGCCGGGGACGCCGCCGACCAGGCCGCCGAGGTGGAGCGGCTGGTCGGGTTGGGCGCCAAGCGGGTCGACTGGGACCTGTACCCGGACGACCCCGACTTCGTCGTCCTCGCCGACCCGGACGGCAACCGCTTCTGCGTCATCGACACCGGCCACGGCTGACCCGGCGTGGGCCAGACGTGGCCCGCTAGGCGGGCTACCGCAACGCCGGGCTACTTGGCGATGGAGCGCTGGTAGGCCCGCACGGCCAGCGGGGCGCAGACGGCGACGATCCCCACGATCCAGATGATCGAGTACGCCATCGGGTGAGCGATCGACCACGGGTCGCCGGGTGCCGTCGGTGTGTTGGGATTGCCGAACTGCACCCGCACGGCGTCGGCCAGCGTGGTCACCGGGTTCCACTCGGCGATCGTGCGCAGCACCCCGGGCATGGTCTCGGTGGGGACGAACGTGCTGGCCACGAACGTGATCGGGAACAGCGCCACGAACGCGATGCCGGTGACCCCCTCGGGTGTGGCCACCAGGCTGCCGAGCAGCACCCCCACCCAGATCATGGCGAAGGCGAACCCGATCAGCAGCAAGAAGCCGCCGATCGCATCGGGGATGCCGTCGCGGATCCGCCAACCGATCACCAGCCCGCAGATCGACATGAGCGCGATCGGCAGGAGGGACTTGATCAGGTTGGCGATGGCATGGCCCCCGAGCACCGCACCCTTGGCGATGGGCAGCGAGCGGAACCGGTCGACAGCCTGGTTCTTGCGGTCGTTGGCCAGCGACAGCGCCACCCCGAAGGCGGTGAACACGATCGTCTGGGCGAAGATGCCACCCATCAGGAACTCGCGGTAGTTACCGCCGCCGGGCACGTCGATGGCGCCGCCGAACACGTAGGCGAACAGCAGCACGAACATGATCGGCTGAATCGTGGCGTCGCTCAGCTGCTCGGGCTGGCGCTTCATGTGGACCAGCCCGCGCCGGGCGATGACCCAGGTGTCGTGCAGCACGCCCCGGGGCGGGTAGACGGCGCCGACGCCCTGCCCGTTGGAGGCAGGGGTCGCGGCAGCGGCCGCGGTGGCCGTGTCAATGGTGGCGCTCATCGGCTCGCCTCCGGCTCGCCAATGAGCGATCGCCGCTGCGCGGCGAGTGGCGCACTGCGTTGATGGTTCGCTCGCACTTCGTGCTCGCTCACGGTGTCGCCTCCTCGGCGAGGGGTTCGGTGATGGGTACGTCGTCGTTGTCGTCGGGCACCGAGCCGGTGATCGTCAGGAACACCTCGTCGAGCGTCGGCTGCCGCAGGCTCAGGTCGTCGACGGGGACCTGCGCATCGGTGAACGCCGCGGCAACGGTGACGAGGGCTTCGACGCCCTCGGTCGTCGGGGCGATGATCGACCGGGCGGCGTCGTCGACCCGGGGCTCAGCGCCGGTGATCGCGGCCACGATCCGGGCGGCCTCGGGCACGTGCGCCGGCTCGACCACGACGACGTGGACGTGGTCGCCGCCGACCTCCCGCTTGAGCTTGCGGGCGTCGCCGCGGGCGATGATCCGTCCCCGGTCGATCACGATGATGTCGTCGGCCAGCCGCTCGGCTTCGTCGAGGTACTGGGTGGTGAGCAGCAGGGTCGCGCCGTGGTCGACCAGGGTGTCGAGCACGGACCAGAGCTCGGTGCGGGCCCGCGGATCGAGGCCGGTGGTGGGCTCGTCGAGGAACAGGACCTCGGGCCGGGCCACCAGGGTGGCGGCCAGGTCGAGGCGCCGCCGCATGCCGCCGGAATAGCCGGAGACGACCCGGTCGCCGGCGTCGACGAGCGAGAACTCGGCCAGCAGCTCGACCGCCCGCGCCGCTGCCTGCTTGCGGCTGAGCTGATGGAGCTCGCCCAGCATGATGAGGTTCTCGCGCCCGGTGAGCAGGGGATCGACCGTCGCGTCCTGCGCCGCCAGCCCGATCCGCCGGCGGACCTCGGTGCCCTGCGTCCGGACGTCGAACCCGGCCACGGTGGCCTCGCCTTCGTCGGGCTCGGTCAGGGTGGTGAGGATGCGCACCGCCGTGGTCTTGCCGGCGCCGTTGGGACCGAGGACGGCGGTGACGGTGCCAGCCGGGACCTCCAGATCGATGCCGCCGAGGGCGGTGGTCGATCCGTAGCGTTTGACCAGGCCGCGCGCTTCCACGGCGTAGCTGTCGGACATGCTTGCTCCCAGGGGTGGCGGGCGTCGGCTCGACGGTAATTGTTGAAGCTAACTTGAGGTCAAGGGCTCGATCGCGTGGCGTTCGTCACCCGCCACGAGGCGCCGAGTCAGGGGTGACGTCGGCCCGGCCCGGGCACACTGCCAGAGTGGACGAGGCTAGCGAGTACGGCCCGCCGAACCGGCCCGTATTTCTCTACGACGGCGACTGTGCGTTCTGCACCTCCTGCGCCCGGTTCATCGAGCGGCGCATCCCCACGTCCGCCCGGGTGACGCCTTGGCAGTTCGCCGACCTGGAGGCGCTCGGCGTCACCCAGGCCGAGGCCGAGGCGGCGGTGCAGTGGGTCCCCGCTGACGAGCCCGGCCAGCGTGGTCGGCCCGGCCAACCCGTGGCCGGGACCGCAGCGATCGCCCGGCTGCTGGTGGATGCCGGCTCCTACTGGCGCCTGCTGGGTCGGATACTGGAGCTCCCGCCCGTCCGCTGGATCGCCGGGCCCGTCTACCGGGTCGTCGCCCGCAACCGCCACCGGCTCCCGGGCGGCACGGCCGCCTGTCAGCTTCCACAGGCGGAGCGCGAGCGGATCAAGGCGCGCTGACGGCCGCCGGCGTGATTACGAGGGGGCCACCGTCTCGACCGACACCACGTCTCCGACCAGGCGGTCAATGGTGGCGTCCTCGAGGCAGCCGACCAGCTTGCGCCGGTTGTGGGTGCCGAGAGCGGGCTCGACGGAGAACCGCACCGTGCCGCCGCCGGAGACGTCGAGGCTCTGTTGGTCGACGACGTTGTGGCCGCTGGTGCCGGCGCACGCCGCCACCAGGTTGCGGGCACCCTGGTCGACCCCGAGCCGGTAGTCCTTGCTCCGCACCTCGACCACCAGCTCGCTGCGGGAACCGGGCACCACCCGGTCCGGCCGGCTCTGCGTGAGATCGCCGAGCTGGTCCACCGACGCAGCGCCCGCGACAACCAGCACCACGACCAACAGCAAGCGCTTCATGCCAGAGGCGAGAACAGGTCGGGATGGTCCTCGTGCTCGTCGGCACCCAGCAATCCGCCGGCGGGCAGGGCCAGCGAGTCGAGCCGCCGGGCCAGCGACTGCTCGGCCGCCGGCCGGGCCGTGACCCGGGCGACCCGCTCGACCACCCAGGCCAGCGCCGAGAAGACCACCCCGGCGCCGAGGAGGACGGGCACGAACACCGACGTGTCGTTGGGGCGCTTCGTCAGCCAGGCGAACGGTTCGGGCGGCGCCGGCGCTGCCTCGCGCACGCGGGCCAGCACTACCGGGTCGGGGCGGCTCGCCGAGCGCCGCTCGGACTCGTCGATGCGCCGCTCCAGCCGGCCGAGGCGCTCGAGCAGCAACGTGCCGATGAGCGCGGTCTCGGCGGCCACGAAGATCACGCCCGAGATGACGGCCCGGTTCCACTCCCAGCGGTAGAGGTACACGAACACGTACCACCCCGACGCGCCGAGGGTGATGAGCAGCGCCAGCAAACCGAGGCGGCGCACGCTCATCGAACTACCTCGACTCGGCCGAAGGCCGAGGCCACTCGTCGTCTACCGGCGCAGGGCGGGTAGCGAGCGGGTGGCGCTGAGGATGCGGCGCCGCTGTCGGCGCCTATCGGTGCCGGCGGCGGTAGGCGCTGCACCGGAGGCGACAGGACCACGCGAGCGAGCACGAAGTGCGAGCGAGCCAGGGACACAGTGCGGTCCTCGCCGCGAAGCGGCGATCGCTCAGAGGCGGGCCGCAGGCACGCCGATGAGCGGAGAGGAGCGGTCGGGCGTAGCCGGCTCATGCTGCCCTCCATTCCTCGTCGCCGAGGGGGTCGACCTGGCCGGTCGTGCCGTCGACCACCACCCATGTGCCGTCGGCGAACCGCTCGGTGGCGCCGGCCAGCCCGACCACTGTGGGCACGCCGTACTCCCGGGCGAGGATCGCGAGATGCGACAGGACGCTTCCGGTCTCGGCCACCAGCCCGCCGAGGCGGGGCAGAAGCGGCGCCAGCGACGGATCGAGGGTCGGCACCACCAGAACCGCGCCGTCCGGCAGCTCGGACCCAGTGGCACCGCCGGCGCCGGCGGCCACGCCGGCGGTGTCGGTCACCGGCGGTCGGTTGTGGACGGGCCCTGAGCCGCGCCCGCCGCCCGCACCGTGGCCCGCGCCATCCGACGACTGGGCCACGGGAACCACCACCTCGTCGCCTTCGTCACCCGCCAGGCGGAACGCAGCCGGCAGCGGTGCGGCGCCGTTCACCGGCCGGACGACCTGTGGCGTCCGCCCCACCACGGCGTCGCGCACGTCGGCCATCCGCAGGTAGCGCACCTCGGAGGGATCGGCCAGGACGCCCCGCCGGCTCAGCTCTTCGCCGATGGCCAACGCCGCCCGGGCGGCCAACTCGTGGATCCAGCGGATCCGCAGCCGCAGCGCCTCGCGAACGACTCCGGGGTCGACCCGGCCGTCGTCACCGATCCGCACGCCGCCGCCCGCCGGGCGGCCGAGCAGCGCCGGCGCCGGCGGCAGGGCCCGTTCCGGCTCGATCGCCGGGGGCAGCAGCGCCAGCAGGACCGGGTGCCTGGCCAGCAGCTCGTCGTCGGGCGCGTCGGGGTCGGCGGCCCGCACTTCGGCCAAGGTCCGCAGTGCGGCCGACGCCCCGGTCGGGGAGTCGTCGCCGGCATCCAGCAGCTGCCCGGCCAGCACCTCGTAGCCGTGCAGGCTGATCAGCTCGTCGCCGGCCCGGTTTAGCAGTCGGACCAGGTCCGGCGGCGTGAGCGTGTCGAGCGCCGGAACCTCCGCCAGGTGGGCGTCGACGGTCGCCAGCAGGTCGGTGGCCAGGCCGGGCAGCGCGGCGCGCAGCCGCCCGACCCGCCAGGCGGCCCCGAGCCGGCGGGCCGGGCCCCGGGGGTCGAGCCTGCGCCACAGCGACCGCCGCCGTGGCGCCAGACCCAGCAGGTCGAGATCGGCGGCAACGTGGCCGTGCACCGTCACGACCACAGGCGAGTCGCGCAGCTGCCGGCGCGACACCATTCCGGTCAGCGCCAGGGCGCGGCGCAGGCCGGTGCGCAGCGGAGGGATCCACAGGTCGTCCTCGAGCGGCGAGAGCGGCGCCGGGAAGGTCTCGGCGACCGGCCCCGGGCCGAAGATGGGCCCGCCCGGCTGCACCTCGGGCCCGAGCGTCGTGATCGGCCGGGACTGGAGCAGCAGCAGGCGGCCGTCGAGCACGGCCCACTCGATGTCCTGCGGCCCGCCGAACACGCGGGCGGCGTCACGGGCCAGGCCCGCCAGTCGTCGGCGGGTCGAGCGGCCGAAGCGGCGGCCGTCCACGGTGCCGTCGTGGTCGAGCAGGCGCCCGCGGGGCGACATGGTGAGCTGGGTGCCGTCGACCTCCCCGCTGACGAGGCGATGGGGACCGCCGGGGACCGCCGAGACCACCAGCCGGTCGCTGCGGCCGGTCACAGGGTCGGCCCCGAACAGGACGCCGCCGAACACCGGCCGAACGAACGGTTGCACGAGCACGGCCATGGGGGCGCCGCCGGCCGACGCGACGACCTCGTCCACGGCTGCCAGCAGCTCGGCCCAGCCGCCGACGTCGAGGAGCGAGTGGAACTGGCCCGCCATCGACGACGTGCTGCCGTCCTCGTGCGGTGACGAGGACCGCACCACGACCGGATCGCCCGGCGGGACCAGTTCGGCCCACGCTGCCCTCAGCGGACCGGCGATCGTGTCGGGCAGGGGAGCGCCGCGGGCCGCGGCCGCCACCTCGGTGGCGACACCCACGGGTATGACGAAACCGTCGAGGACCGGAAGCCCGGCGCGCCGTGCCACGGCCAACGCAGCAGCCTTCGCCCCGGCGACTGCCGGGTCACGACCGGTTGGGTTGTTCAGACCGAGCACCGGCGGCGGAACGGTGCCGAAGGACGTGCTCGAGCCCATCTATGTACTCCTGGCCGAGGGGGATCGGCGTGAAGACTTGTAAAGGCCAACGGCGGCGGCCCGACCAGTGTTCCCGACTTGTTCAGGTTGTTCACAGGAACTTCGCCCCAACGTGTCGAAGGTGCTTCAATCGTGCGAATGGCGTATGGGACCGCCCGCTGGGTGCAATAATCGGAACCCGGCCCCAGTTGCCGCCGCTCATGGAAACC
>DASQUK010000158.1:0-14285 GCA_035641315.1 Acidimicrobiales bacterium | reverse complement strand
GCGAGCGACTGGAGCTCGGTGCCGAGCGGCGGGCGCTGGCATCGCAGGCTCGCACGAGCGCGGTCGTCTTGTCGGCGGCGCCAGTGCTCTTCGCCGTGCTGCTGGGGATGAGCGACGGCGCGGCGGCGCGCTTCCTGCTCGACTCCCGGGCTGGCTGGGCCTGCCTCGCCCTGGGACTCGGCCTCGACGCCTTCGGCGCCTGGTGGATGGCGCGCGTGACCCGGGGAGACCAGTCATGACCGCGGTCGCCCTGGGGCTGGCCTGGGCGCTGGCCATCGGCCTGGTGCTGGGTGGGCGGCACACTCCCGCTCGCCTGTACGTACTCGGGGCTGCGCATCCCCGAGCGAGTGGGCATGTGGTCGTCCATACCAACGACCGTCGCCATGACGGGCGGTCGGTGGTGACGGCGTTCGGCCGCTGGCTGCGGCACCGGACCGGGCGCCCACCCAGTCCCGAGGCCGACCGGCGGGTCGGCTGGGCCACACTCGCCGCGTTGGCGTTCGCCCCCTGGGCGCCCCCGCTGGCGGTGGTGCCCGTGGCATGGGCGGTGCTGGCTCCGACCTTGGCCGCCCGGCGCAGCCGCCGTGCCCTGGAGGCAGCGGTTGCCGATCAGCTTCCGGATGTCGTCGACCTCCTGGCGCTCACCACCAGCGCCGGCCTGCCGACCGCCGCGGCGCTGTGCGTCATCGGGCGCCGGCCGGGCGGTCCGCTCGGCGCCGCCCTGGATCGGGCGGCCGCGCACATCGAACGTGGCGGCACCGTCGCGAACGCGCTGGCCCTCGTTGTCGACAGCGCGGGGGCGTTGACCCGCCCGCTGGTCGACGCGCTCGCGGCCCACGACCGCTACGGCACGCCGCTCGCCCCGGCCCTGGAACGGGTGGCGATCGAGAGTCGTCTGCACCGCCGGCGACAGGCAGAGGAGGCGGCGCGCCGACTGCCGGTCACGCTCTTGTTCCCGCTTGTGCTCACCACGTTGCCGGCCTTCGCGCTGCTCACGGTCGTCCCGCTGCTGGCGGGATCGTTCGGCTCCCTGAGCCCCTGACACATCCCCCTCACATCCACGCTGTGATCTGACCTGGGAGGTCGACATGTTGCTACGCCCCATCATCCACGCCCATCGGCTCGCGTCGCGGACCGCCCGTCGGGTCGCACGACGCCTCACCGACGACCGCGGTCAGGCGACGGCGGAGTACGGCCTGGTCATCCTGGCCGCCGGTGGCATCGCCCTGGGCGTCATCGCCTGGGCGGCCCAGACCGGGAGCTTCACCGACCTGTTCGAGTCGGTGGTCGAGAAGCTGACCGACAGCCTGTGAGCCGGCTTCGCCCGTGCGCGCCCCTCCGCTCACGGGTCCTGTCGCCTCCGGTGCGGTGCCTACCGCCGTCGGCGCCGATAGGCGCCGACAGCGGCCCCGCATCCTCAGCGCCACCCGTTCGCTCCCCGCCCTTCGCCGGAAGGTGGAAAGCGGCCTCGGCCTACGGCCGAGTCGTTCAGCCGCCCGACGACGGGCAAGCCACGGTGGAGCTGGCGCTGGTCCTGCCGCTCGTCGCCGGTCTGCTCCTGGCGATCGTGCAGGCGGGCGTCCTGGCCCGCGACCAGATCCTCGTCACCCACGCCGCCCGCGAAGCCGTGCGCGCCGCGGCCGTCGACGACGACCCGGGGGCGGTACGGCGTGCGGCCGAGCAGGCCGGCCCCTTGGTCACCGATCGGCTCGACGTCGAGGTGGTCGAACGGGGCGAGGTGGGTGGCCGGGTCAGGGTCGTCGTGCGGTACGAGGCGCCCACGGGCGTCCCGCTGGTGGGGGCGTTGGTCAGGGATGTCATGCTCGACGCCGCCGCCACCATGCGGGTGGAGCGCTGATGGTTGACGTCACGTCGTCACAGCGCGGCACGCAGCAGCGCCAGCGCCGCCGCCTTGTCGAGCGGCTCGTTGCCGTTGCCGCACTTGGGCGACTGCACGCACGAGGGGCATCCGCCGACGCACGGACACGATTCGATGATGTCGGCCGTCGTGGCCAGGTGCTTCGGCGCTGCCTCGTAACCAAGCTCGGCGATGCCGGCGCCGCCCTGGTAGCCGTCATAGATCACGATCGCGGGTGCCCCGACGTCGGCCTGGTGGAGCGTCGACACGCCGCCGACGTCCCAGCGGTCGCAAATGGTGAAGAGGGGCAGCACGCCGATGCCGGCGTGCTCGGCGGCGTGCAGCGCTCCCGGGGCGTCGGCCAGGTCCACGGCCGCCGCCGCGAGCACGGTCTCGGGCACGACGTACCAGAATGCCCGGGTGCACAGCGTCGAACGCGGCAGCTCGAGCGGCGTCACACCCAGGGACTCACCGGTGAGAGCATCCTTGCGCTGGTAGCCGGTCACCTGCTGATGCACCTCGACGGTGCCGAGCCCCACCTCCAATGCGCCGACCCCACGAGTTGCGTCGCACTGCACGATCCTGATGTCCACGTCGGTGCGAGCGACGGTGTAGGTGAGCCCGTCGTCGGGCTCGACCACCGCCGTGCGGCCCTCGAGGTCGAGAGCGACCACGCGCCAGCTCTGGCCGGCGTGCAAGTACGAGGCGCCGGGGTGAACCTGCTCGCAGGCCCGGGCCAGCTCGACTGTCCCGACCGCCTCACCGTCCCCCGCTCGGATGCTCACCTCGCCGCCGGCTCCGACCCGCAAGCCCACGCCATGGGCCGGCCAGCCGCCACCGCAATAGAGCGCCTGCGGTCCGCGGCCCCGCACCTGCTGACGCACCACCAACTCGTCGGCCCGGGCGAGCCGCAACACCACCTCGTCGAGCAGCCCGGGCCAATAGTGCTCGTCGGCATGCGTGAGCGGCATCTCGTGCGCCGCACACCTGAGGTGGGCGTCGGCGACGAAGGGGTTGGCCGGATTGACCACGGCCGGCTCTGGCGGACGGTGCAGCAGCTCGTCGGGGTGGGCTGCGATCCACTGGTCCAGCTGATCCGCCCCCGCCACGAGCACCGCCGCCGACGGCTGCCCGGAGCGCCCGGCCCTACCAGCCTGCTGCCAGAACGAGGCGATCGTGCCCGGGAAGCCGTTGAGCACGACGGCGTCCAGCCCGCCGACGTCGATGCCCAGCTCGAGCGCGCTGGTGGCGATCACGCCGTCGAGGCGACCACTGAACAGCTCGTCCTCGATCTCCCGGCGCTCGGCCGCGAGGTAGCCGCCGCGGTACGGCTTGACCCGCCGGCGGCGCCCGGGAGCAAGGCGCCTGCGAGCATCGGCAGCCACCACCTCGGTGGACCGCCGGCTGCGGCAGAAGGCGATCGTCTTGTGTCCCGATGCCACCAGCTCGGCCACGAGGCCGGCCGTCTCACCGTTGCTCGAGGCCCTGACGCCGGTCAGCTCGTCCAGCCGCGGTGGGTTCCAGACCGCCACCAGCCGCTCACCTTGGGGCGACCCATCCGCCACGACCGGTTCGACCTCGACGCCGCACAGCGCAGACGCCAGCACCTCGGGCTCGCCGATGGTCGCGGAGCAGCAAATGAACGTGGGGTCGGCACCGTAGCGCCGGGCCAGTCGCCGGAGCCGGCGCAGCACGTGGGCGACGTGGCTGCCGAATATGCCCCGAAAGGCGTGCAGCTCGTCCACCACGACGTAGCGCAAGCGACCCAGGAAGGTCGCCCACCGATCGTGGTGGGGAAGGATCCCGCTGTGCAGCATCTCGGGATTGGTGAGCACGGCCGTGGCATGCCGGCGAATCCACGCCCGTTCCTCGGGACCGGCGTCTCCGTCGTAGGCGCCGGCGACGACCCGGGGGAAATCGAGGTCCGCCAACGCCCGCAACTGATCGTGAGCCAACGCCTTGGTGGGGAACACCAGCAAGGCGGTGCCCCGGCGCACCGGCGCCAGGGCGGCCTCGGCGATGGGCACTTGGTAGCAGAGCGACTTGCCCGATGCCGTGCCGGTGGCCACCACCACCGATCGACCCGCCCGAGCCCGGTCGATCGCCTCCGCTTGGTGCACCCAGAGGTGCGGCACGCCCAGACACTCGACGATCTCGGACGGCAGTGGGCGAGCGAGCTCGCCGGGCCGACCCGGGCGGGGGGGTATGCGCTGCACCCGGACCAGAGGGGAAGTCTCCCGGTGGGCGGCGAGGTCACGGTCTGCCAGCGCAGTGAGGAGCGCGGCCACGGGATCCGGTCCGTTCTCGCGTTCAGCCATACCGGTCGGGTCCCCGACCGGTCCCTCGAGCACGGACGAGACGTCGACGAGGGCCATGACCGGGGCCAGGTTACGCCCTTGGAATTCCACTGGTGTAGGCCTTGTGTCGCCGTGCCGTCCGGGGATGGCCGAGGGCCAGGCGATAGGGTCAGCGCGCTATGGAGCTGCGAACCGAGGTGTCCGAGATCGCAGGATGGACCGTCGTGTCGGTCTACGGCGAACTCGACGTCGCCACGTCACCCAGCCTCCGTGAGCGCCTCATCCGGCTGGTGGGCGATGGTTCGCCCCGGCTGGTGCTCGACCTCGAGGGTGTCGACTTCCTCGACTCCACCGGGCTCGGCACCATCGTGAGCGCCCTCAAACGGGCCCGGACCCACGGTGGCGACCTGCGCCTCGTGTGCACCGAGGCTCGCATCCGCCGGCTGTTCGAGATCACAGGCCTCGACAAGGCAGTGCCCCTCCACGCGTCCCTCGACGACGCCATAGCCCCGGGGTAATCCGATGGCGGTCGTGGAGCTGGAGTTCCCGGCCCGCCCCGCCTACCTCTCGCTGGTGCGGCTGGTCGTCGACGCCGCCGTCGGCGCGCTGGCCCCGGGATTGAGCCCCGCCCGCCTCGACGACCTGAAGATCGCGGTCACCGAGGCCTGTTCCAACGCCATCGAGGCCCAGGAGACCAACTGGTCCGAAGGCCCGGTGACCGTCCGCTGCACCGTCGACGACCGTGAGGTGCGGGTCGAGGTCATCGACCGTGGCGCCGGATTCGATCCCGACGAGGTGGAGACCCTCCCCGCCGTCACCGACCCCCGGCGCCTCCGCCACGAGAGCGGGCTCGGCATCGCCCTGATGCGCACCCTGGCCGACGAGGTGAGCTTCACCCCGGCCCCGGACGGCACCAGGGTGAGCCTGGTCGTGCGGCGTCCCGGCACTTGAGGGTGCGCCGACAGGCGCACCCGGGGCCAGAGCGCCCCGGCGCCGTAGGCGCCAAGAGCGGGAAGCAACGTTGGCTCTCGGCGGCGCAGCCGCCGAGCACGAGCTGACGTGACGTCTCCGTTGAGACCCTTTAACAGGCTGTTAACGCCCCGTGGAACAACCAGGCAAGTTTCGGTCACACGCTGTGGGCCGTGGGACCGCTGCTGGAGGAGACGCCCGTCCGCCACGCCTGGAGCGCCTCCGACCGGTTCGTCCCCCGCACGTTCGTCCAGCCGCTCCAGCGCTACCTCGACACCGAGGCCGCGGGCGGCGTGGTCCTGATCGTGGCGGCGGTCGGCGCCATCGTGTGGGCCAACGGCCCCTTCGGCGACAGCTACGAGACGTTCTGGCGGACCGGCCTGCGCGTCGAGCTGGGAGGGCTCCTCCAGCTCGACCATCTCGACCTGCGCATGTGGGTCAACGACGCGCTGATGGCGTTCTTCTTCTTCGTCGCCGGCCTCGAGATCAAGCGGGAGATCGTCCACGGCGACCTGCGGGACTCACGGGCTGCGGCACTCCCCGCCTTCGCCGCCCTCGGCGGCATGGTGGTGCCGGCCCTCATCTACGCCATCGTCAACCATGGTGGCGACGGCAGTGGCGGTTGGGGCATCCCCATGGCCACCGACATCGCCTTCGCCGTCGGCGTGCTGTCGCTGTTGGGCGACCGGGTGCCCAACGGAGCGAAGATCTTCCTGCTGACCCTGGCCATCGCCGACGACATCGGCGCCATCGTGGTCATCGCCGTCTTCTACACCGAGCAGCTGTCGTTCGGCTGGCTGGCCGCCGCCTTCGGCGGGCTGGTGCTGGTCGCTCTGCTCCGCAACCTCGAGGTCCGGTCGCTGGCGCCCTACCTTGCGCTCGGTGCCTGGACATGGCTGGCCCTGCTGGAGTCGGGTGTCCACGCGACGCTCGCCGGCGTGGCCCTGGCGCTGCTGACCCCGGCGTGGTCGTTCTACGACCCTCGCCGCTTCGCCCGCGAGGCCCGACGGCTGGTTGACCGGGTCGACGCTCCCTTCGCCGACGACGTGCTCACCGACGACGAGCTGGAGGAAACGGAATCGGCGCTGGCGGACCTCGACTGGCTGACGACGGAGACCCGCTCACCCCTCGAGCGGCTGGAGACACGCATGGCGCCGTGGACCGCGTTCGTCATCGTGCCGATCTTCGCCCTCGCCAATGCCGGTGTCCCGCTGACGGCCAATGCCCTTTCGGACGCGGTGACCGATCCCGTCACGGCGGGCGTCGCCCTCGGGCTCGTGCTTGGCAAGCCCATCGGCATCACCCTGGCCGTGGTGGTCGCCACGCGCCTCGGCATCGGCGCGCTGCCGCCCGGGACTGGATGTCGCCACATCGTCGGGCTCGCCATCACGGCCGGCATCGGCTTCACCGTGGCGCTGTTCGTCACCGGCCTGAGCTTCGACGACGCCGCCTTGGCCGATGCCGCCAAGGTGGGCATCTTCGGGGCCAGCATCATTGCCGGACTGGCCGGATTGGCGGTGCTGCGGTCGGTCCGCTCGCCGGTGGTCTCGCCCGCCGCCGATCGTGAAGAAGCCGCGGCCGCGGCGTAACCGGAGTCCCGGGCCGTCAGCACTCCCGTTCGACGAACTCGCTGACCGCAGTGAACGCGTCCTCCGTCCCCGAGAACTCCTCCTGGAGGTCGGCCACGGCGTCTTGGTCGTTGACGTCGATGTCGGCGAGCGCCTCGAAGCCCTCGATAACGATGGCGTAGTCGTCGGCAACCTCCTCGGGAGGGTCGAGGTCCCGCAGCAGGTCGACTGCTTCGTCGAGCGCTTCCGGGTTCTCCGCTGGATCGATGTTGGCGAACTGCTCGTTGATGTCGTTGAAGCCGGCGCAGAAGTCCTCGGTGGAGCCACCACCGGCGCTCTCGGCGCTGTCGCCGTCGCCGCCATCGTCGCCACCGCATCCCGCGGCGACCAGCAGGCCGACGGCCGCCAGACCGGCAATGGAACGTCGCACGTCCACGGCTATCCCGCCTCGTACTTGCGCAGTTCCCGGCGGGCCACCGACATGCGGTGCACCTCGTCCGGGCCGTCGGCAAGCCGCAACGTGCGCAGGTGTGCGTACATCGACGCGAGCGGCACGTCGTCGGACACGCCCAGCGCGCCGTGCGCCTGGATCGCTCGATCCACGACCCGCAACGCCACATTGGGGGCGGCGACCTTGATGGCGGAGATCTCGATGCGGGCGCCCCTGTTGCCGACGGTGTCCATGAGCCAGGCCGTCTTGAGCACGAGCAGGCGCACCTGCTCGATCTCGATGCGGCTGTCCGCGATCCACTGCTGGATCACGCCCTGCTCCGCTAGCGGCTTGCCGAAGGCCGTGCGTTGGCGCACCCGCCGGCACATGAGCCCCAGGGCCCGCTCGGCGACCCCGATCGCCCGCATGCAGTGGTGGATCCGGCCGGGCCCCAGCCGGGCCTGTGCCATGGCGAACCCCCCGCCCTCCTCGCCCAGCAGGTGATCGGCCGGCACTCGGACGTGCTCGAACACCAGCTCGCAGTGGCCCTCGTTGTCCTGATAGCCGAACACCGGCAAGTTGCGAAGGTTGGTGAGCCCAGGCGTGTCCATGGGCACGAGCACCATGGACTGTTGGAGATGGGCCGGCGCATCGGGATTGGTCTTGCCCATCACGATGGCCACCCGGCAGCGCTCCCGGGCCGCACCGCTGATCCACCACTTGCGTCCGTTCAGCACGTAGTGGTCACCGTCCCGCTCGATCCGCAGTGAGATGTTGGTGGCATCGGAGCTCGCGACCGCGGGCTCGGTCATGGCGAAGCACGAGCGGATCTCGCCCTCGAGGAGTGGGCGCAGCCAGCGCTCCTTCTGCTCGTCGGTGCCGAACATGGTGAGGATCTCCATGTTGCCGGTGTCCGGCGCCGAGCAGTTGAGCGCCTCCGGCGCCAGGGGGCTGCGCCCGGTGATCTCGGCCAAGGGCGCGTAATCGAGGTTGGACAGCCCGTCGGTCCATTCCGTGGCATGGGGCAGGAAGAGGTTCCACAGTCCCCGCTCCCGCGCCTCGACCTTGAGGTCGTCGAGGATCGGGGCGTGTACGTGCGGATCACCCGACTCGGCGATCTGTCCGTGGTAGAGCGCCTCGTTGGGATAGACGCACTCGTCCATGAAGGCCTCGAGCCGCTTGCACAGCTCCTCGGCCCGCGCGCTCAGGGCGAAGTCCATCGCCCGACCCTAGACGAGGTAGCTCGGCTGCCTCGCTCGGCGTCGTTTGTTACCTAAGGTGAGGGAAATATCGCTCACAGCGTTCGACTAGCGCTTCCGTCGTTACAGGTGTAACGTGCGCGCAACGTTGTCGGGGGCAGGAGCACGGGGGCGTGCAAGGCCGCTGCTCCTGCGCTGGTGTTTCCAGGTGTGCCGGTCCGATGGTCGGTCCCGTCCGCCCGCCTCGATCGTCGGGCCGGCGCACCTGGGGACGCGGGCGAAGGTCGGCTCAGGCTTCGACGTCCCGCCGTCCCTCGAGCGCCCGGCCGAGCGTGAGCTCGTCCGCGTACTCCAGGTCACCACCCACCGGCAGTCCGCTGGCGATGCGGGTCACCCGCAGCCCCAGGGGCTTGAGCAACCTGCCGAGGTACAGCGCAGTGGCCTCGCCCTCCAGATTGGGGTTCGTGCACAGGATGATCTCGGCGATCCCCTCGCGCTCGATGCGGTCCAGCAGCTCGCGGATCCGCAGCTGCTCGGGACCTACGCCCTCGATGGGGCTGATCGCCCCCTGGAGCACGTGGTAGCGGCCGTGGAACTCGCCGGTCTTCTCGACCGCCACCACGTCGCGGGGCTCTTCGACGACGCAGACGACGGTGGCGTCGCGCCGGGAGTCGGCGCAGATGCCGCAGACGTCGCCCTCCGCCACGTTGAAGCACGTCTGGCAAAACGCCACCCGGTCCTTGGCCTCGGCGATGGCACGGGCCAACCGCAGGGCGTCGGCCTTGGACAGCTTGAGCAGATGGAAGGCGATGCGTTGGGCCGACTTGGGCCCCACACCGGGCAGCCGCCCCAGCTCGTCAATGAGGTCCTGGACGGGACCGGCGTAGACGGCCACGCGGCTGCCTAGCCCTTCTCGGGATCGGCGCCCGAGGCGGAGCTCGTGCCTCGGCTGCCTCGGCCGGCACCGCCGAGCAGGCCGCCGAGCGCCCCGCCCAACCCGCCGAGATCGATACCGCCGAACGCCCCCAGCGCGTCGCGTTGGAGGGCGGTGACCTTGGTGCCCGCGTCGTGGAGGGCGGCCACGATCAGGTCCTGGAGCATCTCGATGTCGTCGGAGTCGACGACCTCGGGCGCGAGCTTGACCGAGCGCACCTCGCCGCTCCCCGACATCTCCACCGTCACGACGCCGCCCCCGGCGCTGCCCGTCACCACTTCATCCGCGACTCGGGCCTGAGCCGAGAAGGCTTCCTGCGCGGACTCGAGCAGCCCACCGAGATCGGGCAGCTCCGGTTCGGGCGGATCGGACGGAGAGTCGGCCATCAGTCCTCCTGGATCAGCTCGCCGCCGCCGAACGTGCGCACCACCAGGTCGACGCCCGTGACAGCGGCGTCATCGGCGTCTCGCAACTCGGTGGGATCGATGTGCTCGACCTCGTCGGGCGGCCGGGCCGCCTGCTGACCAGGCGCGGTGCCCGGCGGCGGCTCACTCTCGACCACCACGGTCACCGGCACCGGCACCCCGAAATGGGCCCGGAGGGCTTCCTCGACCTCGCGCCGCGAGTCGTCGCACGCCTTCTGGTGCCACTCGTTGGATACAGCGAAGCGGACAGCACCGGAGTCCGGCGCGACCCACCGGCCGCCGCGCCAACGGCTCCGGACGGACTTTGGCAACCTGGCCAGCACGCTGCCGATCCACGCGCCGGTGATCTCGTCCCGATCGGGAACGCGTCCAACGGCCTGCTCCTCCATCGGGCGCGGAGGCGCCGCGGGAGCTGCGGGCTCGGCCGCTTGGGCGGGCTCCGTCCGTCCCCGTACGACGGCGCCGAGCGTGGGCTTGCCGCCGCTCGGTGGAGGGGTCTGCGCGGGCGGAGGATCGCCGCCGCCCTGGCGGTGGGACAGCGCGGCCCGAGCCGCCGCAGAACCCCCGGGCGCGTGGGCCGGCTCGGCTCCGCCGCCTCCACGACTCCGGTCGCCGCTACTGCCGCCGCCGTCGCGGGCGCTCCCAACGCCCTGGCGTTCCAGGCGATCCAGACGTTCGAGGATGGCGTCGAGCGTGCGGTCGGCCGATGGCTGAGTGAGGCGGACCAGCGCCACTTCGACCACGATCCGCGGGTCGGGCTTGCGCGCCAGCTCGATGAGCGATTCGCCCAGCACGTCGAGCGCCCGGGTGAGGCCCGCCGGCCCCAGGCGTTCGCCGATGCGGGCGGCCCGCTCCCGCTGTGCCGGCGGCACGTGCTCGTCGGCAGCGCCCATCACCGCCAGGAAGGCGTCGCGCAGGGCGGCGATCAGGTCCTCGCCGAGCGTCCGGGGGTCGCGCCCGGCGGCCAGGGCATCGGCCACGGCAAGCAGGACGCGTCCGGCGTCGCGATCGCAGATGGCGTCGAGCACGGCGTCCACCGGCTGGGCCTCGTCGAACACCTCGCCCAGGGCCGCCACCTGGTCCAGCGCCGACAGGGTGTCGCGGGCCGAGCCGCCGCCGCTGCGGATCACGTGGTCGACGGCCCGCTCGACAGCCTCGGCATCGAGGCCCAGCCGTGCGTCGGCGATGACATGGCGGACGTGCTCGGCCAGCACATCGGGCGACAGCAGGCGGAACTCGAACCGCTGCGTGCGGCTGAGGATCGTCGGCCGCACCTTCTGCGGATCGGTGGTGGCGAGCACGAAGACCACGTGCTCGGGCGGCTCCTCGAGTGTCTTGAGCAGGGCGTTTTCGGCGCCCTGGCTCAACATGTGCACCTCGTCGAGGATGATCACCCGGCGCTTGCCGGACGTGCCGAGCGGCACACGCTCGATGAGGTCGCGCATGTCGTCGACCTTGCTCTTGGAGGCCGCGTCCTGCTCGAGAAGCCAATCGGTGACCCGCCCCTCCGCGACTGCGACGCAGTTGTCGCACTTGCCGCAGGGCTCGCCGTCGACGGGGGCGTCACAGTTGAGGACCTTGGCCAGGATGCGGGCGGTGGAGGTCTTGCCGGTGCCGCGGGGTCCGCTGAAGAGGTAGGCGTGGCCGACGCGGCCCTCACGCATGGCGTTGCGCAGGGCCTTGGTCACGTGGTCCTGTCCCAACACCTCGTCGAACCGCTGTGGGCGGTAACGCCGATAGAGGGACTGGTACGCAGCCATCGGGGCGGATGCTATCGGTGGCTGGGACCTCGCCCCGGCGGGAAACCACGCACAACTGCGGGCGGAAGCACGATGCCCGTCACCGGAGGCGCCCGGGCCCGAGCGGCCCGGCCACGCAGTGGCCGAGAGCGGAAAGCACGATGCCCGTCACCGGAGGTGACGGCCAGGCGGTCTGCGGCACACCGCAGGTTCCGCTGAGAGCTGCTGCCTCCCGGCCCTGACTCGGTTCACGGGCTGCAGTTGCACAGGACCCGGCCGCCACCTGCGGTCACGGGCGTCCGACACGATAGCGTGTGCTGCCCTGGCTACCACCCGGGAGGGATGCGAGAGCGGCCGAATCGGCACGCTTGGAAAGCGTGTGTGGGTCCTGCCCACCGTGGGTTCGAATCCCACTCCCTCCGCTGATTCGCCGGTCTGCGCCGGCCGTACGAGCCAGTAGCGTCGGTCGTCGTGGATGTCGATGCCGCCATGGAGCTTGCCCTCGACGAGGCCGCTCTGGCCGTCACCCACAACGACGTGCCGGTGGGCGCCGTGGTGCTGCGCGACGGCGAGGTCATCGCCCAGCGCCACAACGAGCGGGAGCGGGCCGGCGACCCGACCGCACACGCCGAGCTGCTCGCCCTGCGCGACGCCGCCGAGGTGGTGGGTTCGTGGCGCCTCGAGGGCACCACGCTGATCGTCACGCTCGAGCCGTGCCCCATGTGCGCCGGGGCCCTCGTCGCCGCTCGGGTCGACCAGGTGGTGTTCGGGGCCGCCGACCCCAAGGCCGGCGCCTGCGGGTCGCTCTACAACCTGGCCGTCGATCCCCGCCTCAACCACGAGGTCGAGGTCGTGTCCGGGGTACGGGCCGACGAGGCGGCCGCTCTGCTCACCGGGTTCTTCGAGGAACGCCGGGCCCAGCGCTCGGCCTGATCCACCGGATCGGCGAGCACAGTTCAGGCGGCGTCGGAGGTCGGCGCCGGTTTCCTCCCCCGGAGGAGCGAGCCGCGGGTGCCACACCAGCATCGCCAGTCGAGCATGGGCCCGTCGCCGGTGTTGTGGAGCGCCTCGACGCGTGACATGTCGAGCAGGACCCTCGACCGATGACCCGGGCAGTAGACCTCGAACACGGCAGCCTCCTCCGCACACGCACCGACGAGCCAATCCAATAAGCGGTCCATTGCGCCGATCTCATGGCGCAGCTCGCCATTGGCATGTACTGTGGCGCAGACACTCAGGCTGCTCCATAGCCAATTTCCGGAGTATTGGTATGAACCAATCCATCGAGGCGATTCTGGGCGCGTGGTCCGACGGTCCCGGTCCACTGCATCGCAAGCTCGGCGACGCCATCCGACGGGCTGTCGAGCACGGGTTGCTGCCGGCGGGCGAGCGGCTCCCTGCCGAGCGCGAGCTGGCAAAGCGCCTGGCCGTCAGCCGGTCGACCGTAGTCACCGCGCTCGACACGCTGCGGACCGAAGGGCTTCTCGAGAGCCGCCAGGGTAGCGGCACCCGCGTGCGACAGGGCGCCGGCGCCGACCGCATGCCCGCAGGCGGCGTGCCGCTCAGCCCCGTCTACCGAGCGCTGATCGAGTCGCACGACAACGTGATCTCGCTGGCATGCGCCATCTTCCCGGCCCACCCGGCCGTGGCCGAGGCCCTGGCCGACGTGGTGGCCGACGACGGGCCGAAGTTGCTCACACAGGTCGGTTACCTGCCGGCCGGGCTGCCCGACCTGCGTGAGGCGGTGGCGACGATGCTGAGTCGCGACGGCACTGCGACGGAACCGGAGGAGGTGCTCGTCACCACGGGCGCGCAGCAGGCCGTCAACCTGGCGACGCAGCTGTTCGTCCGGCCCGGCGACGCCGTGGTCGTCGAGTCGCCCAGCTTCGCCGGCACGCTCGACGTGTTCCGCAGCCGCGGCGCCCGCCTGATGCCGGTGCCGGTCGACGACGACGGCGTCGACGTGCGGGCTGCCCGTGCTGCGGTGGCCGCCGTCCGCCCCGCGGCGCTCTACCTCATGGCGACGTTCCACAACCCCACGGGCGCCCTGCTGGCGGTGCACCGCCGGCGCGAGCTGGCCGCGCTGAGCGCCGAGAGCGGTGTGCCGATCATCGAGGACAACGCCCTCGAGAACTGCCCGCTCGACGACGACCGCCCGCCGTCGATCGCCTCCTACGCCGGTCCCGACGCCACCGTCCTAACCGCCGGCTCGCTCGGCAAGGCCGCTTGGGGTGGTCTGCGCATCGGCTGGCTGCGCGGGCCCCGGCCGCTGGTCGCACGCCTGGCCGAGCTCAAGGCGATGAACGACCTGGGGTCTCCCTTGTTCGACCAGGCGGTGGCCGCTCGCATCGTGCCGCAGCTGGACCAGCTGCGGGCCGAGCACCGGGCCATGCTGCGACGCAATCTCGACCTGGTGACGCGCCTGCTCGGGGACGTGTTGCCGACCTGGCAATGGCGTCGCCCGAAGGGCGGACCGTCGCTGTGGATCCGGCTCCCCGCCGGCACCGCCTCGGCGTACGCCCAGGTCGCGCTGCGCTACGGCGTCGAGGTCATCCCCGGTGAGGTGATGTCGCCCACGGGTGATGACCAGCGCTACCTGCGGTTCCCCTACTCCGCTGAACCCGCAGTGCTCGAGGAGACCGTGCGCCGGCTGGCCCAGGCGTGGAAGGCCTACGCCCCCACCGACGCCGCCGGCGTCAGGCCGCGCACCGTGGTGGTGTGACGCCGGCTTCCCGGTCGGAGGAACCGGGGATCGCTGGTAGCTTGCAGCCCCGGAAGGTTGCCAGAGCGGACGAATGGGGCGGCCTCGAAAGCCGTTGTGGCCTCCGGGTCACCGTGGGTTCGAATCCCACACCTTCCGCTGAAG
>DASQUK010000157.1:0-2960 GCA_035641315.1 Acidimicrobiales bacterium | reverse complement strand
GTCGCTGTGGTTGCCGTCGTCGTACATCGCCCCCGGCACCAGGTCGCACCAATGCCGCTGCAGTCGCAGCACCCCCGACTCGATGGCGCTCGAATCGAGCAGGTCGCCCACGAGCCGGCCGAGCCGCTCGCCCTCGTTGGCGATGGAACGGAGGAAGCGATCGGTCGACGCCGCGTCCCAGGTGAGGTCCGGCTGGAGCAGGGTGGAGGCATAGCCCTGGATGGCGGTGAGCGGGGTGCGCAGCTCGTGGCTGAGCGACGAAAGGAGCTCGCGCTGGATGACCTGGGACCGGCGCAGGGCGGCGGCCTCGCGCCGGGTCCGCTCGAGGGCCTCACCCTCGAGCGCGAGGGCGAGAGAGCGCGTGGCGTCATCGAGAAGCTCGAGGGTGTCGCCCGCCGACGGACCGCCCGCGGGCAGGTGGGCGACGAGCGCGGCCCGACCCTCGGGGTGCCGCATGGCGACCGCCGCCAGGTCGGGGTCGACGAACCGGGCACCGTCGCTCTGGCTCGCCAGGACCGACCGGGCCGCGGCACGGAACCGTGCCTCCATCGTCGCCGGGTCGCTGGGGTCGCCGTCGTCGTACATCGCACCGGGCACCAGATCTCCGTCCTGCTCGACCAGCACCCACACGCCGGCCGCGCCCAGTGCCCCGCTCAACGCTCGCAACGACGCCCCGAGACCGACCACCACCCGGTCGGGGGTTGCGACCAGGGTCTCGAGCATGCCCCGCAGCGACTCCAGTATGCGGTTGCGACGCGACAGCTCGGTCAGCAGCCGCTCGCGCTCGATGGCCGACGCCACGTAGGCCAGGTAGAGCCGCGCCAGCTCCAGCTGCGCCGGCTCGGGCCTGCCGACCGACGTGGCGAAGCCCGACACGGTTCCGAGCACGCCGTGGGTGCCCACGATGGGCGCGGCCCACTCGCTGCGGATCCCCGAGGGCGCCGCGGCCCGGCGGTAGCGCTCGGGGCCCGGATGGCTCGCGAGGTCCTCGACCACCACCGGCTCGGCGGCCTCCGCGGCGAGCCCGGCACAGCCACCCGCCACGCCGACCGCGAGCCGGTCGTTCACCTCCAGCAGGGCCGCGGGCAGTCCCACGGCGGCGGTGCGGCGCAGCACGGCGGTGCCCGTGTCGTCGGCCGACTCGAGCAGGTGGACGCACAGCATCTCCTGGTCGAGCGCGGCGGCCATGGCGGAGACGATGAGCGGCAGCGACGCCGTCGGCTCGACGTCGGAGAGCTGATCGACCAGGCTCCGGAGCCGCTGGAGCTGACGCCGGGCCATCGAGTCCATCTCAATGCCCGACATGAGCGCCACGATGTCGTCGCGGTGCACCTCGAGCGGCGACACGTCGGCGACCACGCGGCCGTCGCGCAGCACCACCACCCGATCGGCCAGGGCGAACACCTGGTCGAGGTCGTGGGTCACCAGGAGGATGCCGGCGCCGGCGTCGCGGCTCTGTCGGATGACCGCCTGGACCCGCAACGTCTCGGCGACACCGAGCGACGCGGTCGGCTCGTCGAGCAGCAGCACCCGTGGTCCGCTCATGAGCGCCCGGGCGAGGGCCACGAGCTGGCGCTGGCCACGCGACAACCAGCGCACGGGCCGGTCGAGCGGCAGGGTCTCGGCCCCGACCTGCCGGAGCACGGACACGGAGCCCTCGCGCATGTCGCTCTCGGCGATCAGCCAGCGGCCGGGCTCGCGGCCCAGGAAGATGTTGGCGACGACGTCGAGGTCGTCGCACAGCCCATGGTCCTGCCAGAGGACCTCGACGCCGGCCTGGCGGACCTGGTCGGGGGTCGAGGGCAGCGGCGTGCCATCGAGCCGGACCTCGCCCTCCTCGGGCTCGATGATGCGGGCGAGGCAGGCCACGAGCGACGACTTGCCCGCGCCGTTCTCGCCGACGAGGGCGACCACCTCGCCCGCGCCGATCCGCAGGCTCACGTCGCGCAGCACCGTGAGCCGCCCGAACCGCTTGGTCACCCCGCGGGCGTCGAGCCGCGGCCCGGTCCCCCCGGGCGCTCGCCGCACTTCGTTGGCCTCCGTCACCCGCACCCCCCGTCGGCGTCGATCGGCAGACGGCGCTAGTTTGGCCTGCGAGGCGGCGGGGAGGAGGTTCGGTCGTGCCGGACAGCTACACGCCCAGCCAGGGCGATCGTTTCACCTTCGGGCTGTGGACCGTCGGCAACCGGGGGCGCGACCCCTTCGGTCACGAGGTCCGGCCGCCGCTCGATCCGGTCGACGCCGTCCACCGGCTCGCCGACCTCGGCGCCTACGGCGTCAACTTCCACGACGATGACCTCGTGCCGCCGGGGTCGTCGCCCGCCGAGCGGGAGGAGATCCTCAAGCGGTTCCGTCGCGCCCTCGACCACACGGGGATGCGGGTGCCCATGGCCACCACCAACCTGTTCTCGCGGCCGGTGTTCAAGGAGGGCGCGTTCACGGCCAACGACCCCGCCGTGCGCCGCTTCGCGATCGCCAAGACGCTCGACGCCATCGAGCTCGGCACCGAGCTGGGAGCCACGACCTACGTGATGTGGGGTGGGCGCGAGGGGGTCGAGGCCGACGCCGCCAAGGACGTGCGCGCCGCCCTCGACCGCTACGCCGAGGCCGTCAACATCTGTTGCGCCCATGTTCGCGACCGTGGCTACGACATGCGCTTCGCGCTCGAGCCCAAGCCCAACGAGCCTCGGGGCGACCTGTTCCTGCCCACCGTCGGCCACGCCTTGGCGTTCATCGGCGAGCTCGAGTGGCCCGACATGGTCGGCCTCAACCCCGAGTTCGCCCACGAGACGATGTCGGGGCTGTCGTTCCACCACGCGGTGGGCCAGTGCCTCTGGCACGGCAAGCTCTTCCACATCGACCTCAACGCCCAGCGCATCGGCAAGTTCGACCAGGACTTCCGCTTCGGCAGCGAGGGGATTCGCGACGCCTTCTACCTGGTGAAGCTGTTGGAGGAGTCC
>DASQUK010000156.1:0-10640 GCA_035641315.1 Acidimicrobiales bacterium | reverse complement strand
GAGCGTTCATCCTCGCGATCGCCCCCGGCTGGTTGGGCGTCCTCGTCGCGATCCAGGTCGTCTACGGTGCCTGAAGCAGAAGAACGTGAGACCTTGCCGGGCGAGCCGACGGTGCCCTATACGCCCACGTTCGACACCGGAGGCTTCGAGTCGCAGCCTGAACCGCCGCCGGTCGCCCTGGAAACGCCGCCGTCGGAGCCGATACCGGTGCCGGCCCAGCCGGTGGTCGTGCCGGGCAGCTACCACTACCTCAAGCGCTGGACGTTCGTGCTGGTCGTGCTCGGGGTGTCGATCGTCGCGGCGGCGATCGGACTGGGCCTCTACTACTGGTGGTACCAGTCGGTCGACAAAACGCCGCCGGATGTTGCGAGGCGCGTGCGCGGCGTGGCACAGGGTCGGTCGAGCTTGAAGTCGCCCTCGATCTCGCTGATCGCCGATCAGGGTGCGGGCTCGCGCTAGCGGCGGTGCGGGTGTCGGGGTAAACGCCTGGGGTGATCTTCGACCAGCACCGGTCGACCAGCTGACGTCATGACAGTGGAGTTCCGAGCGAACGGCAGGCGGCGCGGCGGCATCTGCATCATGATGGTGAGGTATGCGCGTCGTGTCGAGCGAACCGGTCCGGCTCACCGAGCTGACCTCGTGCGGGGGTTGTGCGGCCAAGTGGGGAGCATCGCTGCTCGGCGAGCTCGTCGCCGCCGCCTCCATCGCCGGCGACGCCGACCTGTTGGTCGGCTTGGCGCCCTCTGACGATGCGGCGGTGGTGCAGGTCGCCGACGGCGTCGCCCTGGTGTCGACGACCGACTTCTTCCCACCGTTGGTCGACGACCCTGCGGACTTCGGTGCCATCGCCGCCGCCAACGCGTGCAGCGACGTGTTCGCCATGGGCGGTGACGTCGTGCTCGCTCTCAACATCGCGGCGTTCCCCGAATCTCTCCCGGCCGCGGTGATCCAGGCGATCTTCCGGGCCGCGGCCGAGGTCGTGGTGGAGGCCGGAGGCGTCGTGGCCGGCGGGCACACGATCCGCTCACCGGAGCCGATCTTCGGTCTGGCCGTTCAGGGCGTCGTGGTGCCGGGCGAGCAGTTCACAAAGGGCGGGGCGCGGCCGGATGACGTGTTGGTGCTGTCAAAGCCGCTCGGCACGGGTCTGGCGCTTGCCTCGGGGGATCCGCAGACGATCGGTGCGGCCATCTCGACGATGCGCCAGCTCAACCGGCTCGCGGCTGGTGTGCTCCGGCGCCATCGCTCGGCTGTTCATGCGGTCACGGACGTGACCGGGTTTGGGTTGCTGGGGCATGGCTGGGAGGTCGCCGAGCGGTCGGATGCCCATCTGGTGTTCGATGCGTCGTCGCTGCCCCTCATCGACGGTGTGCTGGCGGTCGCCGAGGCGGGGGTGCGTACTGGTGGCGACCACCGCAACCGCGACTACGTGGAGGGCCATGTCGCGCTCGCTGCCGGCGAGACTGCGGCGGCGATCGGGTTCGATCCGCAGACGTCCGGCGGCTTGCTCGCGGCGGTCGACGTCGGTCTCGTCGACGAGCTAACCGGGGCGGGCTTCGTGGCCGTCGGCCGCGCGGCCTATGGCCCGGCGGCGGTGACGTTGCGGTGAGGAGCAGGGATCGGGTTGGCCGGCCGCCGTCGGTCGACGCGCTGGCCCGATCGTTGGCCGGCTCCGGTCTGCCCCATCCGTTGCTGGTGAACGCGGCCCGCGCCGCGATCGCGCAGGGTGATCCGGGTGCGGCCTCCACCGAGGTCGAACGAATGCGGACCGCGCTGCTGCAGCCGGTGATCAACGGGACCGGCGTGTTGTTGCACACCAACCTCGGGCGGGCGCCGTTGGCTGTGACCCAGGCCGCCAGCTACGTGAACCTCGAGCTCGACCTGGCTACCGGCCGGCGCAGCTCGCGACAGGAGCATGCAGGCGCGCTGCTGGCCCGGGCCTGTGGCGCCGAGGCGGCCCTCGTGGTCAACAACGGTGCTGCCGCGGTGCTGCTCATGCTCGCCGCGCTGGCCGCCGGCCGGCCGGTGGTGGTCTCCCGCGGCGAGTTGGTCGAGATCGGCGGCGGCTTCCGCATACCCGAGATCATGGCCCTGTCCGGAGCGGAGCTGACCGAGGTGGGCACGACAAACCGGACGCGGCTCGCCGACTACCGCGCTGTCGCCAACGCCGCCGCCCTGCTGCTCAAGGTGCACGCATCGAACTATCGGATCGAGGGCTTCACCAGCTCGGTCGACGTCGCCGAGCTGGCGGGGCTCGGGCCGCCGGTGGCCGTCGACCTGGGATCTGGGTTACTCGACGCCGCCTGCCCGTGGCTGGCGGCCGGACCGCCGGATTGGCTCCGGTCAGAGCCGGCCGTCCGCCAGTCGCTCGAGGCCGGTGCCGCCCTCGTGACGTTCTCGGGCGACAAGCTGCTCGGCGGCCCACAGGCCGGAGTCGTGGCCGGTCGGGCCGACCTCGTCGCCATCTGCGCCCGGCATCCGCTCTACCGCGTAGCGCGCCCCGGCACATTGGTGCTCGCGGCGCTCCAGGAGGTGGCGTTCGCCTACCTCGAACGCCGCGCTCAGCGGCTGCCGTTCTGGGACATGGCGACCACGTCCGTCGAGGCGCTACATGAGCGGGCCGAGAAGGTCGCTGCCGGGCTCGAGGGCGTCTCGCCGGTGGCGTGCTCCTCGGTGGCCGGCGGTGGTGCCCTTCCCGGCATCGAGATCCCGTCGTGGGGCGTGTGCCTGCCGGGGGACCACGGGGCCGCGCTGCGCCGCTGCGCGCCCCGGCCAATCATCGCCGTGGTACGGCGGAACGAGACCGTGGTGGACCTGCGCACCGTGGCCGCGGCCGATGATCCGACGGTCACCGCTGCGCTGGCGGCTCTGGTCCCGTGACGCAACCTCGATAGGCTCACTACGGAGGTGTCCGAGCGCCTGGTGGGCTCCACCGCCTTCAAAGCGGCTGGTCGTGGTCACCCACGACGGCGGGTTCGATTCCCGTCCACCTCCGCCACCACTGCACAGTGCTCACCTGCTCAGCCGCTCACCCTGCGCTCGCGCGACGGCACCACCCGCTCTTCGCCGGTGTAGACGTTCATCGACGAGCCCCGGAGGAACCCCACCAGCGTCATGCCGGCCGACTCGGCCAACTCGACCGCCAGGCTCGAGGGCGCCGACACCGCCACCACCATCGGTACGCCGGCAACGAGCGCCTTCTGGGCGATCTCGAAGGCGATGCGACCCGACACCATGAGGACGTGACCGGTCAGCGGCAGCCGGCGGTTGGTCGCGGCCCAGCCGATCACCTTGTCGACTGCGTTGTGGCGTCCCACGTCTTCCTGGAGACGCACGAGCCTGCCGTCGTCGGTGAACACCGCGGCGGCGTGCAGCCCGCCGGTGCGGTCGAACACCCTCTGAGCCGCCCGCAGCCGTGCCGGCAAGTCGCTGAGCACGGCGGGCGGAACGCGCAGCCCATCGCCGGACACGTCGGGCACCACCTTCCGCACGGCCTCGATGCTGGCCGTTCCGCACAGCCCGCACGACGACGTCGTGTAAACGTTGCGCCGCAGCGAGGCGGGCACCGGCGTCGGGTCGACGAGGTGGACGTCGACGACGTTGTACTCCTGGGTCTCGTCGCCCACGCAGTAGCGGATGGCCCGCACCTGGGCGGGGTCGTCGATGATCCCCTCGGTGAGGCAGAAGCCCAGCGCCAGCTCGAAGTCGCTGCCGGGAGTGCGCATGGTGACCGACACCGCCTCACCGTTGACGCGGATCTCCATGGGCTCCTCGCCCGCCAGCGTGTCTGGCCGGCGAGTGGCGACGCCGTCGCGCACGGCCAGCATGGTGCGGCGGTCGACGACCCGGTGAGCTGCGGTGGTTGCCATGCGTTCTCCTCCTGCGAGCTACCCGGCGGTGGTGATGCGGAGCTGGGGGTGGCGGATGCGGCCGGGTGACAGGTCGAGGAGCCGGCCGGCGGCCGCGTCAAGGGCCCGGCTCGCCTCGCCGTCGGGTTGGCGAACCACAACGGGCTCGCCCTGGTCGGCGCCCTCACGCACGGCGGGGACGAGCGGTACCTGGCCGAGCAGCGGAACGCCCAGCTCGTGCGCCAGCATCTCACCGCCACCCGCGCCGAACAGCTCGTAGCGCTCGCCGTCGTTGCCGGTGAACCAGCTCATGTTCTCGAGGACGCCGACCACACGCAGTTTCACCTCGCGGGCCATGTAGGCCGCCCGTTGTGCCACCCGCTGGGCGGCCGCCTGGGGCGTGGTGACGATCACGACCTCGGCGTCGGGCAGCAGCTGGGCCACGGTGAGCGACACGTCGCCGGTGCCGGGAGGCATGTCGACGACGAGCACGTCGGGTCCGTCCCAGAACACGTCGGTCACGAACTGCTCCAGCATCTTGTGCAGCATCGGGCCCCGCCAGATGACCGGCGCGCTCTCCTCGGTGAGCATCCCCACCGAGACCACACGCACGCCGTGGGCGAGGAGCGGGACGAACAGCCCGTCGATGATCACCGGCCCGCGGCGGATGCCCATCATCCGGGGGATCGAGAAGCCCCACACGTCGGCGTCGAGCAGCGCCACCCGGCGACCCCGGAGGGCGATGGCGACCGCCAGGTTGGTGGCGATCGACGACTTGCCCACGCCGCCCTTGCCCGAGGCGACGGCGAGGACGCGGCTGTCGCCGAACACGGCGGACGGCTGGGGGCGCTCGCCTTGGAGGTGGCGGCGGAGGCGAGTCCGGTCGCGGTCGTTCATGGCCGGGAGATCGAGGATGACCTCGTCGACGCCGAGCGCGCGCACTGCGTGGGTCACGTCCTGGCGGATGCGCTCGCCCTGCGGGTGGCCGGCCACCACGAGGGCCAGTGAGACCTGGACCCAACCGGGTCGCACGAGGACCCCTTGCATCATGCCGAGCTCGCCGATCGGCCGCCCGAGCTCGGGCTCGATCACCCCGCCGACCGCGGCGAGCACCTGCGCTTCCGACGGCGTGGGTTGCGTGGCGACCCCCCTTTGGGCGAGCGCGCCCGCCGAGGGCAGATCGTAGCCGCACGCGTGAAGATCATGTGCTGTAATGGTCGGCACAAACACGGGGCGGCAGGCGACCAGAGAGGGGGTCGTTGATGGAGAACATCAGCCGTCGCCAGTTCCTCCAGGGCGCCGTCGGTGGTGGGGGAGCATTCGGTCTTGCAACTTTCGGCTTCGACGCGTCCGCCGCCGCCCAGGAAGTGCGTGAGCTCAAGATCCAGAACGCCACCGAGACCCGCACCGTCTGCCCGTACTGCGCTGTGGGTTGCTCGATGATCGGTTACACGATCGGCGGCCAGGCCTCGAACACCGAGCCCGTGCTGGTCCACATCGAGGGTGACCCCGACAGCCCCATCAACGGCGGCACGCTGTGTCCCAAGGGTGCCTCGACCCTGCAGCTGGCGGTCAACCAGCGGCGACCGGAGCATCCGATGTACCGGGCGCCCGGGGGCACCGAGTGGGAGCGGATCTCCTGGGACGACGCCATGGAGAGGATGACCCGCTGGGTGAAGGACGCCCGCGACGACCACTTCATCGAGCGGGACGACGAGGGCAACACGGTCAACCGCCAGACCGGCTTCTCGTTCCTCGGTGGGGCCACCATCTCCAACGAAGAGGGCTACTTCACCGCCAAGCTGATGCGGGGGCTGGGCACGGTCTACCTGGAGCAACAGGCCCGGGTCTGACACGGTCCCACGGTGGCCAGTTTGGCCGCCAGCTTCGGCCGAGGGGCCATGACGAATCACTGGCGTGACTTCAAGAACAGTGACGTCATCCTGGTGATCGGGGCCAATCCCGCGGAGAACCACCCGTGTGGGTGGAAGTGGGCCCACGTCGGGCGCGACGAGCGGGGCACCCGCATCATCCACGTCGATCCCCGCTTCACCCGCACGTCGGCCATCGCCGATGTCTTCGTGCCCATCCGCGCAGGCACCGACACGGCGTTCTTCGGCGGCCTGATCAACTATGTCCTCGAAAATGAGCTGTACCAGCAGGACTACGTCCGCCTGCACACCAACGCATCCTTCATCGTGGCCAAAGACTTCTCGTTCGAGGACGGGCTGTTCTCCGGCTACGACGAGGCCGAGCGGACCTACGACACCACCACGTGGGACTACGAGCGCGAGACGGGCTCTGCCGAGGAAGCCTCTCCCCAGCCAGGGTTGGGCCAAGGCGTAGGGCCGATCGCCACGCCCTCGTTCGCCCGGGTGGACCCCACTCTCCAAGATCCCCGCTGTGTCTTCCAACTGATGAGGGAGCACTACAGCCGGTACACGCCCGAGGTGGTCTCCCAGATCACCGGGATCCCCGAAGACAAGTTCGTCGCGGTCGCCGAGGAGTTCGGCGCCACGGGCACCGCGGACAAGGCCGGCAGCGTCGTCTACGCCGTCGGGCTCACCCACCACACCTCCGGGGTGCAGATCATCCGGGGTATCGGCCTCCTGCAGATGCTGCTCGGCAACGTCGGCATCCCCGGTGGCGGGGTCAACGCCGAACGGGGCCACGCCAACATCCAGGGCAACACCGACAACGCCATCTCGTGGGAGATCCTCCCCGGCTACCTGGGGATCCCGCGGCCGGGCATGGAGACCATGGCCGACTACCTCGACGAGGTCCCCGCCAAACAGCTCCGTCCAAACTCCATCAACTTCTTCGGCACCAACTACGGGAAGTTCCTGGTCAGCCAGCTGAAGGCGTTCTTCGGTGAGGCGGCGACCGCCGACAACGACTTCGCCTACTCGTGGATACCGAAACCGGAGAAGAACTCGTCGTGGCTCACCGTCCACGACGAAGCTCGAGCCGGCCGGCTCGACGGCATCATCTACGGGGGGTTCACCGGCGTGACCGTCGGCCCCGACTCCACCCGCATGGCCGAGTCGCTCGCCAACCTCAAGTGGCTGGTGATCATGGACCCGCTCCCGACCTCGGCGTCGGAGTTCTGGCACGCGCCCGGCACCGATCCCGAGGAGATCCAGACCGAGGCGCTGTTCCTCCCGGCGACCCACTGGATCGAGAAGTCGGGGTCGTTCACCAACTCGGGCCGGTGGGCCCAGTGGAAGCACCAGGTCCTGCCCGCGACGGGCGAGGCCAGGGACGACAACCGGATCCTCGGCGAGCTCTACCAGCGACTGCGGGATCTGTACGAGGAGGAGGGCGGCGCGTTCCCCGATCCGGTGCTCAACCTGCACTGGCCCTACGCCGACCCGAACAACCCGGGGCTCGAGGAGCTGGCGCAGGAGGTCAACGGCTCCAACCTCGACAGTGGCGAACAGCTGGCGACGTTCGTCGACCTGGCCGACGACGGCACCACCGCGTCCGGGAACTGGATCTACTGTGGCTCCTGGACCGAGGACGGCAACCAGATGGACCGTCGCGGCGTCACCGACCCCACCGGCATCGGCTACTTCCACGACTGGACCTGGTCGTGGCCCCTCAACCGGCGGATCCTCTACAACCGGGCGTCGGCCGACGCCGACGGACAGCCGTGGGACCCTACGCGACCCGGGATCCAGTGGAACGGCTCGGCGTGGGTCGGCGACATACCCGATTTCCCGGCTACGTCCGCCCCGGACGAGGGGCAGGGCGCGTTCATCATGACCGGTGAGGGCGTGGCGCGGCTGTTCGCCCCCAAGAACCTCACGACCGACGGGCCGTTCCCCGAGCACTACGAGCAGACCGAGACGCCGCTCGACAACCTGTTGTCGGGCACCCGGCGCAACCCGGCCGCGTTCCTGTACGAGGACGCCCCGGCCAGCTTCGCCGAGGATGACGCCGAGTTCCCGTACGTCGCCACGACCTACCGGGTCACCGAGCACGAGCATTACGTGACCCAGAATGTGCCCTACCTGGTCGAGGCCATGCCCGATTTCTTCGTCGAGCTCCCCGTCGAGCTGGCTGATGAGAAGGGCATCGACAACGGGGGCCGGGTCCGGGTGAGGTCCAAGCGGGGGGAGGTGGAGGGGGTCGCCCTCGTCACCAAACGGATGCGGCCGCTGCGGGTCGGTGACGGCAAGGTCGTCTACCAGGTGGGCATCCCCGTCCACTGGCACTACGCCGGCGGCAAGGGGGAGGGCGAAGCCGCGCCGATGATGGCCAACCTGCTGACGCCCTACATCGGCGATGCCAACGTCCGGACGCCCGAGTACAAGGGCTTCCTCGTCAACGTCGAGAGGGCTTAGGGAGGCCGGCATGTCCACCGAACTCGGTCTGGCCATCCGCCGGAAGTCGGCATCGCCGTCGTCCGGCACCAACATCCGCCGCGAGAGCGTCGAGGTGTCCAAGCTGGTCGACATCGATCTGTGCATCGGCTGCAAGGCGTGCGAGATCGCGTGCAAGGAGTGGAACGACCTCGAGCCCGACGAGACCTTCAACTTCGGCAGCTACCAGAGCCATGAGGACCTGACCGCGAGCACCTGGGACCTCATGCGCTTCAAGGAGGTCGACCTCGACAACGGCGACCTGGCGTGGCTGATCCGCAAGGACAGCTGCCTGCACTGTGACGAGCCGGGCTGCCTGCTGGCATGCCCGGCGCCCGGTGCGGTCGTCCAGTACGAGAACGGCATCGTGGATTTCGACCAGACGAAGTGCATTGGCTGCCAGTACTGCGTGACCGGCTGCCCGTTCGACATCCCCCGCTTCGACCGCAAGACCAAGAAGGTCTACAAGTGCACGATGTGTGTCGACCGGGTTGCCGGTGGCCTCGAGCCGGCCTGCGTGAAGGCCTGCCCGACCGGGTCGATCCGCTTCGGGTCACGCCAGGAGATGCTCGCCTACGGTGAGGCGAAGGTCGAGAAGCTGCATCGTCGCGGCTTCGACGACGCCGTGCTGTACGACCCGTCCGGCGTCAATGGGCTCCACATGACGTACGTGGTGCCGCGGGGCGACATGCTCGGCGATTACGGGCTCCCCGACGACCCCGATGTGCGGGCGAACCTGAGCTTCATCGGCAAGCTGCGCGGCCTGCGGGGCATCGGCGCCGTGGCCACGTGGGCGGGGCTCATCGGCGCGGGCCTTTACTGGCTGCGTGTCGGGCGCAAGGCGCCACCGCCCGAAGCCGAGGCGGTGGCCGAGGCCGAGCGTCTGGGCCAGCCGGGCCCCGAGGACGAGGGCCCCGAGGATCTCGAGCCCGAGGAGGCGGAACGATGACGGTCACCGCCGGCGCCGACCGGGGGGACGTGATCGACCGCGAGCGCGTCGAGGCCGTCGAGCGCGAGCCGGTCGTCATCGTCCGCTACAACCTGTTCGAGCGGGTGCTCCACTGGGTGGTGGCTATCACCTTCGTCGCCCTGATGCTGTCGGGCATGGCGCTTGCTTACCCACGGCTGGCCTGGCTCTCCGGCCTGTTCGGCGGGGGCCAGACCATGCGGGCGGCGCACCCGTGGATCGGTGTCGCCTTCACCGTCGGAATCGTGCTGATGCTGTTGATCTGGGCACGCGGGATGATGCTCGATGCCACCGACCGGTCCTGGTTCCGGCGGCTGCGGAGCTACGCCCGCACGGGGCATGCCGGGCTGGACAACGGCCGCTGGAACGGCGGCCAGAAGGTCTACTTCTGGTTGTCGCTGGTGTTCGGGATCGTCTTGCTGCTGTCGGGCATCCCCCTGTGGTTCCCCTCGGTTGCGGGCGACGGCGTGCGCGAGTGGTCGCGGCTGATCCACCACGCCGCGTACCTGGTCATGGTCGGGGGCTTCATCATCCACGTGCTGCTCTCGGTGTTCCTGTTCCCCGGGACGCTGGCAGGCATGACAAACGGCCAGGTCACCCGGGGGTGGGCCGCCTGGCACCACCCGCGCTGGTACCGCGAGACCAGCCACAGCCAGCCGGAGAGGCCCGAGCCGCCGGCGGCGGAACCCACCGAGCCGGCCGAGCCAACGCCGTGACCCCGTGAGACGAGGGCCCCGCGGTGGCCCGGGCGCGCTCGAGGTGCGCCTCGCCCGCGCCGAACGGCTCCTCGGCGAAGAGGTCGGTGCCGCCCACGCCCCACTGTCGGTGCTCGTCGCGGTCCTGCGCCATCAGCAGACCCGGGCGGGCCTGGCGCGGGTCGCCTCCCGGGCCGACGACGGAGCGTTCCCGCTGCTCGATGTCCAGGGCGCCGCGCCGTCCATCGTGCAGGAGCTGGGGCTCGCGATCACGACACTGCGCGCAGCCGTCCCACCGGCGCTGGACGAGGCCGGCGACCAGCTGCGGGCGCTCGCGCCGTCCGAGTCGGCGGCGGTCGTCGAGACGTGGCTCGACGACGTGGCGCTGGTCGAGCCGCGCCTCGGCTTCTGGGTGCGGGTCGCCGCCGGTCCCGTGCTCGAGACCGGCGCCACCGGCGTGGCCATCCCCGATGAGTGGAAGGGTGCCGCGTGCCCGGTGTGCGGGGGTCAGCCGCAGGCATCGGCCATCGCCGAGGAGAGCGGCGAGTTCATGGCGGGGTCGCCCCGTTCGCTCGTCTGCGGCCGGTGCGCGGCGTGGTGGCCGTACCCTCGCGTCACGTGCGCCGTCTGCGGTGAGGATGATCCCCGGCTCATGGAGTCGTTCATTGTCGAGGGGCAGCGGTCGGTCCGGGTCGACACCTGCGCCACCTGTCGCGGCTACATCAAGACCTTCGATCTCCGGGAGCGCGGTGCGGTCGACCTCGTCCCC
>DASQUK010000155.1:0-4094 GCA_035641315.1 Acidimicrobiales bacterium | reverse complement strand
GTGCTCGCCGATCCGCCACCGCTTGGAATAGAAGCCGGCGGTGGCGAAGTCGGCGACGATCTCATCGGTTGGCTGGTCCCCGGTGAAGGTCGGGAAGTCTTTGCGCAACCGATGGGTGAGGTCGACGATCCGCTGACGGTGTCGAGGATGCCGAGACGAACTACCGCCGGCAGCGGGAACGGAGGGGGCGGTGAGGGCCAGCGCCGTCCCCGCGGCCAGCGCACCCCCTCCCATCAGGAAGCGGCGGCGGGCGAGCCGCTCGTCTGGTTCGTGCTCGTGCTGGTGGCGGACGGCGTCGGTGGTTTCGGCGAGGCACATGGCACCACCCCCTCTGAGCGCGACAGCCAGAGGCTAATGGTGCCGCGCCGGCCCGACCAGGCCCTGCCATGCTGAACTGCAGGCGTTGCTGTCAGTCGAGACGAACCCACCGACGGTCCACTCACGACCACCCGCCCCGGGGGTGCGTGCACCCCAACGCGTCGACGGGGTGGTGTTCCACACCGACAAGGGCGGCGAGTACACCGGTGACGTGTTCGCTACGGCGTGTGACGCATGGGGGGTGACCCAGTCGATGGGACGGGTCGGCTCGGCGCTGGACAACGCCGCCGCGGAGAGCTTCAACTCGACCCTCGAGCACGAGTTGCTCTCGCGCCGGCGGTTCGCGACCAAGGACCAGGCCCGCCGGCAGGTCGCCCGGTTCGTCGACGCCTACAACCACCGGCGACGCCACAGCAGCTGCGAGATGCTCGCCCCTGTCGTCTACGAACACGTCCTTGCCGAGCGAGCAGCCGAAGCGGCCCGACAGGACCAGGCCGCGTGAAACCAGCCTCTCGGATCGCCCCTGTTGCCCTCGGACCAACCGGGTGGCACCACAGTGCCGGCGACTGCGAGGCTCCGTCAGCTATCAGCAGCCCTCCACGAAACGGGGGGAAGCCCAAGAGAGCCGCTAGTGGGTCGTGTCTCCTGGTGCCGCGGGAACACGCGGCCAGATCTGGATGCGCCCCTCAGACCCGGATGTCTGACTGTGACGTCACCGAAGACGTGATCCGCCACGCGGTCACCGTGGCGGCGGACCGCCCTGATCCTGTGCGCACGGCCTCTACGGTCGGCGCCTCCTCGGCCTGGCTCTGGCTGGCGCCCTCGTCGCCGGCGGTGTGTACCCCGTCGACCATGCACTAGCAGCGCGCTCAATCAACTAGGCGCCGACACGTGGCGTCGCGCTGCCCTCGATGCGATCCAGACAAGCGGCGGGGCGGGCACGAAGCGACGGAGTTTCGACACGTCGCGTCGCCTTGCGTGGCGTCGGGCGATGACTCAGCCACGATGGGTAGGGTGGGCCGACATGCGGGAGGGACGACATGTCTGTTGGCTGGCTCCGGTTGGTTTTGGTCCCATTGGCGGTGGGTGCGCTCTTGGTGTCGGCGGTCGGGGTGTCGGCACAGACCGGGGTTTCCTCGGGCCCGCCCACCGCGGTCGGCACCGGCGGTGCGGCGGCAACGGTCGAGGTTCTGGCGACGCAGGCCGCGATGGACACGCTGCGCCGGGGCGGCAACGCGGTCGACGCGGCCGTCGCGGCGGCGGCCGTGTTGGGGGTGACCGAGCCGTTCTCGGCCGGCATCGGCGGAGGCGGTTTCATGGTCATCTACCGGGCCAATGACGGCGGCGTGACGACGATCGATCACCGCGAGACCGCAGCGGGGGCGATGCGGCCCGACTCGTTCTTCGAGGGCGGCGCCCCGCTGCCGTTCACCGATGCCCGGTACAGCGGGCTTTCGGTCGGCGTGCCCGGCACGGTGCGCGGCTGGTTCGAGGCGCTGGAGCGCCACGGCACGATCTCGCTGGCCGAGGCGCTCGCGCCGGCGATCGGGGTCGCGACCGAGGGGTTCGTGGTGGATCAGACCTTCTTCGATCAGACCCTGGCCAACGTCGACTTCTTCGACGATTTGCCCGCCACCGCGAGCCTGTTCCTCGATCCAGATGGCACCCCCCGAGACGTTGGCTCCGTCTTCCGCAATCCCGATCTCGCCGGTACCTACCAGCGAATCGCCCATCTCGGCCCGAAGGGCTTCTACCGGGGCGCGGTCGCCGAGGCGATCGTCGAGACGGTGCAACACCCACCGGTCGGCCCGGGCGCCAATCACACCTGGCGCCCGGGCCTCATGACCATGCGTGACCTGCGGGGCTACGGGGCGCCCGAGCGGCCCGCCACGCATGTGGGATACCGGGGACTCGACGTTTTCGGTATGGGCCCACCATCGAGCGGCGGCTCGACCGTGGGCGAGGCGCTCAACATCCTCGAGGGATACGACCTGTCCGCCATGAGCCGCGACGAGGCACTCCACTTCTACCTGGAGGCCTCCCGTTATGCGTTCGCCGACCGCAACGCCTACCTGGCCGATTCGGACTTCGTCGACGTCCCGCTGGCCGGCCTGTTGTCCGACTGCTTCGCCGCCGAGCGGCGCAGCCTCATCACCGAGGCGGCGGCGACCAGCCCGGTCCCACCGGGCGATCCGTTCCCATGCCAGGACGGCGCTCCGGCCGGAAGCACACATGCGACGAGCTCGGCCGCTCCGGGCGCCACCACCCACCTCACGGTCTCGGACCGGGACGGGAACGTCGTGGCCTACACGTTCACGATCGAATCCACCGGCGGCAACGGGATGGTGGTGCCCGGCTACGGGTTCCTACTCAACAACGAGCTGACCGACTTCAACTTCGACTCCACCACCCACCCCAACCGCGTCGAGGGCGCCAAGCGGCCCCGCAGCTCGATGAGCCCCACGATTATCCTGCGCCACGGCGCCCCCTTCCTGGCGCTCGGATCGCCCGGCGGGTCCATGATCATCACCACGGTCCTCCAGATCCTCGTCGATCGCGTGGATCTTCACGCGACCCTCCCTGCAGCGATCGCCGCTCCCCGCGCCAGCCAGCGCAACACCGTGGCGACAGCGGCGGAGCCCGGGTTTCTCGCCACCCCCGAAGCGGAGGCGTTGAGCGCGCGAGGCCACACATTCACCACCTCCGCCGAGATCGGCGCCGCCACCGGCATCGAGTTCCTCGGCGGCGGACGCGTGCTCGCTGCAGCAGAACCGGTCCGGCGCGGCGGCGGCAGCGCCATGGTGGAACAGCCGGAGTAGGCCAGTCACGCCGGGCGGCGTCCCGCTGGCCATCTCGTGTGGGTGACGCGAAACCAACCACGATGACGCTCCCGGATTCGCCCGCGTGTGACCTGATTGAGGAACATCGGGCGGCGAGAGCGCTGGAGCTGTTCCTCGACCTGATCTTCGTGGTTGCCCGGAGCCCAAGCCGGGAGTCGCCGCTGCCCCACGCGCGCTCGCCGCGGCGCGACCAGGAACCAGCCGTCAGGATGGTTCACGAGTCTGCCGACCCGCACCCGGAGCCAGGCCGACGATTCGGGTGGCAGCGCAACGTCGCAGTGCTGGCGCTATCGGCCGCTCCACGACGACAGTGGCCCCACGGCGATGCCGGCGTCCGTGCAGCCGGACCGTGCTGTCCCGCAGCCACTGGGCCGGCACTGGCCACCCGTAGGCATCGTCGCGCAATAGTCCCTCCGCGAGCGCGTCGAGCTCAGCGTCGGTGAGGATCCCTGTCTCCTCTATGTCGCCGATCAGCGTCGCGGTGACCCGCCGCCAGCGGGGCGTCGGTGCACAGCAACCCGGCCGTGCGTTGCGCGCCCGCGGTCCTGTCGTTGTGCAACCGGCGGAAGGCCACCATGGCCTCGAGGTCATTCGGGAGGGCGCGCACGGTTCAGCCACGACCTGACCTCGACGCACAGATCGCTCGTTGACGGTCGCACAGAACGCGCGGCGAGCAGGTCGAGAACGCACGCGGAACCGGCGATCTGGCGTCGCTCGACTACGACCGCGGCGCGCTTCAAAGTCGGATCTGCAGGGCACCGTGAACGCCCCGAGACACGTGCCATGTCGGGTGGCCAGTTGCGGTGACCGTCCCCATGGCACGCTGGCGGCGCCGCTGAAGGTGGAGGTGACCGAGCCGGGGGCCACGGCGGATGTGGCGGGACCTGCATGCGCGACCGAGCACGGTCGGGACGGGCGCTGCCGCCATCTTTCCGC
>DASQUK010000154.1:0-4695 GCA_035641315.1 Acidimicrobiales bacterium | reverse complement strand
GGGGGTGGTGCACACGCGCCTCCCTCGGAGGAGCGCGCGCTGAGGACCGAGCGCTGAGCACTGTCACAGGGGGCGCCTCCATCTCGTCTTACAAGGACAAGATGAGACGACAGGAGCAGTCATGAAAGTCTTCGTAGCCGGCGCCACAGGCGCCCTCGGCAGAGCGCTCGTCCCGCAGCTCGCGGCGCAAGGCCACGAGGTGGTCGGGATGACCAGGAGCGAATCGAAGCAAGACCTGATGCGCAGCCTGGGAGCGCGGCCGGTCGTGGCCGACGCTCTCAATCCCGACGCCGTGGCAAGCGTGGTGGCCGAGGCCGAGCCGGAGGTGATCGTGCACCAGCTCACGGCGCTGTCCGGGAAGATGAGCGCCCGCGACATGCGGCACCCGGACCGCTCGCCGATGGGGAAGATGACCAACCGGCTGCGTACCGAGGCGACGGACCACCTCTTGGCCGCCGGCCGCGCGGTGGGAGCACGACGCTTCGTGGCGCAGAGCTTCGCGGGCTTCCGATTCGCCCGCACGAACGCGCCTGTGCTGACCGAGGCCGATCCCCTGGATCCCGACTCTCAGCAGGCGGGGCTGGAGGCGATTCTCTATCTGGAGCAGGCGGTGACGACGATCGAGTGGGGCGAGGGCCTCGCGTTGCGCTACGGCGGCTTCTACGGTCCGGGGACCGGGATCAGCCTGGCTCCGGATGCGGTGATGGCCGGTCCGATCCGCAAGCGTCGGTTCCCGATCGTCGGCGACGGCGGTGGCGTCTGGTCGCACATCCACATCGAAGACGCCGCGGCCGCGACCGCCATCGCCGTCGAGCGCGGCCGGCCGGGTATCTACAACATCGTCGACGACGAGCCCGCGCCCGTGCGGGAGTGGCTGCCCCTGCTCGCCAGAGCACTGGATGCCAAGCCACCAAGGCGTATCCCGCGGTGGCTGGGGCGGCTGGCAGCCGGTGAGATGGCAACGCTCATGATGACCGAGGTGCGGGGTTGCCTCGAACGCCAAGGCCAAGCGCGAGCTCGGCTGGCAGCTCCGGTATCCGAGCTGGCGGCTGGGCGTCACCAAAGGACTCGGCTGAAACCATGTCGGGGGTGCCGATCTTGGAGGAGCTTCGGCCACGGGCGTTCGCGGTGGCCTACCGGATGCTCGGCAGCGTGAGCGAGGCCGAGGACATCGTGCAGGAGGCGTTGCTGCGCCTGCACGTCATGCTGGAGCAGGGCGAGCGGATCGAGTCGCCACGCGCCTATCTGTCCACCGTGGTCACCCGGCTATGCATCGATCAGCTGCGATCGGCTCGGGTCCGGCGCGAGAGCTACGTGGGCGAATGGCTGCCAGAGCCGCTGGTCGACGACGGTCACAGCGACCCGGCCGACCACGCCGAGCTGGCGGACTCGTTGTCCTTGGCGTTCCTGGTGTTGCTCGAGAGCCTGACGCCCGAGCAACGGGCCGCGTTCGTGCTGCGCGAGGTCTTCGACTACCCCTACGAGCAGATCGCCGCCATCATCGGCACGGGCGAGGACAACACCCGCCAGCTCGTGGCCAGGGCGCGTAAGCACGTGGACGAGCGCAGGCCCCGCTTCGAGGCGTCACAGCAGCGGCGTGAGCAGCTGGCGCGCAGCTTCCTGGCCGCAGTCAGCAACGGCGACCTGCAAGCTCTCGAGGAGCTGCTAGCCCGCGACGTCGTGCTCCACGGCGACGGTGGCGGCCGGGTACGGGCCATCCCCCGCCCCGTCCATGGCCGGGCCAAGGTCGCCCGGCTGCTGCTGTCGGGGATGCGGGCCACCGAGCCGTTCGGCGGCTTGTCCCTACGCCAGGTGCAGGTCAACGGCCAACCCGGCGCCATGGTCTCCGACGCCGCCGGCAAGCTGATCGCCGTCATGGTGCTCGACATCGCCGGCGGCCACGTTCAAGCGGTGCGCTCGATCATCAACCCGGACAAGCTGCGCCACCTCGATCAGGAGACGTCATGAACCTGCTCGTCGCCGTACTCGACGTGGACCCGGGCCAGCACCCCGACGATGAGCGTGGCCGGCACGATGAAGCAGACCCCGGCCACCAGCAGGCCGCGGCCCTGCGCGCGCGCTCCCAGCCAAGGTGGATGGCGAGCTCGGTGCTGTTGGGCCCGCGGCTCAGGTTGGTGGCTCCCACCAGGTCGACGAACCGGTCGTCGGTGACCCATCGGCGCCGGCGCACCACCTGGTCGTGGATCATCGCGATGCGGGCGGCGGGCCCGCCGAACGCGGTGACTCCGAGCCGGAGGCACGGCCGGGTCACCTCCCAGCCGCCGGCGGCGGGCTTGTTCCCCGGGCGGCCACCCGGTGGGGTTCGGGCCAGACCCGGGTACGGCGCCGGGTCAGGCGCCGGCGGGTTGGAAGAGCTCGATCACGTTGCCTGAGGGGTCCTCCAGCAGGATCTGACAGCCGCCGGGACCGGTGACGATGTCGTTGCGGAAGCTCAGGCCGGCCTGGCGGAGTCGGGCGACCTGGGCGGCGATGTCGCTGACGACGAGGTGGATGCGGTTCCAGCCGCCGGGCCCCGGCTTGGCTCCGTCGGGCATCGGTCGTCCGGCCGAGCTGGCTGGCCCGCTGAGCAGCAGCCGTAGGTTGCCGCGGGTCACGGCCGCGAACGCGGGGCGGCGCTGCCGCGCAGCGTGAAGCCGAGATGTGTCGTGTAGACGTCGATGGCGGCTTGGACGTCGTCGACCATGTAGCGCACATTCACGAGCTCGTCTGTTGTCATCACGTCTCCTGGCCCGGTGTGGTCATCGCGCCGTCAGGGCGGGGCGCTTGGCTTCTGGGTCGTGCAGCGCAACGAACCCGGAGGGACCCCGATGCGGGTGTCCAGCTCGGCCGCGGTGCGTTGGAGGGCCGGGTTGCTGTCCTCGTCGTCCCGGGCTTCGGCGGCGGGGTCGGGGGAGCGCCATTGATCTACGCAGCCCGGCGGGCGGAGCTGTCGAGCCCGGTGCGGGTCTGGTTTCTGCGTGCGGTGTCGTGGCCGGCGAGGCTCTCGAGCTTGTGGACGCGTTCGTCGTGGCCGATCTGGCGCAGCAGGTCACCAAGCGAGGCGAATCGGCCGTAGTCGGCGGCGATGGCGCTGTGCACCCGCTGGCGGTCGAGCTCGCGGTGCTCGGCGACATAGGCCATGTACTCGTGCTCTGCGTGGTCCTCGAAGTTGGCGTTGAGGCGGTAGCTCCAGGTGGGGCGCACGAGTTGGAGCAGCCAGGTGAAGGCATGCCAGGGGCCGGCGATGATTCGGGGCAGGATTCGGTAACGGAGCCGGCCGAGGGGAGTCGCGCGCTGTTGGGCGAGGAGCTCTTCGAGGATGAGGAGGTGGAACTGCTCGTTGTCTTGTTGGGCGCGGGCCTCGACGACGCGCTCCATGATGCGGCGGGCCAGGGTGGATCGGCCCTGGCTGTGGGCGATAGCGCGTTGCGCGAGCCGTTCCCACGCCTGGTAGGGAATGCGGGCGAGCTGTTCGAGCACCAGGAACTTTTCGAGGGAGCGGCGCCGGCCGTAGAGAAGGTTGACGGTGAGGAACATCAGTCGGGAGAAGGGGTCGTAGCGAAGCCGGGGCGTGGCGAGGGTGTCGGCCTGGGCCTTGTGTAGGGCCTCGGGAGCGAGCGTGGGCGGGCCCATCGGATGGGGCCAATAAGCGCGCAGAACGTCGGGGGCGGGGGGCATGGGGGTCTCCTGTGTGGGGTTGGGGGAGCAACGGAAGCGTTGGCTAGGGCGAGGGTTCAGTCGACCGCGCGGCGGCGTTGTGGGCCGGAGCCGTGGATCTTGGTGGCGTGCTCCGCCCCCGCCACGACGGCACCCGGTCCGGCCGGTTCGGGCCCGGTCCGGTTGGGTCGCTCGCGCGGCCCCGGGTGGTGGGTGCCAAGGTTGCTTCGTTGGTTTGCATGCCGACGACGATCGGCCAGACAAGTGAAGCGGTCGTGAAAAGGTCGTGAGGATGTTGGGCATTCGCGTCCCTGCTAGGGCGCACGATCGCTTCACGACAATGGCTCAGACCGCAGGCGCGTCATCGCGCCTGGCCAAGGGCGTGGCGGTGCTGCTGTCGCTGATCGGCGTGGCCTTCGGGTTCGTCAGTCCGTCGGACGCGACGCTCGACTGATCGACGCCCGCCGCGGGGCGGCCGTGGCGTACGCGACCCGGGCGCCGGCCGGCGTGGCGCGGCGCCCGGGTGCTCCTGCCGGTGGGGGGACCGGCGGTTCGGCACGTCTATGGCACGGGCACGGACTCCCGATCGCCGTCGGCCCGGGAGCCGTCGGTGGCGGCGGGCTCGGGGACGGGGATCGCCGGCTCGCCCTCGACGTCGAGGTGGGGCAGCAGCCGGTCGAGCCACCGGGGCAGCCACCAGTTGCGGTCGCCGAGCAGCTCCATGGTCGCCGGCACCAGGATCATCCGCACGATGGTGGCGTCGACGAGCACCGCGGTGGCCAGGCCGAGTCCGGCGAGCTTGAGGAACACGGCGTCCTCGAGCACGAACGCTCCGAAGACGGTGACCATGATCGCCGCGGCCGCGGTGATGACCCGGGCCGTGTTGGCCAGGCCGTCGGCCACGGCGGTGCGGTTGTCGCCGGTGCGGACGTATTCCTCCCGCACCCGGGACAGCAGGAACACCTCGTAGTCCATCGACAACCCGAACAGCACCGCGAACATCATCATCGGCAGCCAGGCGGGCACCGGGGTGGCGCT
>DASQUK010000153.1:0-34884 GCA_035641315.1 Acidimicrobiales bacterium | reverse complement strand
CGGCATCGCCACCAGGTGTTGCACTCCGTTGGCGATGTAGTCGCTCGCCTGGCGACCGATGTCGTCCGCTGGCGTCGACAGCCCGTCCCAGCCGGTGCGCATCGACAGGACGAACGACTCCTCGGGCCGCTCGCGGCGCAGCCGCTGCAGGATCGGCGCCGCCTCGGCGGGCGGGATGTTCCCGTGCCAGCCGTCGCCCCGCTCCACGGCCCGACGCAGCGCCACCGGGGCCCTCCCGCCGATCCAGATCGGGATCCGGTGCGCGGGCTTGGGCCGCACCTTCATCGCCTTGAGCTCGACGGTCGGTCCCGAGAACGTGACCGGATCGTCGCCCTCCCAGCACGCCCGCAACACGTCGACCGCCTCGTCGGAGCGCACGCCCCGCTCGGCGAACGGCACGCCCAGGGCCTCGAACTCGCCCTCCAGCCACCCGCTGCCCGCACCCACGATGACACGCCCGCCCGACAACTGATCGAGCGACGCCAGCTCCTTGGCCAGGTGCAGCGGATGGCGGTACGGGAGGATGAGCACGCTCGTGCCGAGCCCTACCCGCGTCGTCGCCGCGGCCGCCCACGTGAGAGTCGGGATCGGCTCGTAGAGGAACGACGGCGGGTAGCGCATGCCGTCGGGAATGGCCAGGTGGTCGCTCACCCAGACGTCGTCGAACCCGAGGTCCTCGGCCTGGCGGGCCGCCCGCGAGATCGCATCGGGCCCGGCGACCCTCCCGAACTGCGGCAGGTGCACTCCCAGCTTCATCGGTCCCCCACTACTCGCCGGCCTTCCAACGGTTGCTGGCCAGCGGTTGTACCACGTCCTTGAACGACGTCTTCAGCGACGTCGGCACGTCGATCACCAAGGGTGCCGACGACCCTCCGACCCGACCGAGGGCCTCGGCCAGGTCGGCCGGCTCGGCCACCCGCACGCCGTGGCAGCCGATGGCCCGGGCGATGGCGGCGTGGTCGAAGTCGTTGAACCCGGCGGCGACCGCCCGCTCGCCCATCCCGTGCAGGACCCAACCGAGCGCGGCGTTGTTGAACACGACCACCGTGATCGGCAGCCGCTCCTGCACGGCCACCATCAGCCCGTGGATCGACATGGCGAAGCCGCCGTCACCGCACACCGCCACCACCGGATGATCCGGCCCCGCCAGCCGGGCGCCCAGGGCGGCCGGCACGGCGTAGCCCATGCCCCCGCCGGCGGCGGGTTGCAGGTAGGCACCGGGCAGCCGGTGGCGCCACCACTGCATCATGAACAGCCGGTTCTCGCCGGCGTCGCACGTCACGACCGTGTCGTCCGGCAGGTGCTCCTGGAGCATCGAGATGATCCGCTGGGGCGCCATCGGCATCTCGTCCGAGCTGAGCTCGGCGCCGGGCAACGGCGCGTGGCGGTCCATCGCTTCCGCCACCCGCTCGGCGCCCGAGCGCGGCCGCGCCGGCAATCGGGGCGGCACTTGGCGGGCCAACAGGTGGAGGGCGAACGCGGCGTCGGCGACGACCGCGTGGTGGACCGGGTACGTCCAGCCGGCGTTCAGGGGCTCCACGTCGATCTGGACGAAGGTCTGCCGGTCGGGGTCGAGCAGCGCCCGGTTCTCGTCCCCGGTGTCGATGGGCGCCAAGCGGGTGCCGACTGCGACCACGACGTCGGCCTGGCCGACCGCGGCGTTGGCCGGGGCGTTGCCGAACGTGCCGATGACGCCGAGCGACAACGGATCGGTCTCGTCGAACACGCCCTTGCCACCGGCGGTGGTGGCGACCGGGATGTCGACGGCTCGCGCGAACTCCTCGAGCTCGCTACAGGCCTGGCCCACCCGCACGCCGTTGCCCGCGACGATGACCGGACGTTCGGCCCGCGCGATGGCCTCGGCGGCGCGCTCGATCGCGTGGGGATTGGGGCCGATCGGCCTTGGCAGGTAGGCGGCCGTGGCATAGGGACGGGGATGCGAGTTGGGGCCGACCGAACCCCGCAGGGCGTCACCGTGGAAGATGACCGCCACCGGGCCCGGGTCGCCGGTCAATGCGTGCTTGATGGCGAGTTGCGTGTGCTGAACGGCCTGGGCCGGGGAGTGGCTCACCATGACCCGCTTGGTCATGCCCTGGAGCGTCGTGCGGGCGTCCCAGCTCCCGTAGTCGCCGGTGCCGCCCTGGTAGGGGGCGTGGTGCGAGAGCGCGCCGCCGTCGGACATCTCGGTCAGGATCACCATGGGCGAGCTGCCCAGCAGCGCCTCGAGGAAGCCCTGCCCGGCGTTGCCGGCGATCCACTCGCCCTGGCCCATGACCACCAGCGGCCTGCCGGTGAGGCGGCCATAGGCCTCGGCCATGGCGGAGCCGAGGGACTCCTCGCGCACCTGCACCACCCGGATGGTGTCGTGGGCGTGCAGGGCGGCGAACAGATCGCCGGTGTAGCCGCCCGGGATCCCGAGCACGTACTCGATCCCGGCCTCGGCCAACACGCCGACGATGGCGTCGGCGACGTCGACCGACTCCGTGAGGTGCGGCGCCCCAGGTCGTTCGTCATCCGTCATTGGACCCCTCCCCCGACGTGTGGCTACAGCGCCATCTGGCCGGCGTCGACGGCCAGAGTCGACCCGGTCATGAACGACGCCAGATCGCTGGCGCAGAACAGCACCACCCGAGCGATGTCGTCGGGCACCCCCGGCCGGCCCAAGGGGAGCTGCGAGTACACCTCGGTCGAGTGCATGTCGGCGGTTCGGGCCTGCGCCGCTACCGCCTCGGTGCCGGGCGTGACGACCATGGTGGGCGCGATCGCCAGCGCCCGGATGCCGTGCGGGCCGAGCTCGACCGCCAGGCTGCGCGTCAGGCCCCGCAGGCCGTGCTTCGAGCTGGAGTAGTGCGCCAGTCCCTTGCGCCCGCGATACCCCGACACCGATGCGATGTTGACGATGACGCCGCCCGAGCCGGCCGCCACCATGCGGCGGGCGGCCTCGCGCGAACCGATGAACGCGCCCCGCAGATTCACGTCGAGGACACGGTCCCAGTCGTCGTCGGTCATGTCGAGCAAGGGCTGGATCGGGTAGATGCCGGCGTTGTTGACCCAGATGTCGAGGCTGCCGTGCTCGTCCACCACAGCGTCGGCCACCGAAGCGATGTCGTCACCGGACGTGACGTCGAGTTCCCGGCCCATGGCCGAGACCCCAGTGGCGCCCGCGGCGGTGGCGGTGATCTCCTTGGCGGTCTGCACGGCGGCCGCGGCGTCGACGTCGGCGACCACCACGTTGGCGCCGGCCTCGGCCAGCCGGCGCGAGATCGCCGACCCGATGCCGCGGGCACCGCCGGTGACGACGGCCGTCTTGCCGGCCAGCGACATCAGCGAAGCGAGCGGGACCTCGGTCAGATCGGCAACGGGCACGGCGACGCTCCCACAGGCCAGACGGCTTGAGCCCAACGGGCGGGTAGTGTACAACGACCAAACGAATGGTTGATACCTCGCGCTACGGACCCTGGGCGATCATCGCCGGCGGATCCGAGGGGATGGGCCCGGAGTTCGCCCAGCAGCTGGCCGCCGACGGCTTCGACGTCGTGCTCTTGGCGCGCAAGGTCGAGCCGCTCGAGGAGACCGCCGCGTTGGTCCGCAAGACCGGCGTCGAGGTGCGGACGCTCTCGGTCGACCTCACCGACCCCGACGTGGTCGACAGGATCCGAACTGTGACCGACGACATCGACGTCGGCCTGTTGATCTACAACGCCGGCGCCAACGCCTACGGCACGCACTTCCTCGACGGCGAGCTCGACCGGTTCCAGACCGTTGTCGACCTCAACGTCGGCGGGCGGCTGGCCCTGTGCCACCACTTCGGCGGCTTCATGAAGGAGCGGGGGCGCGGCGGCATCATGCTCGTGGGATCGGTCGCCGGCTACACCGGCGCGCCGTACACGCTCATCTACAACGCCGCCAAGGCATTCAGCCGCGTCTTCGCCGAGGGCCTGTGGTATGAGCTGCGGCCGCACGGCGTCCACGTGGTCGAGTACGTCGTGGGCAGCATCAAGACGCCGGCGATGGCCCGGCGCGGCATGCGGTTCGGCCCGGGCGTGTCCGAACCGGCCGACGTGGCCCGCGAGGGCCTGGAGCACCTCGCCGACGGTCCCGTGTGGAACAGCCTGCTGGCCGGCGGCGTCGACACCGCCAACAGCCTCAGCGGATACCCGCGGGCGCCGGTGATCGAGGCCATGGCCGAGAACCTCAGGAACACCGGCATCTACGATTGACGCCAAGCGATGAATCTCGGGCGGGGAACCCGTCTGTATTGACGCGCCCCGGTCGACGCTGCCCCGGGGTGGCGGAGGTCATCATGTTCGGTACGACGAAGGCATTCAGCGGCTTCTCGGTAGACGACCTGGCGGCCGCCAAGAAGTTCTACGGCGAGACGCTGGGAATCAACGTGTCCGAGGAGGCGACGGACCTGCTCGCGCTGCACATCGCCGGCGACCGGGACATCCTCGTTTACTCCAAGCCCAACCACACACCGGCTTCGTACACCATCCTCAACTTCCCCGTCGACGATGTCGACCAGGCCGTCGACGAGCTGACTAGGCGCGGTGTGCAGTTCGAGCGCTACGAGGGCATGGACCAGGACGAGAAGGGCATCAGCCGCGACCCCGACGGGCCACCGATCGCGTGGTTCACCGACCCGGCCGGCAACATCCTCTCGGTGCTCGAGGTGCCGTAGCCGCCGACACCGCCCTCGTCACGACTCCATGTAGGCGTCGTGGAACATTGGCGTCACGTCCCGGGTCCAGACGAGGCCGTGGACATCAGGAGGAAGCGCCCACCACCAGTGGCTCATGAACGTGTTGGCCGAGGGGATGGTCTCGTCCCAGATGCGCTGGATCTCCTCCATGGCCGCCTTCGTCTCCTCACGGTTGGTGGCCCGGCGGAGCTGCTCGACCGCCGCGTCCATCTCGGGGTCGGCGTAGCCGATGCGGTTCCCCGGGCTGCCGGACTCGAACTGCGTCATGTCACCGATCGTGCTCTCCTCGAACACGACCGGCCCGTACAGCGCCATCTCGAACTGGCCCTCAGCGATGACGAGCCGGTTGAGCTCGGCATTGGACACGTTCCGCACCTCGATGTCGAAGCCGACCGACTCCGACATCGAACTCCCCCTCGTGAGCCCACCGGCAGCATACCTGCCAAACGGTTGGCAGTTGTACCAACCCGTGGGTGGCCGGCCGTCACGCCACGTCACCTGCGTGTCTAGCCCGACTTGCGGCCTGCCAACCGTTTGGCAGTTAGACTGGCGACGAGCCTGTTAGATGACGACTTCAGCTGCCGTCAGATCAGTCAAGGAGGAGGGCCCGTGGCCTCCCGAAGTGTGAACTTCCCCGTCTTCGATGCCGACAACCACCTGTACGAGACCAGGGACGCGCTTACCAAGTACCTCCCCGAGTCCCAGAAGGGGGCCATCGACTACGTCGACGTGCGGGGGCGCACCAAGATCGTCGTGCGCGGCCAGATCAGCGACTACATCCCCAACCCCACCTTCGACCGCGTCGGCCGCCCCGGTGCCCAGGAGGAGTACTTCAAGCAGGGCAATCCCGACGGGAAGTCGCAGCGCGAGATCATCGGTCGCGGCATCGACTGCCCGCCCGGGTTCCGTGAAGCGCCGGCCCGCCTCGAGATCATGGACGAGCAGGGCGTCGACTACGCGCTGATGCTCCCGACGCTCGCCAGCCTCGTGGAAGAGCGCATGAAGGACGACCCCGACCTGTGCGCGGACGCCATCCACGCCCTCAACCAGTGGATGACCGAGGCGTGGCCGTTCGCGTTCGAGGGCCGCATCTTCTCCACGCCGATCGTCACGCCCGGCCTCCTCGACCGGGCCATTGCCGAGCTCGAGTGGGTCCTCGACCACGGCGGCCGCGTCGTCCTGATGCGGCCGGCCCCCGCCTGGGGCTACCAAGGGCCCCGGTCGTTCGCCCTGCCCGAGTTCGATCCCTACTGGAAGCTCATCCAGGCGACCGGCACGCTCGTCGTGCTCCACGCCTCCGACACCGGCTACGTGCGGTACTCCAACGAGTGGGAAGGTACGCGTACCGAGACCCAGGCGTTCGCCCAGCCCTCGCCCTTCACCCACACGGTGCGGGGCCGCCACCGTGACATCGAGGACGCGGTCACGTCGCTCATCTGCCACGGCGTGCTGTGGCGGTTCCCTGACGTCCGGGTCGCGCTCATCGAGAACGGCGCCGGCTGGGTGCCGAACCTGCTCGAGCACCTCGACCACTGCTACTGGCAGATGCCGCAGGCCTACGAGATGAAGCCGTCCGAGACGTTCAAGCGCAACTTTTGGATGCACCCGTTCCACGAGGAGGACCCCCGTGGCCTCGTCGAGCTGCTCGGCGCCGACCACGTGATCTTCGGGTCGGACTACCCGCACGTCGAGGGGCTCGCCGACCCGCTGTCCTACGTCGACGAGCTTGCGGGCCTGCCCGACGACGACCTGCGCAAGATCATGGGCGGCAACATGATGAACCTGCTCGGCGTCGCCGAGAAGGTTCCCGCCTGAGCGGCTTGACTGAGGGTCGATTCCGCGGATCATGCAAAGTAGCCAGACTGGAGCCGCGAAGCAGCCGAGCAACCGGCGGAATCGACCCTCACTGAGAGTCGATTCGCGAGGGGGGACATGAGCGACACACCCATTTCCTACGGGGCACGCATCCGGCAGCTCGGTGAGGAGCGGGCCGACCAGACCGCCATCGTCTTCGTCCGCGAGGATGGCTCCGAACGGCTGGTGAGCTGGCGCGAGCTCGACGACCGGTCGACCCAGATCGCCCGGGGCCTCGCCGCCCGGGGACTGGGCGAGGGCGATCGCCTTGGCATCAAGCTGCGGAACTGCCCTGAGCACATCTTCACCACCTTCGCCGGCTGGAAGCTCGGCGCCGTCGTGGTGCCGGTCCGCTGGGACCTGCCCGACTGGGAGCTCGAGCGCGTCCGCGGCGTGCTCGACCCCAAGCTGGTGGTCGAGCCCGACGACGTCGAGCTCCTCGAGGGCAGCCGGTGGGCATCGACGGATCCCCCGCCCGACGTCGTCCCGCCGCACTCCTCGGGGATCCTCAGTTCGGGGTCGACGGGCTCGCCCAAGGTCATCCTGCGCAAGATGCCGGGCATCTACAACCCCGAGGCGTCACCCAACGGGTTGGTGACCGCCTACGGGCCACTGTCCGATCCCCAGCTCGTGCTTGTGCCGGCGCCGCTGTACCACAACAACGGCTTCATGCACACGTCCAACCTGCTGGCCGGCGACCGGCTGCTGTTGCTGGAGCGGTTCAACGCTGCCGGGCTCCTCGACGCCCTGGAACGGCACCGGGTGACGGGCTTCGTCGCTACGACTGTGATGCTCCAGCGCATCGCCCGTGAGCCCGACGTCGCCGACCACGACCTGTCGAGCATCGAGTGGGTGATGCACGGCGCCGCCCCCCTGCCGGAGTGGCTGGCCCGCTTCTGGATCGACCTCGTCGGTCCCACGCACTTCTACGTCTGCTACGGATCCAGCGAGGGTGCGGGCGTGACGTTCGCCCGCGGCGACGAGTACCTCGACCATCCGGCGACGGTCGGCAAGGGTGCGATCGGCACCGAGCTGCGCATCCTCGACGACGACGGCAACGAGTTGCCCGCCGGCGAGATCGGCGCCATCTACATGCGTCAGCCCTACGGCGTGCTGTCGGAGTACGTGGGCGACGTGGCCCCGATCCCGGTGAACGCCGACGGCTTCGCCACCGTCGGCGACCTCGGGTGGCTCGACGACGACGGCTTCCTCTACCTCGCCGACCGGCGGGTGGACATGATCGTCACCGGCGGCGCCAACGTCTATCCCGCCGAGGTCGAGAGCGCGCTGAGCGAACACCCGGCCGTCGACGACGTCGTCGTCGTCGGGCTCGCCGACGAGGAGTGGGGCCGGCGGGTCCACGCCATCGTGCAGCCGACCGATCCGGCGGCGCCGCCCACGGCGGACGAGCTGGTCGCGTGGTGCAAGGACCGGCTGTCGCCCTACAAGGTGCCGAAGTCGGTCGAGTTCGTCGACGCCATCCCCCGCAGCGAGGCGCTGAAGGTCAACCGCGCCACCCTCATCGCCGAGCGCGAGGGCGAGAGGCAGCTGGGCTGATGGCGCTGCCCGAGGAGTTCCACGAGCTCGCAAGCAAGGTCAACAACTGGGGCCGTTGGGGCGACGCCGACGAGCTGGGCACGCTCAACCTGATCACGCCCGAGGTCGTGCGCCGAGCCGCCAGGTTGGTCCGGCAGGGCAAGGTCTTCTCCCTGGCGTTGCCCCTGGGGCCGGACGGCCCGCAGACCGGCGTGATCCCCGGCCGCCTGAACCCACTGCGGACGATGCTCATGGTGAACCGGCCGGTCTTCGACCCGGAGGGCTTCTGCACCAGCGACGACATCGTCGTCATGGGCCTCCAGGCGGCGACGCACTGGGACGCGTTGGCGCATGCCTCGTACCTCGGGCGGATCTACAACGGTCACCCCATCGAGAGCCTCAGCGAGGCGGGTGCCGCCCGTTGCGGCATCGCCAACGCCGGGCGGCTGGTGAGCCGGGGCGTCCTGCTCGACGTGGCCCGGGCCAAGGGCGTCGAGCGGCTCGACGTGCCCTACGCCATCACCGGCGAGGATCTCGACGCCGCCTGCGAGCTAGGCAAGGTGACGGTCGGGCCCGGCGACGTGGTGCTGGTGCGGACCGGGATGATGCAGCTGCTCAAGGCCGGCGACAAGGACGGCTACCACGGCGGCACCGGCCCGTCGTTCTGGTCGGTCCAGTGGTTCCGCGACCACGACGTGGCTGCGGTCGCGACCGACAACATCACCTTCGAGTACCTGGACATGGAAAAGCACGGCGACCTGCTGCTCGTCGTGCACCTGCTCCACTTGGTGGAGATGGGGATGACCCAGGGACAGAACTTCGACCTCGAAGCGCTGGCGGCCGACTGCGCCGACGACGGTGTCTACGAGTTCTTCTTCGAGGGCTCGGCCGAGCCGTTCGTCAACGGCCTCGGCTCCCCGGTGAACCCCATCGTCGTGAAGTAGGGAGTGCCCAGCACCACCGCGCGGCGTTGGCGTGTGGCTCGTGGCCCGGCAGCCGATCGCCGGCCGTCGATGCGTAGCTGGACAAGTCCTTAACTGCGGACCAGCTGCGTGCGGATCCGCTGCGTCGCGCACATGCAGCCCGCTAGACGCAGGGACATGGAAATGAGCTTGCTGGCTATGGACCGTCTCACGGCTCCGGATTTCACTAACGCCATGACCATGAGCGACCACGCGCAACAGACGAAACAGACGAGGTTGCAGCTGTTTCGAGGTCCGGCGCTGGTTGTGGCCACGATGGCCACAGGCCTCATGGCGGGTGTGTTCGCCCTGTACGCCAACGCCATCATGCCCGGTCTGCGCACGACCGATGACCGGACCTTCGTCGGTGCGTTCCAGTCCATCGACGAGGCGATCACCAAACCCTTGTTCCTGACGACGTTCATCGGCGCGTTGATGGTCACCGGCCTGGCCGCAATCCTCCACCTTCGTGAGGACGGGCGATCGGTGCTGCCATGGACCGTCGCCGCGTTCATCCTTTACCTGGCCGTGTTCGTCATCACCGTCCGCGTCAACGTGCCGCTGAACGACGAGATCAAGGCCGCCGGAGACCCCGATCGCATCGCCGATCTCGCCGCCGCGCGTGAGCGGTTCGAGGAGACGAAGTGGGTCCGCTGGAACATCGTGCGCGCGGTGATGTCCACAGCCGCACTCGGCTGCCTGAGCTGGGCCCTCGTGCTGTACGGGCGCGTGGTGGGCCCGACGGAACAGTCGTCGCCGGGGTGAGCAGGCAAGCCGGGGCGCGTCCGCAGGGTCGCTACGTGTCGCCGTCCGGGTCGGGACCGGCGTCCGGACCGGCTGCCGATCGCCGGGCGTCGATGCGGGCCCGGACATCGGCCCAGTCGACCGGTAGGTCACCCGCCTTGCCCGCCCAGAAGACGAACGTCGTCGGCAACATCATCGGTTTGATGGCCGCCGTCTCGGCGTGGTGCGGGTCGGCCCGGTTGAACCGCTGGAGCACGTCCTCGCCGACCCACGCCGACACGGTCCAGAACGTCTTGCGTGTCAGCTCCGCCTCGAGGGCGTAGCCGACAAGTCCTTCGCTCCGGGCCAGCTGCCTGCGGATCCGCTGCGTCGCCCACAAGAAGCGCGGAACGTGCCGGTAGCTCCTCAGCGGGAGCCGCGAACCCATGATCGTGACGTCCGTGTCGGAGGGCACGTCGCTGACGTTGGACCAGGGCAACTTGGGCATCCGTCTCCCTCACATCCGGCGTTCGGGAGTCCCGACGCCGCCCACGATCATGGCAGCCGCGGCCGCCGGTCGGTTGACGGCGCGCTCGTCGCCGGCTCGTCCGGGGTGTGGCGCAGCGACCGGTGGAGTCCCTGGGTGAGGAGCACGAGGCGAACCTCCGGTGTCGATGGAACAGGAACAGGTGGCCAGGACGGCAACCACGTCACGCCGGGATGGACGCCGCGCCGGCGATCCCCCCAACGGGGGTTTGCCGCGCTGGGTCGCCCTATGCCGGCTGGTCGGCCGAAGGGTGGATCACGGGGCGGTAGCCGTGGCTGAGGACCTCGACGCTGGCCCGGGGGGTCAGCACGGTGGCGTCACCTCGGCCCGGGCGCTCGATAGGGGCCCCGTAGCCTTCGGACGACCATGGCACCAGGCGGTCCACGAGGACGAGGGCGGGTACGGCCGTCCCGTCTCGTCCCGAGTCGAGGATGGCGAACGCGCCGACGGGCAGGTCGCACCAGGCCCTTGTGTGGCGGCGCTGAACCTTGCCGGCGAGGCGGTCGGTGTGGAGGCGGCGGTCCATCGGGTCGACTGGGGGTCGCTCCCCGAACGCCGACTGCCACCGGTCCAGCCAGGCGTTGAAGTCGGACCGTCGGCACAGGGCGCAGGGCCGGTGACCGGCCGCCACCGCCGCCGCCTCGTCCCAGAAGAACAGCGGCGTCCAGCGCCCGGGCTCCCAGCGCGGCGCCACCCAGCCCTTGTACTCGAGGACACAGGTGATCCATCGGCGCACCTGCCATGCACGCACGATCCGCCGATCGCCGTGCACACATCCCCGGTTGCCCATGAACAAGCCTCGCTGGTCGATGGCGACGATCTCGCCCGACGGGGTCACCCGGTTGCGTTCCGGCACCCGATCATCGTGCCGCAGGTTCCCGTCATCCGGCGCGTCGTACGTCGCTGTATGTCCAGTCGGGCTGCTTGAGGGCGATCCGGGTGTCGTGGGTGACGGCGCCATCGGCCATGTCGAGGATCTTGGGCAGCCGGTACAGGCGTGGGAGCGGCAGGGCGCCCTCGAGGTGGCCGACGAAGTCGTCGGGGAATGCTCGCAGGATGCTGGCGACGACGGTTTGGAGCTCGACGGGGAGGTAGCAGCGGTTCTGGTCGGTCACCATGCGCAGCTGGGTGCCGAGTGCCTCGATGTCGCGTTCGTGGGCGGCGGACCGCTCGAGCTGCTCGAGCGTGTCGCTGATGGCGCCGCTGTGCAGCTTGCAGGCGCCGCACTGCCCGCACGACTCGACATGGAGGAAGCGGGCGAACATGCGGGCGACGGCCACCATGTCGGCGGTGTCGTCGTAGACGATGAACCCGGCGGAACCTAGGCCGCTGCCGATCGCCGCCAGGTCCTCGTAGGTGGCCGGTACGTCGAGGTTGTCGGCGGTGATCACGCCGTTGGCGACGCCGGAGAAGACCGCCTTGACGCTCCGGCCGGGGTGCGGTCCCCCGCCGACCTGCTCGATGACGTCTCGGATGGTGGTGCCGAGCTCCATTTCGGCGTATCCGGGGCGGGCCACGTCGCCGGCGACGGTGAACACCATGGTGCCCGGCGAGTCCCAGGTGCCCAGGGCCCGGTACCACTCGGCGCCGTTGGTCAGGATGTGGGGCACGGTGGCGAGGGTCTCGACGTTGTTGACGATCGTGGGGTTGGCCGCCTCCCCTCCGGCGTCGCCTCCCCGGTGGGACGACCAGCCCATCTGCGGCCCCGACGCGAACAGGCCATGCAGGTAGGGCGGGTCGCGGCGGGGGAGGGGGTCCTCGCCCTCGATGACCTCGAGGAGCGCCTTCTCCTCGCCGAACAGGTAAGAGTCCGGGCCGAGGACGAGGCTGATGGGAACGTCACCGGCGAGGCCTGCGGCCTGCATCTCCGCCAGGGCTCGTCGCAGGATCTCGATCTCGACCCTAAAGGTCGACTTGAGGGTGAGGAAGGCGTGCGACGCCCGCACGGTCAGCGCGGCGATGGCCAGCCCTTCGATCACCTGGTACGGGTTGTGGCGCAGGATGGCTCGGTCCTTGAAGGTGCCGGGCTCGCCCTCGGCGCCGTTGGCGACGACGAAGCGGCGCTCGTCGTCGCGGCTGGCGTCCAGGACCGCGAGCCACTTGCGGCCGGTCCGGAACCCACCGCCGCCGCGGCCGCGTAGGCCCGACAGGGTCACCTCTTCGGCGGTTCGCCAGGGACCGAGGGACCGTGCGGCCCGCAGGCCGTCGCCGCCGCCTCGGGCGCCGTAGTCGGCGACCGAGGTCACCGGGTCTCCGTTCAACACGACGCGACCGGGGAGTGTCATGTCCGGCTTCCTTTCAGGGGAGATGTGGACCAGGGGGACGGTCGGTTCAAATGACACGACCGGACGAAGGAATGTGACGGATGGGGGTGTCCGGGGTTCAGCGGACGGCGGTGCGCTGAAAGGTGCGGACCGCGGCCGCGGTGAGCGCCACGGCGAACAGGGCGACGACGCCGAGGCTGAGCGAGGCCATGGTGGTGGTGTTGCTCATGCCCCAGATGTCGTGGAGCCCGGCGCCGTTGTCGCCGGCGAGCCCGTAGCGCACGAGAGCGAGCACGTGGGTGATGGGCAGCAGCTTGCCGATGACGGTGAGCCCGGCGGGCAGGGCGCTGATCGGGAAGAAGGAGCCGGCGAAGAAGAACGGCACGATGGCGACCGGTGGCAGCACCCCGATGTACTCCTCTTGGCTGGGGAGGCGGTTGGCGAGCACCTCGGCGATGCCGTACATCGCGACCGCGAAGGTGAGCGTGGCGGCGGCGAACCATCCCAGGCCGCTGGCGCTGAGGTCGAACTCGGCGCCGCGGATGGCGGCGGCTCCCAGGAGCACGGCCACTTGCAGGCTGGCGAGGGCCACGGCGACGACGAGGTTGCCGGCCACGATCCAGGGCCGCGACACCGGTGCGGCCAACAGGTCACGCAGGCCGCCGCCGAGACGGTCGACGACGACGCCGAGGCCGGACTGGATGGTGCTCAGTGGCACGAGCAGGCCGATGGTGGCCACTGCCACGAAGGTCATGTAGTCGACGCCCCCGACCGCCGTGCCGAAGGTGTCGGCCAGGGCGGGTACGACGACCATCGCGAACAGCAGCGGTGCCAGCAACGGCACGAGCAGCTCGCGGGGCGTGCGGGCGCTGATGGCGAAGCGGCGGCGGGCCAGGGTGGACACCGCGGCCAGGCCCCCGCCCCGGGCCCGGGCCCGGGCAGTGGTGGGAGTGGGGGTATCGAGTGTCACGGTGCCGGTGACGGCAGTCATGCGGGTCTCCTTGGTTGAGGTTGGGGTGGGGGGCGTGGGTTCGTCGGGTGTCGGCGCCGCCGCGCGCCGACACCCGACGAGGTCAGGCGGCGAGCGACTCGCCGGTGAGCTGCAGGTAGACGTCGTCGAGCGTGGGCGACCGGCTGGTGATGGCAGTCACGGCGAGCCCCAACTCGGCGATGGCGCCCAGCGCCTCGCGTCCCGATCGGTCATGCACCGGGAGGTGGAGCGTGGCTCCCACGGCAAAGGCGTCCTGGCCAGCGAGGCCCTCGGCACGCAGCGCCGACACCGCGGTGGACACGTCGCCGTCGAGGCGCAGCTCGACCAGCTCGCGGCCCAGGCGGGCCAGCAGCGCCGCCGGGCTGTCCAGGGCGACGATGCGGCCCTGGTGCACGATGGCAACCCGGTCGCAGAGCTGTTCGGCCTCGTCGAGGTAGTGCGTGGTCAACAGGATGGTCATCCCCGATCGGGCCCGCAGACCGGCGATGAGGTCCAGCAGCTCGAAACGGAAGCGGGGATCGAGGCCCACGGTGGGCTCGTCGAGGAACAGCACCCGGGGCTCCGAGACCAGGGCACGGGCAATCTCCAGGCGGCGGCGCTGGCCCCCGCTGTAGCTCTCGACCGGCCGGTCGATCACCTCGCCCAAGCCGAACGGGTCGACAACCGCGGCGATGCGCCGCCTAGCGGCCGCCGCGTCCAGGCCCCACAGCCGGGCATGCACGTCCAGGTTGCGGCGACCGGACAGGCCACGATCGACCACCGGCTCCTGGAACACCACCGCGCTCACCTGACGCGCCGCGAGCGGATGCGAGGCCACGTCGAAACCCGCCACCCGGGCCCGACCCGAGGTGGGGGCGATCGTGGTCGTGAGCATCCCGACCGTCGTCGACTTACCCGCCCCGTTCGGGCCCAGCAGCCCGAACACCTCACCCGGCGGCACGGCGAAGTCGATGCCCTTCACCGCCTCGACACCGCCGGGATAGGTCTTGGCCAAAGCCTCGACCCGGATCGCAGATGCGTGATTGGTGGTCATGCCCGTAAACGACGAGCGGTCATCACCAAAAGTGACGTCCGGCGCCGTTCGCTTCGACGGTCGAATGTCACATCGCGGCGATGTCACATCCCTCTTCGCTGGTTCGTCCTTTATGCGTGCCACGGTTGGCACTGCGAACCTGGAGGAACACATGGACCGCTCCCCCGCCCCCGGCCCGTCCCCCGAGCTCGACGTCCGGCTCGGCCGCGCCTGGCGCGACCACCACCGCTACCTCCTCGACGTCGCGTTCCGGGTGCTCGGCAGCATCAGTGAGGCCGAGGACGTCGTGCAGGAGGCATACGCCCGGCTGATGAACGTCGACCTCGACGAGCTCGACGACGTGAGGGCGTGGCTGGTGGTGGTGGTCAGCCGGCTCTGCTTCGACCAGCTCCGGTCGGCCCGCTGGCAGCGTCAGACGCCCAGCGCCGCGCCACCCGAGAACCGCCCCGCCGTGCAGGCGGGCCTGCCGACGGACCCCGCCGACCGAGTCACGCTCGACGACGAGGTGCGCATGGCGCTTCATGTGGTCTTGGCCCGGCTCACGCCCGCCGAGCGCACGGCGTATGTCCTCCACGACGTCTTCAAGTACTCCTTCGACGACATCGCCGACGTCGTGGGCCGCTCGCCCGCCGCCTGCCGGCAGCTCGCGGCGCGGGCGCGCCATCGGATCAGCGCCGACGGCGGTCCGGCCCGCTTCACCGTCGAGTCGGACGAACAACGCCGCGTCACCGAGGCGTTCATCACGGCCACCTCCACCGGCGACCTCGACGGCCTCGTTGCGGTGCTCGATCCCGACGTCGCCGGCCAGGCCGACCTCGGCGGCACTGTCGGGCTGCGACCACCCGTCGTCGGCCGCGACGCCGTCGCCCGGGGGGCCCTCCGGTTCCTCGGGCCCCGCTCGTCGACCACGCTGCTGTCGCTACCGACCGGCGAAGAACCGACGGTCATCGCCCTGCGCGGCAGCCGCGTCGTCACTGCGGTCACGCTCACCGTGACCGGCGACCGCATCACGCACATCCACGCCGTGGTCGACCCCGCCAAGCTGGCCGACCTCAACGTCACCCTCAATCCCTAGGCGTCCACGTCGCGGCGACCGCCACGGCGTAGTCGGGGTGGGCTATGCGAGCGACGTGGCGAACAGGTTGTCGGTAGCAAGTCCCCACGGCGGTCGAAGGAAGCCCAGGGCGCGGACGTCTTCGAACCAGTGAGCGAAGGGAGATCGCCTGCTGAACGTGCCGCCGCCGAGAACGCGAGTCACCCGAAGCAGGCTCTGCTCCGCGAGATCTGCGACCGCCTGCTTGGCTCGCAGCGCCCCGTGGAGGGCGACGGCACCGTCGCCGCTCTCGACGGCGCGGAGGCCCCCTTCGTAGGCCTGCACGGCGACCCAGTAATCCTGCTCGGCCCGCGCCCACTCGACCTGTTCGTAGGCACGCAACTGGTCCGCCTTGGTTCGCAGCTGCCCGCGGGCGTGCTCGATCGCCGCATCCAGCACACCGACTATCACCGCGGTGAAGAGCACCGCGATGAACGGTCCCGCCGCCCGGGTGATCGGCTCGAGCTGTCCGTTCCACGCCAGCCGAACCGCGGGTGCGGACTCGAGGCGCATGGCGTGGCTCTGGGTCGCTGCCATGCCCATGCCATCCCATTCGGCGATGAGCTTCAGCCCGGCGCTTCCGTCCCACGGTCTGTCTCGGACGTCGAGCACGAAGATCGTCGGCTCCGACTCGCCTTCGGGGATCGCGGTCGTCATCATCCGGTCGGTCACGCCCGAACCGCTGCCGAAGTGCTTGTCGCCGGTCACCGCGTACGAGCGCCCGGCCAGGAAGGGCTCGGCGTCCCCCGGGGTGGCGACCGCGCGCGTGCGGTTGATGTCGCCACCGCTGCCGGGCTCCGAGGTGATCGTTCCCCACTGCTCGCCCGCCGCAGCGCTGGCGAAGACGGCGTGACGCTGCTCCTCCCACCCGGGTTGCGACGGATCCGGGCTCGCCAGCCAGAACGCGACGACCGCCGGGTGCATCGAACAGACCAGCGCCACCGATGGATCGGCCGACGCCAGTTGGCGATGGATCTCGCACAGCGGACGCACCGAGGCCTCGATGCGCTCCCACAGGCCACCGACGGCCACGGGGGCGGGCAACGCCAGCAATCCCGCGTCCCGCAGCACCTCGAAGTCGGCGGGATCGAGGTGACGTCGCTCCTGTCGCTCGGCACGCTCCCCGCGCCACCGGTCGGCGATCTCCCGGATCGCACGGTCGAGCTCCGCCGTCGTCGCCGCCGCCACGGGCGAGACGATAGACCAGCGCTCGGCGGATGCGCTGTGGCTAGAGCACCGAGGCGCCGCCCTGCCGGATCATGCTGTCCTGCACGAACGAGGCGACGAGCCGCCCGTCGGCAGAGAACACGTCGGCACGGCCGTAGGCGCGCCCCCGGCCCGCGTACGGGCTCGCCTGCGCGAGCAGCAGCCAGTCGCTGGCCCGGAAGGGGTCGTGGAACGTGAGGGTGTGCGAGATGACGCCGGTGGACAGCGCCTCGTGCGCTTGAGCCTGGCCGACGCCCTTGTGCGGCCGCATGGCGGTGCCGATGAGGAACCCGTCGCTGGCGTAGGCGAGCAGCGCCTGGCTGGTGGTGAGATCGTCGGGTGCGCCCTCGAACCGCACCCACACCGGCAGCTCGGCGGGGCCGACGGCATCGGGGTCGCCCACGTCGACACCGCCGACGACGCCGATCTGGTAGCCGGCGAACTCGAGCTCCTTCCACGGCGTCTCGTCGGGACCGGGCACGTCGGGCATCGGCGTCGCGTGGCGGATCACGTCGGGTTCCGGGGCGTGGAGCAGCAACAACGAGCGGGTGCAGACGCGCTCGCCCTGGCTGATCGTGACGGTCACACTGCCGAAGCTGCGCCCGGCGTGGATGGTGTCGACGTCGACGTCGAGCGGCTGGTCGACGCGGCCGACCCGGGCGAAGGTCGTGTGGACGGTCTTCACCTCCTTGCCGGGCTGCGAGCGCGCCGCGGCGACGATGCTCTGACCGAGCAGCAGCCCGCCGAACACGACGGCACGCTCGCCGCGCCCGTCGCCCGTGTTGCGGCCGCGGTAGCGCCCGTCGCCGAGGTCCTCGAGCTCGAACCCCTCGAGCAGGGCCGACAGGGGCTCCACCGTCAGCGCCCGGGAACAGGGGCGGGAGCCGGCGCCGGCGCCTCGACGAGGTCCTTGACCGCCGGCACGATCGGCGGGGCGGTGCGCCAATCGGGCACGCCGTCCTCGGGCCGCCCCGCCGGGTGGCCGTCGTCATGGATCTCGGCCCAATGCGAGTGGTTGAGCTGGTGCATGGTGAAGCACGCCTGCAAAGCGTTGTAGAAGCCCATGTTGTCGACCGACTGGTTGACGGACTCCTTGATCAGCAACGCTGTCATCGTCGGCCGCTCGGCGATGCGGCGGGCGAACTCGAGCGTGCGCTCCTCCAGCTCGTCGTCCTTGAAGATCTTGCTGACCATGCCGAGCTTGTGGGCCTCCTCGGCGTCGATGGAGTCACCCGTGAGCAACAGCTCCTTGGCCTTACGGGGGCCGAACTCCCACGGGTGGCCGAAGTACTCGACGCCGCACATGCCCAGCCGGTGACCGACGACGTCGGCGAACACCGTGGTCTCGGCGGCGACGATCAGGTCGCACGCCCACATCAGCATCAGGCCGGCGGCGTACACCGGGCCGTGCACCTGCGCGATCGTGATCTTGCGCAGGTTCCGCCAGCGCAGGGTGTTCTGGTAGAAGTAGTGCCACTCCTGCAGCGTCCGCTTCTCGGCACCCGCGCGGGTCCCGCCGTTGGTGCGGGCCGAGACGTGCTGGTTGGGCCCGGGCGTCATCTCTTCGAGCATCGCCTTGGAGCCGAGGTCGTGCCCCGACGAGAACATCGGGCCGACGCCACCGAAGATCACCACGCGTACGGCGTCGTCCTGCTCGGCCTCCAGGAACGCGTCGTTGAGGTCGATGAGCATGCCGCGGTTCTGCGCGTTGCGGGTCTCGGGCCGGTTCAGCATGATCCGGGCGATCCGCCCGTCGTCGACGGTCTCGTAGGTGACGTACTTGTACTCACCCATCGCCGGGGCCCTCCTGTTGCGCGGCGGCGTCACGGAACCGGGTGGTGCGGTGCACGGGGTCGGTGTCGATCTGGGGGATCACGTGCTCGCCCATGAGCCGGATCATCTCGAGCGTGTCCTCGTGCCGCGCCGAACCCGTGCCGAACACGAGCTGGTCGCAGCCCGCCTCTTCCCAGCGCCGGCACTGCGCCAACGCGTGGTCGGGATCGCCGCAGATGCCACCGCGCTCGTGCACGACGGGGATGGCCTCGGGCGTGGCATCGGGGATCAGCTCGGGCCACACCGGGATCTCGGGCGGATGGGGGAACGTGTCGTGGTAGCGGTACACGTTGCTGGCCAGATAGCTGTTGTGCGGTTGGGTGGCCGACTCGATCGCCTTGGCCTCGGTCTCGGCCACGAACGCCCCGGTGGTCACCATGATGTTGTCGTTCACGAAGGCGCCGACCGGCTCCGGCTCCTTGATGGCCTTCTTGTAGGCCTTCATCACCGGCTCCAGCTCCTGGATCGAGCCGACCGAGAAGCCGAGCACGCCCAGGCCCCGCCGGGCCGCCATCTCGTAGCTGCTCACGTTGCCCGCCGCGTACCACATGGCCGGATGAGGCTTGCGCCACGGCTTGGGCAGCACCTTGCGCGGCGGTAACGACCAGAACCGGCCCTGGTAGCCCTCGTACTCGTCCTGGAGCCACATCTTGGGAAACTCGGCTATCACGTCCTCCCAGATCTCCCGCGTCTTCGACAGGTCGTCCATGTCGGGCAGGAAGCCGAGGACCTCGTGGCTGCCGGCACCGCGCCCGGTGCCGAACTCGAAGCGACCCCCCGAGAGGTGATCGAGCATGGCCACCGTCTCGGCCACCTTGGCCGGGTGGTTCACCTGCGGCAGCGGGTTGAAGATGCCCGACCCGAGGTGGATGCGCTCGGTGGCATGCGCCAGGTACGCCAGCGCCACGTCGTTGGCCGACATGTGGGAGTACTCGTCGAGGAAGTGGTGCTCGGTGGCCCAGACATACTTGAAACCCGCCTTGTCGGCAGCGATCACGCACTCGATGTCGTTCGTCAAGGCCCGGTGCTCGGCATCCGGATCGTTCCTACGGCGGTATTCGGGAACGAAGCCTTGTATGAAGATGCCGAACTCCATGGGTGTCCCCCTCGTTGCGATGTGCAACGGCTCACGGTAAGTGTGACAGCGTTGTCTCGTCAAACGATCGGTTGGTGCGGCCGGGTGCGGAGGCGACGTGACGCCCCGCCAGGTAGCCGAACGTGGCACCGGCTGCGATCGGCGCTCCGCCGCTGGGATAGGCGCACCCGAAGATAGCCGCCGACGTGTTGCCGGCCGCGTAGAGACCGGGCACCACGCCGCCGCGATAGCTCAGCACGCGGGCGTCGGCGTCGATGCGCAGGCCGCCGTTGGTGCCGAGCGTGCCTGGATGGATCTCGAGGGCGTAGAGCCGCTCGGTGTCCAGCGCCCGGACGCCGGGGCGCCGGAACTCGGGATCGGCGCCGTCGGCCGCCTGCTCGTTGAACCGGGTGACGGTGGCCTCGAGCGCGTCGGGATGGAGGCCGATGCGGTCGGCGAGCGCTCGCACCGACAGTGCCCGGGCAACCCACTCCGGCACGGGCTGGCCGGGAGCGAGGGTGCCGATCGGGGCGGTCTCCCGGGCGCCGTCGTCGAAGATCAGCCACGCCGGCGGCGTGTTGGGGAAGCCCGGCAGGTTGGCGTCGAACGCCCCGAACGCCTTGGGGAAGTCGTGGTAGGTCACGTTCTCGTTGACGAAGCGTGCGCCGGCCCGGTTGACGACGATCGCACCGGGGAGCTGGCGCCCGGCGTCGAACTGGGGGACCGGCGCGCCGTCACGGACGATCGCCGGGTCGAACATCGCTCCGGTCCCCCAGTAAGACGTCATGTTTCCGAGCTTGGCGCCCGCCTCCATGCCCATCACGTGGCCGTCGCCGGTGTTGTTGGGTGGCGACACGGGCTGGACGTCGTAGCCGATGAAGGCGCGCACCATGTCGGGGTTCCATTCGAACCCGCCGCAGGCGAGCACCACGCCCCGACGGGCACCCAGCAGGAGATCGCCCCCGGCGGTACGTTCGCAGCGCAGGCCCACCACCTCGCCGTCGACCATCACGAGCTCGCGTGCGGGCGTCTCGGTGAGCGCCTCGACGCCGCGGTCGACGAGGCCCTTCAGCAGCGCGCCGATGAACGCGGCGCCCTTGACCCGGATGTCCTCTGCCTGGCGACGGCTCGCCTCGGGCCCGCCGGGAGCAACCCCCCGGCGCATGCTGTCCATGTCCTCCGACAGCGTGGTCGTGGCGCCGAGGGACATGAGGGTCGAGCGGCTCGCCAGCCGGTCGGCCCACTCGGGCAGCTCGGCACGCACGGGAAAGGGCATCGGCTCGACGGAACGGCCGGCCGGCTTGGCACCGGCGACGCCGAGGCCCGCGTAGTAGTCGGGGAAGCCCTCGACCATCTGCGTGCGCAGCGGCGTCTTGGCGTTGAGGTACGCCAGCACCTCGGGCGCCGTGTCGACGAACACCTCGACCAGCGACGGATCCGGCTCCCGCCCGTCGGCCAGCCGGCGGATGTAGCGGAGCGCCTCGTCCCGCGAGTCGCTCAGCCCCGCCTCGACCATGTGGTGGTTCATCGGGACCCACATCACGCCGCCCGACACCCCGGTCGTCCCACCGACCGCATGGTCCTTCTCCACCACCAGGACCTCGGCTCCGGCGTCGGCGGCGACGGTGGCCGCCGTCATGGCTCCCCCGCCCGTGCCGACGACCACCACGTCGACGACCTTGTCCCACCTGGGCCAGCTGGTGATCATCTGCTCCCCCTCCCTTTCCGAGCCTCGACCTCTAGTCGAGGGTTAGGTCAGTGTGAGGACGCCCCGGTTGAGCTTCCCCAGCTCCAGGTCGGACAGGGCCTGCTCGATGTCGGCGAGGTCGTAGGTCTGGCTGACCATCTCGTCGAGCCTGAAGCGGCCGTCGAGGTACAGGCGCGTGATCAGCGGCACGTCGTGGTGGGGTCGGGTCTGGCCGTAGCGGCATCCCAGGATGGACTTGTCCTGGTAGAGGTTGCCGACGACGAAGCTCGCCTCGGTGCCGATCTTGGGCACGCCCAGCAGCACGCACGAGCCGCCGACACCCAGCATGTCGATGGCCTGGCGGATGAGCGCCGGGTGCCCCACGCACTCGAACGCGTAGTCGACCCCCTCGGGGACCAGGTCCTTGACCGCGGCGACGGTGTCGTCCACCGCCGACGCGTCGATGAACTCGGTGGCCCCGAACTCCCGAGCCGTTGCCTCCTTGAGCGGGTTGGCGTCGACGACGATGACCCGACCCGCCGATGCCAGGCGGGCGCCCTGGATGACGGACTGCCCGATGCCGCCCGCACCGATGACCGCCACCGTCTCGCCCGGCTGGACCTTGGCCCGGTTGAGCACGGCACCTGCGCCGGTGACGACGGCACAGCCGATCAGGCAGGCGGCCTCGAGCGGGACGGCCGGATCGATCCGGATGGCCTGGTGCTCGTGCACGACCGTGTAGTCGGAGAACACGCCGAGGTTGGCGAACGCCGGCACTTCCCGGCCGCCGGTGGTGAACCGGGTGTCGGTCCAGCCGAAGGGGTTGCGGCAGTGGGTGGGCAGGCCGCGATCGCAGGCGTCGCACTGCCCGCAGTGGCCGAGGGTGACGAGCACGACGTGGTCACCGGGCTTGACCCCCGTGACCGCGGCGCCCACCTCCTCCACCACGCCCGCCCCCTCGTGGCCGAGGACCACGGGCGGAGGCATCGGGATGGTCCCGTTGATGACCGACACGTCGCTGTGGCAGAGGCCGGCCCGGTGGACGCGCACCTTGACCTCGCGCAGGCCCGGAGCCCGGACCTCGACGTCGTCGCGCACCTCGAGCTCGCCGGTCCAGACGATGGCTCGCATCTCGATCTCCTTGTGGCTGGATTTCCGGACGCCCGCTCAGCCGGGCCAGACGATGCTCTGCAGCTCGGTGTAGGCGTGCAGGGCGAACGACCCGCCGTCCCGACCGATGCCGCTCTTCTTGAACCCGCCGAACGGGGTCTCCGGGTTGCGGGCGAGGGTGTTGAGCCCGACGTTCCCGGCCCGCAGGCGCTGGGCGACCCGCAGGGCCTTGGCCGTGTCGCGGGTCCACACGTAGTCGTAGAGGCCGTAGTCGCTGTCGTTGGCGATGGCGATGCCCTCCTCCTCGTCGTCGAACGGGATCGCCACGACGACGGGACCGAAGATCTCCTCGCGGGCCACGGTCATGTCGTTGCGGCAGCCGGCGACGAGGGTCGGTGGGTAGAAGAACCCGCGTTCGATCTCGGGCCGGGCACCGCCGGCCACGATCGTGCCGCCGTCGTCGACGCCGGAGCGCACGTAGCCCTCGATGCGGTCGCGCTGCGCGGCGCTGATCACCGGGCCGACGATGGTGTCGGGGTCGAGCGGGTCGCCCACGTTGAGCACGGTGGCGATCTGGGCCAGCTTCTCGACCGCCTGGTCGTAGACGCCACGCTGAGCGACGAGCCGGGTGGGCGCCGTGCAGATCTGGCCGGCGTGAAAGGCGAACGTGCTGGCGGTGCCCTGCGCCGCGGCGTCGACGTCGGCGTCGTCGAACACCAGGCTGGCACCCTTGCCGCCCAGCTCGAACAACACACGCTTCATGTCCCGGGCCGCGACCTCGCCGATCTTGGTGCCGACGGCCGTGCTGCCGGTGAAGCTGACCATGTCGGTCTGCGGCGCCGCCACCAGGGCCTCGGCCGAGGCGGGCGTGGAGCCGACGACCAGGTTGACCACTCCGGGCGGGAAGCCCGCCTCGTGGAAGGCCTCGACCATCTTGATGATGCCCAGCGGGTCCTGGTGTGCGGGCTTGATGATCACGGTGTTCCCGGTGGCCAGGGCGGGGCCGATCTTGCCCATGACGTTGGTCATCGGCACGTTGTAGGACGTGATGCACACCACCACGCCGACGGGGAGCCGCACCGCCATGGCGTTGACCAGTCCCCCGCCGGTCGCCGACGGCCCGCCACCAGGATTCGGGGCCGGGGCAAGCGGGATCTCACGCGGCTCGAGGGCGCCGCGGGCGTAGCGACGGAGCCGGACAACCGCCATGGGGACCTGTGCCGTGCGTGCCATCTGCACCGTGGAGCCCGTCTCGGCCTGCACCAGCGGGATCAGCGCGGGGATGCGTTGCTCCAGGATGTCGGCGGCTCGATCGAGCAGGCGGGCCCGCTCCTCGGGCGTCGTCTGCGACCAGGCGGGGAAAGCGTCGGCGGCCGCCGCCGCGGCTTGGCGGGCGTCGTCGGCGGTGGCCTCGGGCGCCAGGCCGACGACCTCCTCGGTCGCGGGGTTGACGACCTCGTAGGTCCCGTCGGACCCGTCGACGCGATCGCCGCCGATCCACAGGGAATAGCGATCGTCTACTGCGGTGCTGTTGATGGCTTCGGTCTGTGCCACCGAGTCTGCTCCCCTCTCTGCCCAGGAGTTGCACGCCGTACAAGCAGCATGGCACAAGACATGACACTCGTGTTTCGAGCGCCGCGTACAGCGCTGCCAGACTGAGCGGACCATGCCAGCAGACGCCGCGCCCGCCCTCGTCCACCTACGGCACCACCTCGGCGTTCGGCTCGAACGCGACCCCGAGGGCCGGCCCGCTGCGGCCATGCCGCTGCTGTCACAGCACCGGACACGCCACGGCGCCGTGTCGGCCGGGGCCGTGGCCACGCTCGTGGACGTGGCCAGCGGGCAGAGCTCCGGCGACCAGGGTGTCGGACCGGCCGTCACGTCGCACCTCGCCCTGCGGCTGCCGCCGCTGGGGGACTGCCGGCGGCTGCGGGCCTGTCCGAGCGTCGCCCGCGCCGGGCGTACCTCGGTGGTGAACGTGGTGGAGGTCATCGACCCCGATCGCAGCGCGAGTGCCACCGCGACCGTGGCCGTCGCCACGGTCACCTTCACCGTGCTCCCGGGGCGGGGCGGCAGCCACGTCCCCGATCCGACCCTCGACATCCCCTCGTTGTGGACCAATGCCGACCAGGTGGCGCGTGACATGACCACCGACGACTTCGTCGGCGTCCGCCGGCGTGACCGCCGGTTCCTCATGGATCTCGCCGGTCACCTCCGCAACCTCAACGGCGTGTTGCACGGGGGCGGGCTGGTGCTGTTCGCCGAGCACGCCGCCCTGCTCGCGGCGGCGGACCGGGGCGTCCGGCGGCCGGTCGTGGACGAGATCGACGTGCACTTCCTGGCCCCGGCGACGATCGGCCCGGTGGTGGGGACGACCAGCGTCGTCGGGGACCACGAGCCGCGTTCCGCACGCGGCCGCCTGACCCTGCTCGTCGAGGCCGTCGACGAGGGCCAGGACGACCGCCGGGTCGGGGTCGCCCTAGTCGGGGTCGCCGCCGGGTGAGCCGGCGCGCTCACCCCCCGGCGAGCGGTGCCACCTCCCGGCCGAAGGCGGCGATCTGGTCGACGTGCTCTTCGCAGCTGCGGGACGGGATGCGGACGGCGATGTGGTTGGCGCCCAGCGCCAGCTGGTCGCGCACGGCGGCGGCGAGCTTGTCGGACTCGCCGGTGACGGTCCACGCCGGGACCTCGAACGACGGCTCGCCCACGTAGACGTTGACACCGCCGCCGATGACGAACGGTCCCTCGCGCCCGGCCTCGTCCCTCAGCCGCCGCAGCGTGGCGATGGCGGCGGCCATGCCGCCCTCCGGCGGGCCTTGGGGCAGCCAGCCGTCGCCGAGCGTGGCGGCCCGGCGCAGGGCGGCGGCCGACGATCCCCCCACCCAGATGGGCGGCCCACCCGGCTGGACGGGACGGGGTCGCTGGCCGACGTCACCGCCGCCCCACTCGTCGGCGAGGGCGGCCCGAATGGCCGCGATGGCGTCGTCGGTGATGCGTCCTCGCGCCCCGAACGGCACGCCCAGCGCGTCGAACTCGCCCTCGACGTGCCCCGCCCCCACCCCGAGGATGGCCCGTCCCCCGGACAGCGCGTCCAGGGTGGCGAACGCCTTGGCCGTCTGCAGGGGGTGGCGGTAGGCGACCACGAACACGTGGGACAGCAGCCGCACGCGCTCCGTGATCCCCGCCAGCCACCCGAGGGTCGCCACGGTGTCGTACCACGTCGTGGTCATGCGCGGCGCCAGGTCCCGGGGTATGGCGACGTGGTCGCACACCGATACCGAGTAGAAGCCGTTGGCGTCACAAGCCCGGGCCACGGCCGCCAGCTCCGCCGGGCCGGCCGACGGCTCCCACGGCTGGGCCATCAGCGTCGATTGGGCCTGCACGGGCAGCTGCATCGTGAATCCCGGCAAGGCGTTGGTCTCGGTCACGTTTCCCCCACCTCTCCCCTCCTTTGACAGCGAGACTAGGTTGTCATGAAACTGGCCGCCACGCTCGACGAGGGGGTACGGCATGGCGAGGATCTGCGAAGGGCGCATCGTCATCGTGACGGGTGCGGGGCGGGGCATCGGCCGCAGCCATGCGCTCGAGTTCGCCCGCCAGGGCGCCAAGGTGGTCGTCAACGACCTCGGCGCCGAGGTCGACGGCACGGGCGGATCCTCCGGCCCCACCGGCGAGGTGGTCGAGCAGATCCGGTCGCTCGGGGGCGAGGCCGTAGCCAACGGCGACGACGTGTCGCGCGCCGAGGGCGCCGAGCGCATCATCGACACGGCCGTCGAGGCGTTCGGCGGGCTCGATGTCCTCGTCAACAACGCCGGCATCCTGCGCGATCGCATGCTGGTCAACCTCGCCGAGGACGACTGGGACGCCGTCATCCGTGTCCACCTCAAGGGCACGTACCTGATGTCGCACTTCGCCGCCAACTACTGGCGTGAGCGCGCCAAGGACGGTTCCCACAACGACGCCCGCATCATCAACACCAGCTCCCCGTCCGGCCTGACCGGAAACGTGGGCCAGAGCAACTACGGCGCCGCCAAGGCCGCCATCGCCGCCTTCACGATCATCACCGCCGCCGAACTGGGCCGCTACGGCGTGACCGTCAACGCCGTGTCACCCTCGGCCCGCACCCGCATGACTCAGGGCGGCCAGATGGACAAGGTCGCGGTGGGCGAGGGTGAGTGGGATCCCTTCGGGCCAGACAACATCGCACCGATCGTCGTGTGGCTGGCCAGCCGGGAGTCGGCGGGCATCACCGGGCGCGTCTTCGGTGTCGCCGGCGGTCGGGTGTCGGTGCTGGAGGGCTGGAGGGACGGGCCGTCACTGGACAGGGGACGGCAGTGGGCGACCGACGAGGTGGGCGAGGTGCTGCCGCAGCTGGTCGAGGACTCCGTGCCCCCGCAGGTCCACGGCGGCCGGCCCCACCAGTCCAAGGCACTGCAGGCCGAGTCGGCCTGACGCGAGTCGGCCTGACATCATCGGGGCCATGGCAGTCGAACGATTCCCGGTCGAGCTCGGGCACATCATGATGTTCGCCCGCAGCGTCGGCGACCCGAACCCGATCTATTACGACGAGGACTACGCCCGCGGCACCGACGTCGGCCACGTCATCGCCCCGCCGACGTTCGTGCAGGCCGGGGCGCAGTTCGATCCGGACTGGCCGCTGCGGCCCAGGATCGGCGAGCCGTGGATGGGCTCCGGGCGCAACCCGACCGGCACGCCCCGCCCGGACGACGGCGGCAACAGCGGCGGCAGCGGTGGTGGTGGCATGGCTCGGGGCCTCCACGCCGAGCAGCACTTCGAGTACCACCGGCATCTCCGGCCCGGGGACGTGCTCAAGGCCACCACCCGTCCCGGCGAGACGTGGGAGAAGGAGGGCCGGCGCGCGGGCAAGCTGGTGTTCAGCGAGTCGATCACCGAATACCGCGACCAGCACGGCGAGCTCGTGATCACGGCCCGCAGCGTCGGGGTCCGCACCGAGCGGGCGCCCGAAGCGGCGCCGGCCACCGCCTCGGAGGGATCGAAGTGACGCTCAAGGCCAGCGAGCTGAAGGTGGGCGACGTCCACAGCGAGGTCGTGGTCGACGACCTCACCCGCACCCAGATCGTCCAGTACGCCGGCGCGTCCGGCGATTACAACCCGCTCCACAGCGACGAGATCTTCGCCACGCAGGTGGCAGGGTTCCCGAGCATCTTCGCCCACGGCATGTTGACCATGGGGCTGACCGGCAAGATGGTCACCAACTACGTGGGCGATGGCGGGCTGCTCTCGTTCGGCGGACGCTTCCAGGCCCAGGTGTGGCCGGGCGACACGCTCACGGCACGCGCCGAGGTGGTCGACGTCCGGGACGGCGACGACGGGGCCGGCGTGGTCGAGCTGCGCATCGTCACCACCAACCAGGACGGGGTCGATGTGTTCTCCGGCAGCGCCACGGCCTCGATCGGGGCGGGCTCACGCTAATCGAAGCCGGGGACCGGCTCCGGCACGATCCCACGCTCGGCCAGCAACGCCTGGAACTCTTCGGCGTCGGCCGGTTCCGGGGACGGGTCGCCCGTGTAGAGCTCCAACAGCTCCGTGCCCTCCGGCCCGGCGACCAGCGGTCCGAACGTGGCGCCGCGCTCGAGCAGCACCATCATCCCGGGCGTGCACTCGACGTCGCCGATCATCAGCGTGCCCTTGGTGACGAAGATGACGTGGTCGCTGGCGTGCCCGTGGGCCTCGAGCGTCATGCCGGGGTCGTACTGGGTGTAGATCACCGTCCGGGTGGGCGACATCTCCATGAACTTGAGCCGTGCCGACACCCGCCGGTCGCCGTGCCGTTGGGCACGCACCTCCCGCCAATCGACGTCGTCGATGTGACGGAACTTCAGCTCGGGCACGGCTCGTCCTCCTGGTCGACGGCAGCCGCAACAGTAGTCTCGTGATGCGAGTTGTTGACCGATCGTTTGGTTTAGGACGAGGGAGAACCCCATGGAGCTGTGGGAGCTGATGGCCCGCGAAGGGATCCGCGATCTCGTGACCCGGTACAACTCCAACGGCGACACGGGCCGGCTCGCTCAGGTCTTCGAGCTGTTCGCGCCAGACGCCACGATGGAGATCGCAAGCGACGGCGGCGAGGCCCGGACCTACCGGGGCATCGAGGAGATCAAGACCATCTTCACGGGCGCCGTCGAGACGTTCCGCGAGACCGCTGGCCAACGTGCCCAGCCCGGCTACGTGCGGCACTGCATCGCCACCCATCAGATCGACCTCGTCGACGCGCAGCACGCCAAGGGGCGCTGCTACTTCTTCGTGATCCGGGCCGACGGCCTCGACCACTGGGGTCGGTACCTCGACCAGTACGAGGCGCGCGACGGCCGCTGGCTGTTCGCCTACCGCAAGGTCACCACCGAGGGCCGCCAGCCGGAGCCGGTGTAAGCACGCAGTGACCGCTACCCCGGCAACCGGCCACGGATCCGTCACCGGCCTCACCCGGGCGGAGGGCGGCGCCACGGCCGGCACGGCCCGCACCTTCGATGCCTTGCGGTTCCCGGGCTACCGGTTGCTGTGGTTCGGGAGCCTGGGCGTGCTGCTCGCGGTCACCGGGCAGACGATCGCCCGCGGCTGGCTCGCCTTCCAGCTGACCGGCACCAACGCCGGCCTGGGCGGCGTCATGCTGGGTTTTGGGCTGGCCATGCTCCTGGCCACGCCAGTGGGCGGGGTCGCCGCCGACCGGCTGCCGCGCCGTGCGGTCCTCGCCGGGTCGGTCGGGGTGCTGGTGCTGAGCGCGGCGTGGATCGGCCTGGCCGAGATGCTCGGCTTCCTCGAGTACTGGATGCTGGTGTCGGCTAGCGCCCTGCAGGCGATCGCCTTCGCCTTCTACGGCCCGGCGCGCATGTCCGTCATCCCCGAGCTGGTCGATCGCCCGACCGTGCCCAACGCCATCGTGCTCGGGCAGGTGGGCCTGGAGGCCATGCGAGTGATGGGGCCGGCGACCGCCGGCATCCTCGTGGCGGCGTCGTGGTTCGGCGCCGCCGGGGTGTTTCTCCTCGGATCGTCGCTGTGCATGGTGGCGCTGCTCACCACCCTGCGGCTGCCCCGCACCACGATCGTGTACGGCAGCCGGCGCATGGCCCCGCTGGCGGACACCGCCGAGGCGCTCCGCTACATCCGCGCCGATCCGGGCCTGCTGTTGCTGGCGACGACCTCGCTCGGCGTGGTGGCGATCGGCATGCCGTACCTCACCTTCCTCCCGGCCATCGCCGAGGACATCTTCGACGTCGGCTCGCAGGGCTACGGCGCGATGTCGGCGTCGAGCGCCACCGGCGGGGTGGTCGCCGGCCTGCTGACAGCCCGGCTGGGCGACCGGCGCCGGCCCTGGCGGCGGGTGGGGCTGGCCGGGTTCCTCTTCGGGTGCACGCTGATCCTCTTGGCGGTCACGCCGCGGTTCGGGCTCGCCCTCGCCGTCCTGCCGCTGCTCGGTGGCGCCAGCCTGATGTTCCAGACCACCAATCAGTCGCTGCTGATGACGCTGAGCGACAGCGAGTACCACGGTCGCCTGCAGGGAACGGTGATGCTGGGCTTCAGCGGCTTCGGGATCATCGCGCTCCCCTTGGGCGTGCTGGCCGACCACATCGGGCTGCGTTACACGCTCGGCCTCATGGGCGCCACGGTGGTGGCCATCATGCTGTCGTTCAACCTGCGTCGCCGGCGCCATCGGGCCGCCGCCCTGGCGTTGGAGCTGGGATAGACATCCGTTCTGTCAGCGCTGAGCCGTCACATCGCGCATGAGCGCTGACTGAAAGGGAGTCGAGCTCACCCCGTCCACTCGACGTCGGGGATGGTCGCAACCCAGGACTCGGCGATGCGGCCGTCCTCGATGCGGTGGATCACCATCCACGTGAACACCGCCCTCTCGCCTGTCTCCAGGCTGACGCCGCGGCTGGTCGCCCGCTGCCAGATCTTGTCGCCGACCACGACCTCGTCGTCGACGCTGGTCACCGCCCCCCGCAGGACGCGCTGGAACTGGACCAGCCGCTCCTTGTACTCGGCCCGGGAGATGACCTCGTTGCCGCTGCGGGTGTGCCGCGTGTACGGATCGGTCACCAGCTCGTCGACGGCGTCGACGTCGCCGTCGCGCCACACCCGGTCCCACCAGTCCTGCATGACGGATCGAACAACGTCCTCGTCCATGGCTCTCCGCTCTTGCTGCTTCGCAGCGGGCCGCTCGGGCCTCGCTCGCTCTCTCGCCCTCCGGGACGCTCGCTCAGGGGCCGGCCGAGTGTAGGGAGCCGGGAGTGACGGTGACGGCCGGCTCAGGGTTCGTCCCAGATGCCGAGGCGGCGCCACAGCCGCTTCGACACCGGTGGGACGAGGCCGAGCTCCACCAGCAGGTTCCGCACCTTCCGCAGCGAGTCCGTCGCCTCCTGGCGGCTGGGCGAATGGGATCCGTACGCCTGGCGCAGCGCGGTGTCGGGGATGGCGTAGGTGTGGACCAGGTGGCGGGGCGGCCGCAGCATCACGCTCGCCTCCGTCGCCAGGATGACGGGCGCCTCGACGGCGATGGCGCGCCGCTGCCAGGGCGACAGCTTCGGCACGTTGGTGCGAAGGTAGCTGCGGGCGAAGGACAGGTGCCGCGCCTCCTCGGTCACATGGATGCGCATGATCCGCTCGAGCAGCGGGTGGATCTCCCGGCCACTGCGCAGGATCGTGCGCTGCACGTGGTCGATCGGGTCCTCCCCGCCGAGCACGAACACGAAGAACAGGGCGGGAAATCGCCGGGCTAGGCCGACGACCCGCCGGCTGCCGAGGCGCAGGTCCCAGGTGAGGCCGGGGGTCTCCAGGCCGGCCCGGTTCACGAACTCCTGGAACATCAGCGAGTGCTGGGCCTCCTCGATGACTTCGTGGTACGCGTAGCGGAACTCGGGCGACCCGTCGGGCAGTCCCCACGCGTACTCGAGCAGTCCCCGCTTGAGCACGTTCTCGAACTGCAGCCCCGCCTTCATGTTGCTCGTGATCGTGTGCAGCCCCAGCCGGGCACGGGTGGCGGCGGGCAGCGAGCGGTACCACGCGGTGCCGCCCAGGGCGCTGTCGGGGGCCAGCTCCCAGCGCGGATCGGTGGGGTCGATGGCGTGGTCGGGGTGTTCCCAGTCCACGTCGGCGTAGGCGTCGAAGTGCTTCACGACCGACTGGTGGCTGAGCCGCCGCAAGAGCTCGGTGAACCGGTCCTCGTGCTGCTCGTCGTCGAGGGGCGCGTCCTCGAGCGTGGTCGTCGTCATCGTCATGGTGCGGCTCCTTGGTCGGGGGCGGTGAACGAAGCAGCGACGACCTTGAACGCCTCGATCACGGCGTCCAGCTCCGCTGGGTCGGTACCGACGAGGCGCCCGACAGCCAAGCCGTCGAGCAGGCAGAAGGTGAACCGCAGCGCCAGTCGGGCGAACGCCGGGTCGGCACCTGCCTCTGGCTGGGTCTCCAGGTACAGTGCCAGGGCGGCGTCGAAGAACCGCTGTTCGAAGGCGGCGAAGCGCTGGTGCAGCGCCGGCTCCGTCCGGGTGGCGACCGTCAGCTCGAGCCAGGCCCCCAACGTCGGACCCGACCAGATGTTCCACAGCAGGTCGATCGCAGCCTCCGACGTGCGTTTCTCCGGCGGCAGGCCCTGGAACGCCGACCTGTACTCCTCCATCCGGCGCGTGCAGAGGTGCTCCACCGCGGCGACGACGAGGTCCTCCTTGCTCGGATAGTGGTGCACCTGCGCGCCCCGGGAGACGCCGGCGCGGCGGACGACCTCGGTCGTGCTCGTGCCCGACCAGCCGAGCTCCACCAGGCAGTCGATCGTGGCGTCCAGCAGCCGGGTGCGGGTGGCGGCACTGCGCTCGGCCTGGGTGGGGCGGCGCTGCGGTTGCGCCTTGGAGGCGACGCTGGGCACGACGCCACCACTATGCGCCTTCAGTTACATACAGTCAAGCCTGTATGTAACTTACGCGCATCCTAGGCATAACGGCGTGTCACTCTTGCGGTCGCACGACCACCCGGCCCCGCTGGTCGACGACGACGATCACGTGCGACGCCTCGTCGACGAGCGTGACGGCGTGGTCGACCGTGCGGGCGGCGCGGGACGCGTCGGCCAGCGCCGCAACGGTGAGTCCGAAGACGTGGGTGCTCATCACGCGCCCCCTTCCTTCCTCCATGGCTCGTCTGTTCCTTACGGCTCATCTGTGATTCGTGCCCCGATGAGCTCACGGATGATTGGACGGTGCCCGGTGACACAACTCATCGCGGGTGGATGGTGGTGCTCGGGCGGGACCGGGTCGGGCGCTGCCGCACCGATCCCGGCGCCGTAGGCGATGGCGGCCAGGGTGACGACGAACCCGGTGAGCTGCAGGGAAGACAGCGACTGGCCGAGGAGGGCCCATCCGAGCACGGCCCCGGTGACGGGGGCGGCCAGGCCCAGCAGGGGCGGCGCTGCCGCGGTCAGGCGGCGAACGCCGTTGAACCAGAGCATGAACGCCAGCGCGGTTGCGACGAGGCTGAGATACGCGAACCCGGCGACATTGCCCGCGGTGAGCGCGGGCGGCGCGCCCTCGACGAGGCTGGTGAGCGGCACCAAGAGCGTGCCGCCCATCAGCAGCTGCCACCCGGTGGCCGCCAAGCGGCTCGACGGCGTCGGGAAGTGCTTGGTGAGCACCACGCCGACGGCGAACGACACGTTGGCACCGACGGCGGCGAGCAGTCCGACCGGGTCGGGGCCGGCGCCAGGTCGGATCACCACCAGACCGACGCCCAGCGCGGCGACAGCGCCAACCGCCAGGTCGAGGGCCCGTAGCCTGCGCCCGACGATCAGCCACGACAAGGCGGCGACGAGCAGCGGCTGCAGCCCACCGACGGCGGCGGCTACCCCGCCGGGCAGGCGGTACACGGCGACGACGAGCAACGGGAAGAAGAGGCCGAAGTTGAAGACCGCCAGCATCCCGGTGCGCGACCACTCGGCGCCCCGAGGCCTCCAGCGGGATGTCAGCGCACCGGCGATCAGCAGCACGAGCCCCGAGGGCAGGACCCGCATGGTCGCCACGAGGAGGGGGCGGCCATCGGGTAGGAGTTCGGTGATGACGACGTAGGTGGTGCCCCAGGAGATCGGTGCCAGCAGCGTGGCGCCCGCGGTCCCGGCGCGGGTGGTACTGGTTCTTGTCTTCACGTTCGCTATCTTAATGTTAAGATGACGCCCGTCGAAACCTCGCTTGGGTACAGTCCCGCCGTGCCCCGGCGAGAGCGTGACGCCGTCGATCGGATCACGAGCCAGTGGGAGGCGGTTCGCCCAGACGTCGACGTGTCGCCGATCAACGTCATCGGACGGGTGTCGCGGCTGTCCCGGCTCATCGACCGGCGGCTGGCCGAGAACTTCGCTCGCTATGGCATCGAGAACTGGATGTACGACGTGATGGCCACCCTGCGCCGGTCCGGCGAGCCGTACGAGCTGACAGCCGGGGATCTGGTGCGCCAGACGATGGTCACCACCGGCGCCATCACCAACCGCATCGACCGCCTCGAGCAGCGGGGCCTCGTCGAGCGGGCCCGCGCCGCCGACCGCCGCAAGGTCATCGTGCGCCTCACAAGGCAGGGCCTCGACATCGTCGACGAGGTGGTCATCACCCACATGGCAACCGAACGCGAGATCCTGTCCGCCCTCTCGCCACGCCAACAGCAAGGCCTGGCCAGCCTGCTCCGCACCACGCTCCTCGGCCTCGGCGACCACGCCGATGCCCGGGGCGCCTGACCCCGACCGTGGGGCTCGCGATCAGGAAGTGGTCTGCTCAGCCGAGGAGCCGGCTCCGAGGAGCGTGCGCAGCACCGGGGCGTTCGACGCGTCGAGTGCCGACCGGGCTTGAACGCGCGACCGAGCGACGAGCCGCAAGGCCAAGGCCGACCGCCGAGCTCGGGACCGGGCGGCGAGTCGAACCAGCTGACCCGCGCTTCATGGTGGTGGTCGGCTTTGGAGGGTGTGGCCGTGGGGGGTGGTGATGATGAGGGTGGCGTCGGGGAGGAGTTTGGCGTCCCAGCCGGGTGTGTGGAGTAGGTGGTGGTGCCTCGGGCATTCGAGGACAAGGTTTTCGAGGCTGGTGGGTCCGCCGCGGGTGACCCACTGGACGTGATGCGCCTCGCACCATTCGGGTGGCCGGTCACAGCCGGGGAACCGGCAGTGCTGGTCCCGGATCACCAGGGCGTTGTACAGGTTGGCGGGGACGGTGCGGGTGGTGGTGCCGTAGTCGAGGATGCTGGAGCGTCCGGCGACGAACACCCG
>DASQUK010000152.1:0-25410 GCA_035641315.1 Acidimicrobiales bacterium | reverse complement strand
GCACCGCCGACACCGCCGACACGGTCGGGAGCGGCGCCGCTCGGTTCGTCGGGCAGAGGGTGAAGCGACGCGAGGATCCCCGCCTGCTCACCGGCCGGGGCCGCTACGTCGACGACGTCACCCTCCCCCGCATGCTCCACGCCGCCTTTCTCCGCAGCGACGTCGCCCGCGGCGCCATCCGCTCGATCGACGTCGACGCCGCCCGGGCGCTCCCCGGTGTGCGGGGCGTGTTCACCGCCGCCGAGCTCAACCCGATCTGCGGTCCGCTCCACGCCAGCCTGACGGGCCCGCGCCAGGCGAGCGGGCCGCCCGAGCGGGCGCTGGCAGACGACGACGTGCGCTTCGTGGGCGAGCCCATCGCCATCGTCGTGGCCGACAGCCGCTACCTCGCCGAGGACGCGTGCGAGCTGATCGTGGTCGACATCGAGCCACACGCCCCCGTCGTCGACATGAACGGCGCGCTCGCCGACGACGTGATCGTCCACCCCGAGATCGGCACCAACACGGCCGGGGCCATGCCACAGACGGCCGATCCCGAGCTCGAGGAGATCCTGGCCTCGGCCCCGCACGTCATCTCCCGCACCTTCACCAACGGCCGCGTCACCAACGTGCCGATGGAGGGCCGCGGGCTGGTGGCGTCGTGGGACCCCTACGCCGGCGAGGTGCGGATCTGGCCGTCGAGCCAGTCGCCCCACGAGGTGAAGGCGTTCTGCAGCCGGGTGCTCGACGTCCCCGCGCATCGGGTGCACGTGCAGATGGGCGACGTCGGCGGCGGGTTCGGCCAGAAGATGTTCGGCAACCGCGACGAGGCGTGCGTCATGCTGGCGGCGCGCCTCCTGGGGCGGCCGGTCAAGTGGGTCGAGGACCGGCGCGAGAACCTGATCGCCGCCAACCAGGCCCGGCGCGAGGCCGCGACCGTGACTATGGCGCTCGACGACGAGGGCCACATCCTCGGGGCCAAGATGCACCTGGTCGAGGACGTCGGCGCGTTCCCGATGGGGGGCGCGGCCGGCAGCGGGATGCTCGTGGCCCTCATCTTCCCCGGCCCCTACCGCATGCGGCGCTTCGGCTTCAGCTCCGATGCGGTGTTCACCAACACCTGCGGCAAGGCCGCGTACCGCGGCCCCTGGGCCATCGAGACGATCGTGCGCGAGCAGCTCATGGACCATGCCGCCCGCGGGCTCGGGCTCGACCCGTTGGAGCTGCGGCGGCGCAACGTGATCCGCCCGTCGGAGCTGCCCTACAGCCTGCCGAGCGGCCTGGTCTACGACGTCGTCACCCCCACCGAGACGCTCGAGCAGGCCGTGGCCGCCATCGACTGGGACGGCTTTCGAGCCGAGCAGGCCGCGGCCCGCGCCAAGGGGCGCTACCTCGGCATCGGGCTGAGCCTGTGCATCGAGCCGTCGGCCATGGGGTACGGGTCGCTGGCCATGGAACAGGCCGTGGTGCGGCTCGACGCCACGGGCAAGGTGCTCGTGCTGATGGGCACCGGCAGCCACGGGCACAGCCTGGAGACGACGATCCCCCAGGTCGTGGCCGACCACCTCGGCTGCGCGCTGGACGACGTCCAGTTCGTGCAGGGCGACACCGATGCCACGCCGCACGGCCCCGGCACGGGTGGGAGCCGATCGGCGGTCATCGCCGGGGGCGCCGCGCAGGCGGCCGCGCTCAAGATGCGGGAGAAGGTCCTGCACGTCGCGGCTCACCTGCTCGAGGCGGCGGTCGACGACCTGGAGGTGGCCGGCAGCCGGGTCAGCGTGCGGGGCACACCCACGCGGGGCCTGTCGTTCGCCGAGATCGCCGACACGGCCTACGCCAACCCGGCCGGCCTGCCGCCCGGCACCGAGCCGGGGCTGGAGGCGTCGCACCGCTTCACCGCCCCCTCGCCGTTCACGTGGTCCAACGCCTGCCACGTCTGCACCTGCGAGGTCGACCCGGACACCGGCCGGGTCCAGCTGCTGCGCTACCTGGTGAGCGAGGACTGCGGCGTGATGATCAACCCCATGGTCGTCGAGGGCCAGATCGCCGGCGGGGTCGCGCAAGGCATCGGCCAGGTGTTGCTGGAGGAGATGGCCTACGACGCCGACGGCAACCCCCTGGCAACCACGTTCCTCGACTACCTGCTCCCCACCACCACCGAGGTGCCCGATCTCGAGGTCACCCACATCGAGACGCCGTCGAACAACCCGGGCGGCTACAAGGGCATGGGCGAGGGCGGCGCCATCGCCTCGCCGGCGGCCGTCGCCAACGCCATCGCCGACGCCCTGGCCCCGTTCGGCGTCACGGTGACCGACCTCCCGCTGGGCCCGACGCAGATCAGGTCGCTTCTGCGGGACCGCCTGCCGCCAACGCATCCACCTCGGCGACCTCCTCGGGCGTGAGCCGCCACCTCACGGCGGCGTTGGCCCGGACCTGCTCCACCTTGGTCGCACCCGCGATCACCGAGGCGACGGTGGGCTTGGCCAGGAGCCAGGCGAAGGCCAGCTCGAGGACCGTGTGGCCCCGCTGCTGCGCCCAGTCGTCGAGCCGCTCGACCACGTCGAAGTTCTGATCGCTCAGCATGCGGCTGGCCCGGTCCCCCCAGGCGGCGAGCCGGGTGCCATCGGGCGGCGCCTCCCCCCTCCGGTACTTGCCGGTCAGCAGGCCACTGGCGAGCGGGAAGAACGGGATGTGGGCGATGCCCAGCTTCTCGCACGTGGGCAGGACCTCGGCCTCGTCGGCGCGGTGCAGCAGGTTGTAGTGGTTCTGGACGCTGACGAAGCGGGCGGCGCCCGCCTTCACCGCCTCCTCGGCTTCGACGAGCTGCCCGGCGCTGAAGTTCGAGCAGCCGATCTCCCGCACCTTTCCCGCCTTCACGAGCTCGTCGAGGGCGCCGAGCGTGTCGGCGATGGGCGTGTCGGGGTCGGGTCTGTGGATCTGGTACAGGTCGATGCGATCGGTGGCCAGCTCGCGCAGGCTGCGCTCGATGGCACTGCGCACGTACTCCGGGCGGGCGCCACCGGGGCGATCGGCGCCGAGTGGGCTGGCGAACTTCGTCGCGACCACCACGTCGTCCCGTCGCGTGCCGAGGGCCTTGGCCAACCGCTGCTCGCTCTGGCCGTACGAGTCGGCGGTGTCGAACATGTTGATCCCGGCCTCGAGGGCGGCGTCGACGACCGGTGGGACGTCGGCCTCCTCCATGCTGAACCCGAAGTTGTTGGTGCCGAGGCCGATCACCGAGACGTCCAGCGAGCCGATCTTGCGAGTTTCCATCGATCCTCCTTTGGACCTGAGCGGATAAGCACGTCCTCTTGGCTCACGGTGGTCAGCGCTGCCGGGGAGCCGAGCTGTCGAGTCCTGGTCGACCGCCAAATTCCCACGCGTAGGCTGCATGAACCGCCCATTCGCTCGGCTCCCTGGTCAGATGTCGCAGCGCCGACACGTGGCCGACACGAGCGACACGAGCCGATCGCCGGCGCCGCCGTCGGTCAGCGGCACCCGCACTGCCACATCACCCGATCCGGCCGATCCGGCGCGTCCACCCGATGCTGCCGAGAGCACCTCGGCTCGTGCCACCAGCGGCCCGCCCTTCACGCGGTTGAGGTAGCGGATCTCGAGGTCTGTCACTGCGAACCGCCCGCGCGGCGCCAGCGCCCACTCGGACGCGAGCTCGGCGACGAGGGCCTGGACGCCACCCTGGACCGTTCCTCGGCTGTTGCCCAGGGCGGGACGGGGGTCGACCGCCACGGTGTGCTGGTCGATGTAGCGCGCCGCCAGCAGCTCGTCGAACGACGACCCGGTCATGGCCGGCCGCAGCTGGGGGGCGGAGGTCGGCTGGAACCGCATCGGCTGGTTCATGAAGGTGACTGTGGATCGAGCGAACGGCTCGCGCTCACCGTCGAGGTGCATGAGCGTCTCCCCGACGAACAGTCGGCGCCCCACCTTCAGCGGACGGCACACGGCGCGGACCGTGCCCGGCGCGGACGGCATCGACAGCATCTGGATCCGCAGGTCGACGGTGGGGTTGATGGGCCCCGTCGGCTGGGACCCGGCCACCACGTCGGCCAGGGTGGCGAGCAACCCGATGCGCGGTCGCATGGTTCCGGGCGCGCACATCTCGGGTCCGAGCTCCAGCCGCCCGTGGGTGGTGTCGGACTCCGCCCACAACTCGAGACCGAGGGCGCCGACGAAGCTGGGCGATGCGGGCGCCTCCGATGACGTGGAGCAGGTGGTCACAGCCGCCCGAGTCTCGCGGAGGTGTTGTTCATGGACCAAATGATCGGTTGGCTCGCACGCAGCCCCGGTCAGCGCAAGGTCCGGAAGAAAGCACGCACGTCGTCCACGAACAGCTCGGGGACCTCCATGGCGGCGAAGTGCCCGCCCCGCGGCTGGTCGATCCAGTGGGTGACGTTGTAGCGGTGCTCGACCCAGGGCCGCGGCATGCGCGTCACCTCGGCCGGGTAGTTGGCGACGCCCGTGGGCACCGTGACGTAGGCCCGAGGGATGGCGGCCCGCCCGGCCTGGCGCATCTCGTAGTACAGGCGTGCCGACGACGTGGCCGTGCGTGTCGCCCAGTAGACCATCACGTTGGTGAGCAGTTGATCTTTCGTGAAGGATCGCTCGGCGTCGCCGCCGCAGTCGGACCACGCCCGGAACTTCTCGACGATCCAGGCGGCCAGGCCCGCCGGCGAGTCGTCGAGCGCGTACCCCAGGGTCTGGGGCCTGGTGCCCTGGATCGCCGAGTAGCCGCCGGCGGTCTCCCGCCACTCGCGCATCCGCTCGATGCTCGCCTGATCCTCGGCGTCGAGCTCGTCGGTGCGCTCGCCGCTCGGCCGGGGCACGGTGACGAAGTTGAGGTGCAGCCCCACCACCCGATCGGGCCGGAGGTCGGCCATGTTCTGGCTCACGATCGAGCCCCAGTCGCCCCCCTGCACCCCGTAGCGGGCGTAGCCGAGCCGGTCGACGAGCGCCGAGAACGCCTCGGCCATGCGGCGGGGGTGCCAGCCGGGCTCTGAGGTGGGCCCCGAGAAGGCGTAGCCGGGCAGCGACGGCGCCACGACGTGGAAGGAGTCGGCGGGATCGGGGGGATCGGTCAGCGGCCCGATCACATCCAGGAACTCGACCACCGAGCCGGGCCAGCCATGGGACAGCACAAGCGGCAACGCATCCGAGTGGCGCGACCGGGCGTGGATGAAGTGGATGCGTTGTCCATCGATCGTCGTCACGAAGTGGTCGAGCTCGTTGAGCCGGCGCTCCTGTGCGCGCCAGTCGAAGCCGTCCCGCCAGTAGCCGATCAGCTCGCGCAGGTAGGTCAGATCGGTCCCCTGCTCCCAGCCGGGAGCGACCTCGTTGGGCAACCGCGCCCGCATCAGCCGGTCGCGCAGGTCATCGAGCTCGCCGTCGGCGATGTGAACCTCGAACGGTTCGATCGGTGATGCGCCGGTCGTCATGGATTGAGCGTCCAGCCTCCGTCCGGACGGCGCAGCCAGCCGCCCGCAGCCCACGTCCCGCCGTCGACGCTGACCGTCACGCCGGTGACGTAGTCGGACATCCTCGAGCACAGCCAGACGACCGCGCTGGCGCACTCCTCCACCAGACCCTCTCGCCCCAGGGGTATCGACCGCGACCACTCGTCCGGCGAATCCTCCCACGAGTCGGGGTCCACCGGACCCGTGCGGTTGCCCCGCAATCCGGGGGTGATCGTGTGGTCCGGGGCGATGCCGTTGACGCGGATCCCGTGCTCGGACAGCTCCAGCGCCATCGTGCGGGTGAAGTTGACCATCCCGGCCTTGCACGCGGCGTACACGGCGTACATCGGGGCGGCCCGGAGCGCCTCGATGCTGGCCACGTTGACGACCGAACCGCCCCGCCCGCCGTCGATCATCGCCCGGGCGGCCTCCTGCGTCGCCACCAGCATGCTCACGAGGTTGATCTCCACGTGGCGGCGCATGCTCTGCTCGGGCATCGTCAGGAACGGCCCGCCCCGCACACCGCCGGCGTTGTTGACCAGGATGTCGATGCGGCCGAACCGGTCCCTGACGCGGCCGATCGAGTCCCGGATCTGGGCGCTGTCCAGGACGTCGCAGGGGATACCGATCGCCTCCCGCCCCAGCCGCTCGATCGCCGCCTGGGTGGCGGCGCAGCGCTCGGGAACCACGTCGAGCACTGCGACGTTGGCACCGAAGCGGGCCAGGGCCAGCGCGACCCCTTGTCCGATCCCGCCACCGCCCCCGGTCACGATCGCCACCTGGTCGGTGACCAGGATGTCGGCGGGGTCGATGGCGATGTTCTCGACGTCCCGCGCGATCGCCATCAGCTCCGCATGGTCCATCACTGCCTCTCGGACCAGCTCTTGGCCTTGCGGACGACCTCGCGGAAGGGCACGTCGAGGTCGAAGCGCGGCTCCTTGGGCAGGCCCAGCACCCGCTCGCCGATGCCGTTGCGCTGCATCTCGTTGGTGCCGCCGGCGATGGCGAGCTCGCGGCCGTTGAGGTACTTGACGGCCGCCGTCTGCCCGTCGATGTCGCCCGGCTCCCACACCAGGGCACCGGCTCCCCCGATCTCCATGCCGAGGCGGGCCCGCAGCGCGTCGAAGGTGCCGCGGGCCAGCTTTCCGTACGAGGCCAGCCCGGTGCTGGCACGACCGCCCCGGCGGATGAGCCCGGAGACCCGCAAGGCCAGCTGCGCGGCGACGAAGTCGTTGGTGTGGGCGCGGGCGATGAGCTGGCGGACGTACGGGTCCTGGTCACGACCGAGGCGCCGGGCCGAGGCGACGAGGTCGGGCGCCAGGAGGCCCGGGCCCTCGCGACGCACGGGATCCTCGCGTCCCGCACCCCGTTCGAACACGAGCATCGTCTGCGCCACCGACCAGCCCTGGTTGACCTCCCCGATGACGTCGTCGTCGCCGAGCTCGACGTCGTCGAAGAACTCCTGGCAGAACTCGGCGTCGCCGTTGATCTCCCGGATCGGCTGGACCGTGACGCCCGGCGCGTCGACCGGCACAGCGAACCACGTCAGGCCGCGGTGCTTCGGCACGTCCCAGTCGGTGCGAGCCAGGCACATGCCGTAGTCGGCGTAGTAGGCGCCGCTGCTCCACACCTTGGAGCCGCTGAGGATCCAGCGGTCGCCGTCGCGCGAGGCCCGGGTGGTGATGCCCGCCAAGTCGGAGCCCGCGCCGGGCTCGGAGAAGAACTGCGCCCACAGCTCCTCCCCCGCCAGGATGCGGGGGATGTGCCGGCGGAGGAAGGCCGGGGCGGCGTGGGCCAGCATCGTGGGGGCGCAGATCATCATCGTGGTCCCGCCGGCGACGCCGAAGTCGGGCAGGCGGTAGCCGGCGGCCTCCTCGTCGAACGCGGCCTGGTGCCCGGCGGTCAGGCCCTGGCCGCCGTACTCCCTGGGCCACGTGATCCCTGCGTACCCGGCCTCGTAGAGGCGCCGCTGGAGCACGCGCTCCTCGGCGATCCCCTCGACGGTCTTGTGGTCGATCCCCCGCAGCCGGTCGCGCGCCCCGGGATCGCGCCGCTCCAGGTTGGCCGCCAGCCAGTCGCGCGCCTGGCGCCGGTAGTCCTCGATGTCTGGCAACTCGGTTGGCTCGTCGGGCATGGGTCCTCGCTCACAGCTCGTGGATGGTGCAGATGCGTTCGCGGTGCCAGGCCGGCTCGCCGTAGAGGTACGCGTCGGCGGTGAGGCGCCGGAGGTAGAGGTGCAGGTCGTGCTCCCAGGTGAAGCCGATGCCCCCGAAGGCCTGCAGGCAGTTCTGCGCCAGCTCGATGCCGCTGTCGCCGACGAACGCCTTGGCCATGCTGGCGACCTCGCCGGCATCCTCCCGCTCGTCCTGCACGGCCCGCGCCGCCGCGGTGAGGACCGCCTTGCTGGCCTCGACCAGCAAGCTGGTGTCGGCCAGCAGGTGCTTGATCGCCTGGAACGAGCCGATCGGCCGCCCGAACGCCGTCCGGTTCTTGGCGTACTCGACCGTCTCGGAGAAGATGTGGTCCATCGCCCCCACCGACTCGGCGACGGTCAGCACGACGGCGACTTGGAGCTGGCGCTCGAGAATCGGCCGGCCGCTCACCGGATCACCGACCACCGCCGCGCGCGGCGCGTCGACGGCGTCGAGGGTGACGCGCCCGAAGCTACGGGTGATGTCGAGCCCGTCGAGTTTGGTCACGGTCAGACCCGGGGCGGTGCTCGGCAGCAGCACCTGGATCGGTCCCCCGGCGCTGCCCGCGCTCACCAGCAGCCAGTCGGCGAGGTGTGCGTCCTGCACCAAGCCCTTCGTTCCCGACAGGACGAAGCCGTCGCCGCCCGAGGCGCGTGCCGTCACGCCGGCGTCCGCCCTCCAGTCGCCGGTTGGATCGGCGAGCGCCCAGGCGGCCGTCGTCTCGCCGGCGATCAGCCCCGGCAGGACCTTCGCCCGCTGGTCGTCGGTCGCGCCCGCCGCCAGTGCCAGGGCGACGACGTTGCCGGGGACGAAGGGAGCTGGCTGCAGGAGCCGCCCCCGCTCAACGGCCACCACCGCGGCGTCGATCACTCCCTCCCCGGAGACGCTGCCGCCGCCGTCCTCCTCGGGGACCAGCAGGGAGAACCACCCCAGCTCCGCCGCCTGGCGCAGGTAGCTGGGCTCCACCCCACCAGACGCGTCCTCGGACAGCTCCCGCACCTTGGCCAACGGACAAGCCGACTCGATGAACCGGGTGGTCGTGTCCCGGAGCAGCTCCTGGTCACTGGTCAGGTCGAGGTCCATGGCGGCACATAGCACCCGACCGGCCCCGTTCTTGTCCAATGTCAAGAAATCGTCCCGGCCCTCTTGGACAACGGGATCTTGTACAGGCGGGCCCAGTTGTCGCCCAGGATCCTGGCCTTGACGCCGGCGGGCAGCGGGAGCTCGTCGAACTGCTCGACGGCGTGCGGGTACTGCGAGTCGCCGTGGGGGTAGTCGGTGGAGAACACCAGGTTGTCGGCGCCGAACCAGTCGACGTAGTGGACTGCGGTCGCCTCGTCGGCCTCGAGCGACACGTAGCAGTTACGCAGGAAGTACTCCGACGGCTTCATCGTGAGATCGGTGGCCTCGTACCAGCCCGTCCACTCGTGGTGCTCGTCCAGCCGGTGCATCAGCCACGGCGCCCACGAGCAGTTGCCCTCGAGCAGCGCCACCCGCAGGTTCGGGAAGCGTTCGAGCACGCCGCCGGCGCACAGGCAGACCGTCACGAACTGGATGGCCAGCGGTTGGTTGAAGGTGTGCCACATCATGAGCCGGTCGAGCACCTCCAGCGAGAAGTCCGGCCGGAGGTAGGTCTGGCCGCCCCCGTGGAAGGCGACCGGCACGTCGAGCCGCTCGATCTCGGCCCACAGCGGGTCGTACGCGGCGTGGTGCCAGGGGCGGCGGTTGACGCACCCGGGCGACAGGAACACCGCCTTGAAGCCCAGCCCCTCCACGGCGCGCCGGGCCTCGGCCACGGCCCCCTCGACGTCGTGGGGCGCGACCATGGCCGCGCCGAACATGCGGTCCGGAGCCTGGGCGCAGAAGTCCGCGAGCCAGTCGTTGTAGGCCCGCGCGATGGCGCTGGCGTACTGGGGCTCGAGCCCGTCTGCCCCGATCTGGTCGACCGAGTCCAGGCCGAGCACGAACAGACCCCGGGACGGGAACAGCACGGCGAGATCCAGCCCCTCGGCGTCCATGGCCTCGATCTGCGACACCGGGTCCCACCCCCGCGCCTCGGCGGCCGCGTAGACGTCGTCGTGCTGGGGGCGCCAGCCCGTCCTCCGCCCCTCCGCCCTCATCGGCCGCACCCGTCCCAACCGCAACATCGTGTGGTTCTTGACCCGCACCCGCATGTCCCGCGGGATCTCCGACAGCCCGATGGGGGCGGCATGGGCGTAGGACGGGTCGATGTAGTGCTGCCACAGGTCTGGAGGCTCCATCACGTGCAGGTCGCTGTCGGCGATCACCCGGTCCGCCGGCCTCGGGCTGTCGGTCGCCATCGTGTCCCCCCTCCACTCGTACTAGGAATGAGCGCCGTGCTGATCAGAGACGCGACCGTCGACGACTGGCCGGCCATCTGGCCCTTCCTGCGCCGCGTCGTCGCCGCCGGTGAGACCTTCTGCTGGGATCGCGACGTCAGCGAGGAGCGGGCGCGTGCCATGTGGCTCCACGAGCCGCCGGGCCGCACGGTCGTGGCCGTCGACGACGACGGGACCATCGTCGGCACGGCCGAGACGCACCCCAACCACGACGGGCCCGGGGCGCACATCGCCAACGCCGGGTTCATGGTCGACCCGGACCACGTCGGCCGCGGCGTCGGGCGAGCGCTGGGCGAGCACGTCATCGCCCAGGCGCGGGCCGACGGGTACCGCGCCATGGTGTTCAACGCCGTCGTGGAGGCCAACACCGCGGCGGTGGCGCTCTGGCGCTCGCTCGGCTTCGAGATCCTGGCCACGGTGCCGGAGGGGTTCCACCATCCGGTCGAGGGCTACGTCGGCCTGCACATCATGTACCGCCGTCTTTGAGCGGCCCCGGCTCGTCGGGGGGTCCCGGGGGCTCCGGGCCTCCCAACACGTCGGCCGCCACCCGCAGGGCCTCGTTGGCGGCCGGCACGCCGGCGTAGATCGCCGTCTGCATCAGCACCTCGACGAGCTCGTCGCGGGTGAGCCCGACGTTGAGCGCGCCGGCCAGGTGGGCGCGCAGCTCCTCGCTGCGGCCGAGGGCGGCAAGCTGGGCCACGGTCACCAGGCTCCGATCGCGCATGGCCAGGCCGGGGCGTGACCAGATCATCCCGAAGGCAGACGCCGCGACGTAGCGGAAGAAGTCGGGGGCCAGGCGTGCCGCCGGGAAGTCGCCCCCGCCGGCCCGCACCTGCGGCCACAACCGGCCCTGGATCTCCCGGCCCCGCTCCAGCAGCTCGTCGTCCATGGTCGGCCCCTCCCTCGATTCGTCGTCAGTCGGCCCGGAACAGGCTCACCGTGCACACGCTGCCGCCGCCCACCAGGTGCGCCAGCGCGGTCCGGGCGCCCGCGACCTGCCGTTCGCCGGCGTCGCCCCGCAGCTGTTGGACCACCTCGTGCACCATCGCCAGGCCGGTGGGCCCGCCGGGGTGGCCTCGGGCGATCAGCCCCCCATCGGTGTTGAACGGCATCCGGCCGCCGAGCGCGGTGGCACCCTCCTCGACCAGGCGCTCGCCCTCGCCCTCGGGGCAGAAGCCCAGCAGCTCGTAATACTCCAGCTCCTCGTTGGCAAAGGCGTCGTGGCACAGCGCGAGGTCGATGTCGTCCGGTCCGAGCCCGGCGTCGTCGTAGGCGGCCAGCGCCGTCGCGCGGGTCATGGTCGCGGGACCGACGACGGGGCCGAGGAACGTGTGCCCGGGCGCGTACGTCTCGCTCTGCAGGGCCGAGGCCACCGGGCGCACGAGCCGCCGCCCGGGCTGCGTGGCGCGCACACGCTCCACGGAAGCGACGATGACGCAGGCCGCGCCGTCGTCGGCTGGGCAGGCCATCATCGCCGTCAACGGCTCGGCGATCATCTGTGACGCCAGCACCTCCTCGGCGGTGACGTGGTGGTCGGGGCGGCGATGGCTCCACGGGCAGAGCGCACCGTGGTTCCAGTTCTTTGCGGCGATGGCGGCGAAGTGCTCGGGGCGCGTCCTGTGGTCGTGCATCCGGCGTTGGGCCCAGAGTGCGAAGTAGGCAGCGGGAAGGATCGTCGAGTCGATCCGGTCGCGGCCCGCGCCCCGCCCGGATCCCCCGCGCCGGGCCATGTCGGTCATCTTGTCGAAGCCCAGGGCCATCGCCACCTCCGCCCGGCCCGACGCCACCGCCCACGCCGCCTCCCGGAATGCCACCAGCCCGGTGGCCGAGGCGTTCTCGACGTGCGTCACGGGAAGACCCGTCAGGCCCAGCTCCTTCATCGCCTTGATGCCCAGCAACGAGGCGGGCTCGATGTAGCCCACGAACGCCTCGTCAACGTCGACGAGCGTCATCCCCGCGTCGTACAGGGCGGCCAGCCCCGCGTCCCGGGCCAGATCCGTACCGCGGCGATCGGTGTGCTTGCCGAACCGGACCATCCCGACGCCGGCGACGGCCACCCCGTCGATCCTCACGCCCGGGCCCTCGCGCCCGTGTCTCGGGCGACGCCGTCGGTGGGGCGGAACCGGAAGATCACGACCTCGGCGCCATCCCGGTCCTCACCCAAGGTCTCGAGGTCGAGCTCGACCTCCATGCCGATGCGGAAGTCGTCGCTCCCGCCGACGAGGATGCCCTGCACCCGCGGGCCCTCGGGCAGGTCGACCTGCGCCACCCCGTAGACGCTGACCTTGTCGTCGCGCTTGGCGAACAGGGGCACGTGGACATAGGTCCAGGTGTAGATGCGGCCTGTCGGGCCGAGGAGGACGTCGACGCAGCCCTCGGCCAGGCACAGGGCGCAGACGAGGCGGCGGGGGAAGAAGTGCTCGCCGCATTGCGGGCAGCGGCTGCAGAGCAGGCGTGGCGACTCGCCGGGGTCGTCCGGGATCGTGAAGTAGCCGTCCTCGATCGGGCGGCGGACGGGTCGGCTGGCTGCCCCGGGAGCCACACGCTGCTCCTAACAGTCGTGTCAAGTCCGATCGGGATCGGGCTACGCTCCGGCTCGCTTCGCGTCCGAGGGGGAGGCCGATGGGACACGTGGGCGTCATCGGGCTGGGCAACATCGGTGGGGCGATCGCCGCCAACCTGGTGGCCGACGGCCACGCCGTCACCGTCAGCGACGCCGATCCGGCCCGGGCCGCAGCCATCGACGGGGCCCGGGCCGTCGGCGACGCTGCCGCAGTTGCTGCGGCCAGCGCGATCACCATCACGTCGCTGCCGAGCCCCGAGACGGTGGCCCAGGTGACCGGCGAATGGGCCGCGGCGGCGGCGGAGGGGACCATCCTGCTCGACATCTCGACGTCGGCCCCCGCCACCAACCGGGAGCTCGCCCGCCGGCTGAGCGCCGGCGGGCACCACTTCGTCGAGGCACCCCTCACCGGCGGCGCCGTGGGTGCCCAGCAGCGGTCGCTGGTGTTCATGGTCGGCGGCGACCACGAGCCGGTGGCCCGCTGCCGTCCGCTGCTCGACAAGCTGGGCCGCGCCACCTTCCACCTCGGCCCGGTCGGCACTGGCACCACCATGAAGCTGGCCAACAGCCTGGTGGCGTTCGCCTGCACCTGGGCGTCGCTGGAGGCGCTGTCGCTGGCGGCCGCTGCCGCGCTCGACCTGCGCACCGTGGTCGAGGTGGTGCGCACCGGCGGCGCCTCCAACTTCTTCATCGACCGCATGGTCGACGGGATCGACACCCGGGGGCGGCCGCCGCAGTTCTCCCTCGGCCTCGCCGCCAAGGACGCCCGCCTCATCGAGGACCTGGCCGCCAGCGGCGACATACCGGCGCCGCTCGCCGGGGCGATCAGCCAGGTCCTGGCCGACGCGGTCGACCGCGGACTGGGCGACCGGGACTGGAGCGACCTGGTCCTCGCCGCTGAGGCCAGGGCTGGCGTCACGCTCCGCCTGCAGGCAGGTTCCGACGTTCGGAAGTGACGAAATCCGGCGGCGCATGCGAACGCCGGTTCGGCCGGCTCGGACCGGTGACCCCCGGCGAGCTACGGGAACAGGCCGCGGGCGGCCAACGCCCCGGCCACCCGCTCGACCGCCACCACGTAGGCGGCGGTGCGCATGCCGACCCCGAGGACCTGCGCCCGGGTCCACACTGAGGTGAACGCCGCGTCCATGCGCTGGCGCAACCGCTCGGCCACGATCTCCTCGTCCCAGGGGTAGCCCTGCAGCGCCTGGGCCCACTCGAAGTAGCTGGCCGTGACGCCCCCGGCGTTGGCCAGGATGTCGGGGACGACCACCACGCCCCGCGCATCGAGCACGTTCTGCGCCTCGACGGTGGTCGGCCCGTTGGCGGCCTCGACCACCACGGAGGCGGTGATCCGCCCGGCCACCACCGGATCGATGCACCCGCCCAGCGCCGCGGGCACGAGCAGCTCGCAGTCGACGTCCCACAGCGCGTCGCCGCTGATGGTGTCGCCGCCGGCGAACCCCACCACCGAGCCGGACTCGGCCACGTGGTCGGCCAGGCCGCCGATGTCGAGACCACCGGGGTTGACGACCGCGCCGCCGATGTCGCTCACCGCCACCACCCGCATGCCGGCCGACGTGAGGAGGAATGCCAGCGGCCCGCCCACCTTGCCGAAGCCCTGCACCACCGCCCGGCTCCCCGTCATCGAGATGTCGAGCTCACGGAACGCCGCCCGGGCGCAGGTCAGGCAGCCCGACGAGGTGGCGCCCGCGTGGCCCCGCGTGCCGCCGATCGAGAGCGGCTTGCCGGTCACCGAAGCGGCCAGGTTCTTGCCCGACACCATCGAGAGCGTGTCCATCAGCCACGCCATCACCCGGCCGTCGGTGTTGACGTCGGGCGCGGGGATGTCGCTCTCGGGCCCGAGCAACGGGCTGATCTCGTAGGCGAAGCGCCGGGTCACCCGCTCCAGCTCGCCGATCGACAGCTTGCGGGGATCGCAGCGCACACCCCCCTTGGCCCCGCCGAACGGCAGGTCCACCAGCGCGGTCTTGAACGTCATCATCGCCGCCAGCGCCTTGACCTCGTCGACGTCGAGGTCGGGGTGGAAGCGGATGCCTCCCTTGCCGGGCCCCCGGGTCGTGTCGTGGTGCACGCGCCACCCGGTGAACACCTCGACCGTCCCGTCGTCGAGCCGCACCGGGATCGAGACCTCGAGCGTGCGCCGGGGGGTACGCAGCATGCGGTGGACGTCGGCGTCGAGCTTCGCCAGCTCGGCGGCCTCGTCGAGCCGCTCGAGCACCGCCTGCCAGGAACTGTGACTCATCGCTCCTGTGACGCTACTGCCGTCCGTCGCTTTCCGTGGCGACCGCCGCGGCGTCGGCGCCCGTTCCGTCACTGATGTCCTCGGCGCCGTTTGTGGGGGCGGTGTCACTACTTGGTGCTTCCTCGCCTGCGGGGGCGGAAACCGCCGGAGTGGCTGCCGTCGGCGGATAGTGGATGTACAGGCCCCGGATGACGTCGAGCAGCTGCTCCCCCGACCAGCCGTCCGCCATGCCTACGGTGATCACGCTGCCGTTGACGTGGACCCACGTGACGCCTGCGGTGGCGAACAGCCGGCGAGCGAGCTCGTCGACGGGCCGGTCGTCGACGATCGCCTCGGGAGACGGGTAGCGCTCGTGGCCCATACCGGTGAGCGACCGGTTGGCCTCGAACCGGGCGATCCCGGGCGTACGCGACGGCTTCTCGACGACGTTGATCGGCTGACCCATGGCGGCCGGCATGATATCCGCATGGGCACCGAGACCATCGAGGTCACCGGCCACATCGTCGACTCGCTGTTGCTGGCCAAGATCCTCGACACGATCCTCGACGCGGGCTGCGACTACGAGATCGCCGAGTTCCGCATCGGCAAGACCAGCCTGGACGCCAGCCAGGCCCGCATCGAGGTCAGCGGGGACGACGAGGTGCTCGGGTCCCTGCTCGACTCGCTGCAGATGCACGGCGCCAACCGGGTGGCGCAGTCCGACGCTCGCCTGGACCCGGCCACGCGAGACGGCGTTCTGCCGGCCGGCTTCTACTCCACGACCAACCTGGCCACCGACGTGCGGGTCGACGGGCGCTGGCTGGCGGTCGAGAACCCGGAGATGGACTGCGCGCTGGTGGTGCGCGACGGCCACGCCCGAACCGCCCCCATGCACCGGGTCAAGGCTGGCGAGCCGGTGGTGGTGGGCAGCGATGGTGTGCGGGTCCACGCCCCGGCGCACGCCCGCGACACGCAGATGTTCGAGTTCATGGCCTCCGAGGTGTCGTCCGAGAAGCCCAAGGCGCTGCTCGTGGCCCGGGTGGCCGACCGACTCCGGGCCACCCGCAGCCGTGGCGGCAAGGTGCTGGTCGTCTGCGGCCCGGCCGTGGTGCACACCGGCGGGGCGCCCGATCTGGCCCGCCTGGTGTCGGCTGGGTGGGTCGACGTCCTCTTCGCCGGCAATGGCTTCGCCGCCCACGACATCGAGGCCAATGTGCTGGGCACGTCGCTGGGCGTGTCGGTGGCCGAGGGCATGCCCACCGAAGGTGGCCACGCCAACCACATTCGCGTGATCAACGAGGTGCGGCGCCACGGCTCGATCGCCGACGCCGTCGAGGCCGGCTTCGTGACCGGCGGGGTGATGCACGCCTGCGTCAAGGCCGGGGTGCCGTTCGTGCTGGGCGGGTCCATCCGCGACGACGGCCCGCTGCCCGACGTCATCTCCGACACGGTGGCGGCCGCCGACGCGCTGCGGGAGCACATCCCGGGCGTCGGCGCCGCCCTGATGCTGGCGTCGACCCTGCACGCCATCGCCACCGGCAACTGCCTGCCGGCGGGGGTGGAAACCTTCTGCGTGGACATCAACCAAGCCGTCGTCACCAAGCTGGCCGACCGGGGCAGCCACCAGGCGCTCGGGATCGTCACCGACGTGGGCCTGTTCGTCCGTCAGCTCGTCGACCACCTGCTCGGCCCCGCATGACGGTTCACCCCCTGAGCTGGGGACGCCGCTATCTCATGTGCCCGCCGCAGCACTTCGGCGTGCTCTACGAGATCAACCCGTGGATGCGCCGCGAGGTGACGGTCGACGCCGATCGGGCGCTCGCCCAGTGGGAGGGGCTGGTGGCGACGCTGCGGGCGGCCGGCGCCGAGGTGGTAGTGATGGAGCCGCGGGCCGAGGTGCCCGACCTGGTGTTCACCGCCAACGCCGGCCTGGTCAACGGGGGCCAGTTCGTGCCCAGCCACTTCCGCCACCCCGAGCGCCAGCCCGAGACGCCGATCAACGCCGCCTGGTTCGGCGAGCGGGGCTGGCGGGTCGACCACCTGTCCGATGAGCTCGACCACGAGGGCGCCGGCGACGCCCTGCCGTTCACTCCCGACAGCGGACGCCCGGTGCTGTTGTCGGGCTACTCGTTCCGATCGGACGCCACCGCCGCCACCGAGCTGTCGAGGTTGCTGGGATGCCCGGTGCGGCCGGTCCAGCTGGTCGATCCGCGGCTCTACCACGTCGACCTGACCTTCTGTCCTCTCGACGAGCGGCGGGCGATGGTCTCGCCCCTGGGCTGGGACGCCTACGGCCGCAAGGTCGTCGAGGCACTGGTGCCCGAGCCGCTGGTGCTCAGCGACGAGGAGACGCTGTCGTTCTGCGCCAACTCGGTGGTGGTGGGGACGACCGTGGTGATGGCGATCGTGCCGCGCCGGGTGGGGCGCCAGCTCGAAGCCTGGGGATTCACCGTGGTGGAGGGCCCGGTGGACGAGTTCCTCAAGGCCGGCGGCGGCTGCCGCTGCCTCACGTTGGCCCTCGACGTGACCCTCAGCCCTGACGCCCCACCGCCTCCGATGACACCGTCGGCGCCGTTGTAGGCGTCGTCGGCGAACGGCCGGCGGCGGCCGCCCGCCGGACCTCGCGCCAGGCCAGTGCCGCGAGAACGATCGACACGACCGCCAGGACGGCGTGCACCGCCTTGAACCCCAGCTCGTGGTCGCCGGCCAGGATCCCCGTCCCCCGCACAACCCACACGCCCGTGGTCCACGCGGCCAACGCCCCCACCGTGACCACGACCGCCGGCGCAACCCGCCGCCACAGCGCCACGACCACCGCGAGCCCCAGGACCGTGAAGCTCACGGCCAGCAGGGTGCGGCCCCACTGCTCGCCGGTGGACAGCTCGGCGTCGCGCCAGATGTTGCCGATGCGGGTGGTCCAGACGAGGAACGTCCAGGTGACGAGGGCAACCGAGGCCCGGTGGCGGCGCATGGGTCGAGGCTAGGAGCGCCGCTCGGCCGTCACCAAGGCTCGTCACGCAGGCGGGGCAGCCTCCCGGCCACTGGGGCGCTCGGGTCGACCAGGCGCAGGGTCGGGCAGGGTGGGCTCGCGCTCCTCGGCCTCGTCCTCGGGCAGCAGGTCGTCGTCCTCGGCCTGCTCCCGGGCCGCGTCGATGTCCCGGCCCACCTCGTCGAGCCGTTCCTGCATCTTGTCGGGATCGGCCATGTCGGGCGTGTACCCGGCCGCCGGCCCGGCCATTCGGGGTGCTCGCGTCAGTCCAGGAGCTCGGCGTCGACGTCGAACAGGGTCTCCTGAGCATCGGGGCGAACGACACGCGGCACCCCGGACCACGGCAGTCCCTCCATGAACACCCAGCTGCGACGGTGGATGGCCGACGGCCCCAGTCCCCGCAACACCGCCTTGTGGCGGGGGCAGGGGTAGCCCTTGTTGCAGTCGAACCACCACCAGGGATAGTTGTCGGCCTCGACGTGCATGATGCGATCGCGGCACACCTTGGCCAGGATCGACGCCGCCGCGATCGACAGGCAGCGTGAGTCGCCCCGCACGATCCGCCGGGCGATGCCGCCGCCCACGAAGTCCCACTTGCCGTCCAGCAGCACCCGGTCGGGGGCCACGCCCAAGCCCTCGAGGGCCCGCCGGGCGGCCAGGCGCTGCGCCTCGCTCATGCCCAGCTCGTCGCACTCCTCGGCGCTGACGTGGCCCACCGCCCACGCGGAGCACCAGCCGGCGATCCGGTCGAACAGCGCCTCGCGCTCCGACGCCAGCAGCTGCTTGGAGTCGCGGACCTTGTAGACCCGGCGATCCCGGGGCAGCACGGCGGCACCGACGGTGAGCGGACCGGCCCACGCGCCCCGGCCAACCTCATCCATGCCGACCACGACGTCGTGGCCGGCGTCCCACAGCTCACGCTCGACCGCCAGCGACGGGGACCGACCCTGCAGCGCCTTGCGGAGCAGAGGTGCTGTCGCGGCCATCGCGGGCGAGACTATCCCTGGCATGGCTACCACCGAGCCCCTCGACATCAACTCGCGGCTGATGTCGCCGCTCAAGCCGCACGTCATCGTGATGTTCGGCGCCACCGGCGACCTGGCCCAGCGCAAGCTGCTGCCCGGCCTGGTCCGCCTGTCCATGGCCGGCCTCGTGCCGGAGTGCCGCATCGTCGGCACGTCGCTCGACCCGATCGACACCGACGGGTTCCGCGACCTGGCCCGGCGGGCCTTCGAGAAGCACTCGACCCGCGAGATCTCCGACGAGCAGTGGTCGGACTTCGAGCGCAAGCTCAGCTTCGTCGGTCAGGATGCCGGCCCGTCCGGCCTGGCGCGTGCGGTGGCCGAGGCCGAGGCGGCGCTAGAAGCGGCGAGTCGGTCGTCAGACCGACCCCATCACGGGGCGGCGGGTGGGGGTCGGGCCGGAGACTGCCGTCGGCTCCACTACCTGAGCGTGCCGCCGGCCGCAGCCCTGCCGGTCGTGCGGCTGCTCGGAGAGGCCGGCCTGGTCGACCGGGCCCGGATCATCATGGAGAAGCCGTTCGGCACCGACCTGGCCAGCGCCCAGAGGCTCAACGCCTCGCTGCACGAGACGTTCGCCGAGGAGCAGATCTTCCGGATCGACCACTTCCTCGGCAAGGAGGCGGCGCTCAACATCCTCGCCTTCCGCTTCGCCAACGGCCTGTTCGAGCCGATCTGGAACCGCATCCACATCGACCACGTGCAGATCGACGTGCCCGAGACCCTGGCGCTCGACAACCGGGTGGCGTTCTACGAGCAGACCGGGGCCTACCGCGACATGGTGGTCACCCATCTGTTCCAGGTGCTGGCGTTCATGGCGATGGAACCGCCCACCGAGCTCGCGCCCAAGGCGATCAGCGAGGAGAAGAACAAGGTCTTCCGCTCGCTGCGACCAGTCCAGCCGGCCGACGTCGTGCGGGGCCAGTACCAGGGCTACCGCGACGAACCGGGGGTGGGCCGCTACTCCGAGACCGAGACGTTCATCGCGTTGAGGTGCGAGATCGACAACTGGCGCTGGGCCGGCGTGCCCTTCTTCCTCCGCACCGGCAAGCGCATGGCAGAGAGCGCCCGCATCATCTCCATCGCCTTCCGGGAGCCACCCAAGAGCATGTTCCCGCCCGGCTCGGGCGTCGGGGGCCACGGGCCGGACCACCTGACGTTCGACCTGGCCGACGCGTCCAAGCTGTCGCTGTCGTTCTACGGCAAGCGGCCGGGGCCGGGCATGAAGCTGGACAAGCTGAGCCTCCAGTTCGCGCTGCACGAGACGGGCCGCGAGTCCGACGTGCTCGAGGCGTACGAGCGCCTCATCTACGACGCCATGAGCGGCGACCACACGTTGTTCACCACCGCCGAGGGCATCGAGCGGCTGTGGGACGTGTCGACGGCGCTGCTGGAGAACCCGCCTCCGGTGCGCATGTACCCGCCCGGGTCGTGGGGCCCGAACGCGATCCACCAGCTGATCACCCCGCACGCCTGGCGGCTGCCGTTCGAGCGGGGCTGGCGCACCAGCCCGTCGTAGGGCGAAGTGCCCGCGCTCACTCGCACATATCGCGGTGAGCGCGGTCAGAACACGTGCTCAGCCCAGCTTGGCGATGTTGGGGGCCTCGTCGGCCTCCGGCTCGGTCCCCAGGAAGGCGTCGAGCATCTCGTCGGCCAGCGCCGGTGACGTGAGCCGCAGGCCGAGGGCCAGCACGTTCGCGTCGTTCCAGCGCCGGGCGCCGGCTGCGGTCTCGGGATCGGTGCACAGCGCCGCCCGCACGCCCGGCACCCGGTTGGCCGAAATGGACACGCCGGTGCCGGTCCAGCAGCACACCACGCCCCGCTCGGCCTGCCCGCCGGCGACCGCCTCACCCACGCCGCGGCCCACGTCGGGCCACGGCTCCCCCTCCCCCACCACCACGACCTCGTGGCCCCGGTCGGACAGGGCGCGCTTGATGCCGTCGGTCAGAGGAGTTCGCTCGTCGGTGCCGAACGCGATGCGCACATGCCCAGGTTACGGAGACAGACGAGGTGCGGCGCGGTAGACCGGTCGCATGCAGCGTTACCGCGTCACCGACGGCAAGGACTTCACGCTGGCGAAGTGGGACCCGGGCGACACGGGCGACTTCGACGGCGGCAAGCCCGAGGGACGCGCCCAGCTGGCCAAGCTGACGGCCCGCCTCGACGAGCTGCAGGACACGTTCTACGCGGACGGCCGCCACAAGCTGCTGGTCGTGCTGCAGGGGACCGACACCTCCGGCAAGGGCGGCGCCATCCGCAAGACGTTCGAGGGCCTCAACCCGGCGGGCGTCCACGTCGCATCGTTCAAGGCGCCCACCGAGGCCGAGCTGGCCCACGACTTCCTGTGGCGGGTCCATCCCCACGTGCCGGCCAACGGGCAGATCGCCATCTTCGACCGCAGCCACTACGAGGACGTGCTCATCGTGCGGGTGCACGACCTGGTGCCGCGGGCGCGCTGGCAGGCCCGCTACGGGCACATCCGCAACTTCGAGAAGATGCTGGCCGACGAGGGCACGGTCATCCTCAAGTTCTTCCTGCACATCTCCAAGGACGAGCAGGCCGAGCGCCTGCGGGCCCGGCTCGAGGACCCCACCAAGAACTGGAAGTTCCGCGCCGGCGACCTCGAGGAGCGCGAGCACTGGGACGACTACCAGGAGGCGTACGAGGAGATGGTGCGGCGCACCGCGGCCGAGCACGCGCCGTGGATCGTGGTGCCTGCCAACCGCAAGTGGTACCGCGACCTGGTCATCTGCCAGACGCTCATCGATGCCTTGGAAGGGCTGAAGCTGCGCTACCCCCAACCGGTCGAGGACCTGTCCGGCATCGTGGTCACGTGACGACGCGTGACGCGGGGGTGCGGGCGGTCGGCCACGCAGTCGCCCACGCCCGTCGTCCGGGCCGTCGGCCCGTTCTCAGGGGGTCTCGGCCTGGCCCTGCTGCGCAGGTGTCGTCGGCTTCGCCGCCTCCTGGGCGGAGGTCTTCGTCTGATCCTGGACCTGGCGCGCCGACCCCTTGGCGTCCTCGACGACACGCTGACCGGCCTCGGCGGCGGTGTCCTTGACCTGGCTCGCGGCGTCGCGGGCGGTGGACGCGATCTCCTCGGCCGCCTCCCGACCCGCCTGCTGCGCCTGCCGCACCGCGGGCTCGGCCTGCTCCAGCAGTTGGCTGGCCGCCTGCCGTTCCGGACGCGTGGAGGGGAGGAGCGATCCGGCCAGCAACCCGCTCCCGAAGGCGATCAGCCCTGCGGCGAGCGGGTTGCCCTGTGCCTGGCTTCGGATCATGTCCGGTCCCTGCCGCACGGTGTCGGCGGCGGAACCGGCGCTCTGCTGCACGGAGCCGGCGGCTTCCCCCGCCGTCCCCATGATCGTGTCGCGCATCGAGCGGAACCGTTCGGCCACCCGCTGGCGCTGCCGGCTGGCCATCCGCGCCGGACTGGTCCGGTCGGCGATGGCATCGATCGTGCCGCTCATCTGCGCGCGCGTCTCCTCGATCTCGCGCCTCACCTCAGCTGTGCTCTCGCCCATTCGGCGTCCTCCTTCAGTGTCTCGATCGTCTCGTCGGGCACCGGGCGCACCTCCTTGGCCCGTGCCCGGGCCCGCATCAGCAGGAACACCGCGATCAGGGCATGCACGGCGCCCACGATGAGAAACGCGAAGCCGGCGGCCATCACTTCCGCCAAGCCCCAGGCGGCGGCGAACGAGAGCAGCAGGAGCGCGGTGTAGCCGATGAGCCCTCCCGCCCCGAACATGCCGCCCACCTTCCCGGCCTTGCGGGCCTCCTGTTGAAGCTCGGTCCGCGCGAGCTTGACCTCGTCGCGCATGAGCTCGCTCAGCTCCCGGGTCAACTCGCCGAAGAGCTCGCCCAGGCTCCGCTCTTCCTCGACGCGCGGCGCTCCGGGCTTCGGTTCAACCATCACAGCACCTCCTCCGACGCGCCGCCGGGCACCCCCGGCTCCGGAGACGTCGGGGGAACACCCGCCGGCGCCGCGAACCCCGCCATCGTGCGGGGCTCTGGCACACTCGGCTCGGCGACGCCCGATCCCTCCTGGCGCTCCTCCCGGGCGGACCGGCCCAGCCGGCCGGTGAGGAAGCCGGCCGCGGCGGCGCCCGCCAAGAACATCCCGGGTCGCCGCCGGGCGAACGCCTTGGTGTCCTCGACGAGCCCGTCAAACCCCCGGGACCGCACACGATCCGCCAGCTGGCCCAACTGCGCAACCGCGTCGTCGGCGTAGTCGGCGAGGGGCCCGGCCTCCTGGCGGTTGCCGTCAAGCAGGGCACGAGCCTGGCCTCCGAGGCGCTCGAGGCCGTCGGCGACCTTGTCGGACTGGGCGCTGGCCTGGTCGTGCAGCTGCCGCTTGGCGTCATCGGTCACGTGGCTGATCTGCCGGCGCGCCTCGCTCACCACCTCCTCGGCCTCATGGCGGGCCTCGCGCCCGACGGCGCCGGCCTCCTCTCTGGCGGTCGTGGCCACGTCCGCCGATGCCTCTCGTGCTCCGGTCGCACTCTCGAATGGCATCTTCGCCTCCCTGACTCCGTCCTCTCGGTTGCCGACCGCCCGCTACCCAGGGGTCGGGCGAAGTAACGAGGTTGCGGCCCTGGCCGGCGGGTATTTGACGGGCGTGGCGCTCCGTTGTCGCCACCACCGCCCGAGCGGAATCGCCCGATGGCATCGACATCAGCCGCACACGCCGACGAGACGGGTCGCTCCCGTGAGCGGGGCACGGGAGTGGGCGCGCTGCTCGCACGTGTCGACGACGTGCAGGCCCAGCGTCCGTGGCTGGCCGTCCCCGTTGCCACGGTGAAGAAGTTCGGGGAGGACCGGGCGGGCAACCTTGCCGGCCTGCTCGCCTACTACGGGTTCTTCTCGCTGTTCCCGCTCCTGCTCGTGCTCGTCACCGTGCTCGGCATGGTGCTGTCCGGCAACGAGGACCTTCAGGAGCGCATCGTCGACTCGGCGCTCGCCCAGTTCCCCGTCATCGGCAATCAGCTCCGGGAGAACACCGGGCGCCTCGACGCCAACGGCTTCGCCCTGGCGATCGGACTTGGCAGCGCGCTCTGGGCCGGCACCGGCGTCATGAAGGCGGCCGAGGACGCGATGAACGACGTGTGGGACGTCCCGATGCGGGAGCGGCCCCCCTTGTACATGGCCGTCCTCCGAGCCGTCGGCATGCTCGTCGTGCTCGGCGGCGGCATCATCCTCACCACCCTGCTGACCGGCTACGCCGGTGGGGTCGCCAGCGGCGGGCTGGCACGCGCCGCGGGCGCCGCGGTGAGCGCCGTCCTCAACGTGGCGATCTTCCTCCTCGGGTTCCGAATCCTCACCGTCCGCGACGTCAGCCTGCGCCAGCTCCTGCCGGGTGCCATCCTCGCCGGAGTCGCCTGGGTCGTCCTACAGGTCGTGGGCGCGTACCTGGTGAATCGCTACGTCAAGGGCGCCAGCCAGACCTACGGCACGTTCGCCGTCGTGATCGGGTTCCTGTGGTGGCTCTATCTGCAGGCCCGGATCACGCTGTACGCCGCCGAGCTCAACGTCGTCCTCGCCGACCGCCTGTGGCCGCGTAGCCTCAGGGGCGTGGCAACCGAGGCCGACCGGCGAACCCTCCGTCGGCATGCCGAGGTGGAGGAGCGCTACGAGCCGCAGGACGTCCGGGTCGGATTCCACCGCGGCGACGACCGAGCGGGCGCGAAGCGCGAGACGAGCGCTGAACCTCGCGACGTGCGCTTGCCGGCCCCCGACGAGGGCAAGCCAGACCGCCACCGCTCCCCGTAGGCCACGGCCACCGAGGTGGGTACGCTGCCCTGATCCGCCGGCTCGTGCACGTCGTCCCCCACACACACTGGGACCGCGAGTGGTACCAGTCGTTCCAGACCTTCCGGCTGCGGCTGGTCGACCTGCTCGACCGGCTCGTCCCGCAGATGGAGCGCGACCCCGCCTACGCCCGGTTCCTGCTCGACGGGCAGCTGGCCGTGGTCGACGACTACCTGGCCGTGCGCCCAGAGGCCGAGGAACGGCTGCGCCGGCTCGTGGGCAGCGGCCGCATCTCGATCGGGCCGTGGTACACGCTGCCCGACGAGTTCCTGGTGTCGGGCGAGACCCTGGTGCGCAACCTGCAGCGGGGGTTGCGGGAGGGCGACCGCTTCGGCGGCGCGATGTCGGTCGGCTACCTGCCCGACATGTTCGGCCACGTCGCCCAGATGCCCCAGATCCTGGCCGGGCTCGGTTTCGAGCACGCGGTGGTGTGGCGGGGCGTGCCGCGGGCCATCGACCGCAGCGGTTTCTGGTGGCAGGCGCCCGACGGGTCGACCGTGCGGGCCGAGTACATGCCGCAGGGCTACGGCAACGGCTCGGCGCTGCCCGACGACGCCAAGGCGTTCGTCGCCGCGCTCGACGGCTTCGCCCGGCAGTGGGGGGACCTGCTGGTGTGGCCGCTGCTGTGGATGAACGGCACCGACCACCAGATGCCCCAGCCGTGGCTCGGGCGGGTGGTGGCCGAGGCCAACGCACTGCAGGACGACCTCGAGCTGCGCATCGTGTCGCTGCCCGAGCACCTGGCAACCGCCACCAGCGACGGCCTGCCCACCTGGCGGGGCGAGCTGCG
>DASQUK010000151.1:0-9751 GCA_035641315.1 Acidimicrobiales bacterium | reverse complement strand
GGCCACCATCTCGTCCCAGCCCCAGCCGAACGCGGCGGCGACCGAGCGGTACTCCATGGCGAGGTCGAGGTCGGTCAGGGCAGGGTCGTCGGTGTTCAGCGTGGCCAGAAGCCCGCGGGCCCGCATCTGCGGGTACACATGATCCTCGAGCCGTTCGAACGCGTTGGCGATGCGGACGTTGGACGTGGGGCACACCGTTAGCGGGATCCGCGCCGCAGCCACGCGGCTCGCGAGCTCGGGGTCGTCGAGGATCGACAGGCCGTGATCGATGCGTTCGACGCCGAGCACGTCAATGCAGGCGGCGATGGCCGCGGCCGGCGAGTTTTCGCCCTGGTGAGCGGTGAGGCGGAACTCGGCGGCGTGGGCCGCCTCAAAGGCGGGACGGAACGACACGGGATCGATCCCGCGTTCGGTCGAGTCCATGCCGACGCCGATGACCCGATCCATGCCGGCGGCATCCGAACGTCGCAGCTCGACCAGCCGCTCAACCAGTTCCAGCCCGGCGGCGGGCCCGAACGCCCGGTCGATGTCGGCGATCAACAGACACGTGACGCCGGTTTTGGCTTCGGCGACAGCGATCCCTTCGCTCAGGCCGGCGACGATGGCAGCCAGGTCCTGATCGCCCGCCAGGTGCCGAGCGGGCGTGAAGAAAGCCTCACGGTGGACCACACCATGGGCGGCCGCGTCGACAACGCTCTCGTAGCCGAGCTGGGCCCAGTCGTCCCGGGTTCCCAGGGTCGACTGCACTAGCCAGAAGACCGCAAGAAAGCCATCCAGTGAGTCGTATCGGTACAGCTCGGTCGGGTCCGCGGTCGGGAGCGCGACGCCGTTGCGGCGCGCCAGCTCCACGACCGTCGCCGGACGCATGGTGCCCTCGACATGACAGTGCAGCTCGACCTTGGGCAGGTGTTCCAGGGCGTCGGCGAGCGATGTCACGAGCCGCATGGTGCCACCATCGAGTCGGTTCAGCGGCGCAGGACTGCCGGCAGCTCGGAGCGACTGGCGACACCGAGCTTGGTATAGATGCGGGCGAGGTGGTTGTCGACGGTGCGAACCGAGACGTATAGCCGTTGGGCGATGACACGTGACGGCAACCCATCGGCCGCGAGCAGCGCGATCTCACGCTCGCGGTTGGTCAGTGGCACGAGCCCGGCGGGCCCGACCAGCTCGGGTGTGGCGGGCGCTTCGCACTGAGCGGCCAGCTCCGTGGCCCGGCGCGCCCAACGGGTGGCTGCCCGTTGGTCGTGGGCACGGGCCGACGCCTCCGAGGCGGCCATCGCCGACTCGGCGGCGCGGAGGTTGAAGCCCAGATCAGCGAACCGCTGCGCCGCGTCGCCCAGCGTGTCGGGGTCGCCACGGGCGAGCCCGACGGCGTTGTCGGCGAGGATGCGGAGATAGTCCCCCTGGGCGATGGCGGCCAGTGAACAGAGCCTGTCGGCGACCTCTTTGGCGGCGCCAAGACGAGCGAGGTCGTGCAGGGCGGCACTCTCATCCAGCACACCCGCCCGGGAGCGGGCTTCGGCCGCGGCGTCGCGGAGCAGGAGACGGGCGTGCTCGGGGTCCCCGTCGGCCACCGCCGCCCAGGCCCGAGCCCTGCGGATCGCGGTGTCGAAGAGGGCCGCTGGGTGCGGGCCGAGGGCATCGAGGGCGCGCCCCGCCTCGCCGGCCACTTCCCGGTCGCGTGCGAGCGCGGCCGCGAACATGAGACCGGCGAGGGCCCAGCGCAGTGGGCCGCGATGTGAGCTGGCCCGGAACGCCGTCGCGCTCTCGCGGTAGGTGCGCTGTGCCGAGACCAGCAGTCCTTGGTGAAGCTGGACCCATCCCAGCGTGGCGCCGAAGAATCCCTCGGCGGCGCGGTTCCCGGTGGCGACGGCCGCCTCCAGTCCGGTGCGAGCGGCCTCGGCCGCTTCGTCGAGGCGGCCGAGGGCGACCAGGGCCATGGCCTTGGCGGACTGCAGCAGGCCGGCCCGGAACAGCGTCAGCTGCGGACCGATCTGTGCGCCAACCGGCACGGCGTCGTCGATGCGCGCGACGGCGTCCTCACCTCGGCCGACGCCCGGTAGGGCGAACGCCTCGGCCAAAGCCGCCTGAAGCCGGGCGCGACCGCTCACGCCGTCAGCAGGCAGATCGGCGAGCAGTTCGAGCACCTCCCGGTGGCGACCGGACTGGCCGATCAGCGTCGCCCGGGTGGCCCGGAGCTCCGACCACCATCCGGGATCAGTCACTTCGCCTTCGGCCTCGACGAGGACACGTTCGGCAGCCTCGCCGTCGGCCAGGCCCCAGAACCATCCCAGCGCCCGGGACACGGCAACGACCGCGCGTTCGTCATCCGTCGTGGCGGTGGCCGCCAGCTCCGCGAGCAGTTCCTCCCGCTCGACGTAGCCGCCGCGTGCGAACAGCACGTCGGCGAGGACGTGGGCCGCCTCGAAGCTGTGGTCCGCGGCCCACGCGGCACGCGCCAGGCGTTCGGCTGTCATCCCATCGAAGGCGAAGTGGGCGTGTCGCGCCGCCGCCAGCAGAAGTCCCGGTGCCGGCGTGCCGCCACCGTCGAGACGCCACAGAGCCAGACGTATCGATTCGTCGGGAGCGGTGGCGCCCCGGCGCTCGAGGGCGTCGGCCAGCGTGCGCATCAGCCGGCGCCGCCGGAGGTCGGGCAGCGACGATCGTACGATGTCGCCGTACAGCGGATGGGCGGGCCGCGCGACGACGTCCTCACCATCGGCCTCGACGGCGACCACGCCGGCAGCCTCGAGACGCTCCACCGCGTCGCGGTCGGCCAGCTGGTCGAGCATTCCCAAGCCGATCGGCTCGCCGACGGCGATGACCTCGAGCGCCGCCCGCTCGTGCTCGTCGAGAGAACCGAAGCGCTCGGCCACCAGTTCGGCCAGACGAGCTGACCCAGGCGGCAGGCTGTCGACACACCACAGACCTTCGCGACGTCGGAGCAAGCCGAGACGGGCGGCTTCGCCGAGGAGTTCCCGGAGGTACAGCGCGTTGCCGGAACAACGCCGCCACAGCCGCGTCGCGGTGAGCGTCTCCACAGGCCCGTCGAGAACGGCCTCGAGCAGGTTGCGCACCGACTCGTCGCCGAGGTGTGCGACGTCGATGCGTTGCACCAGCCCGTCCTTCCACAGGACGGTGATAGGAGCGGGCGCCGGCTCGTCCGTGCGCAACGTGGCGAGCAAGGTGATGTCGCCCTGTGCCACGAGCTGGTGGAGGACGACCGCCGACGCCTCGTCGAGCCACTGAGCGTCGTCCAGAACCACCACCGCGGGCCGGCCGGCTGCGATCGCGGCGATGCCGGCTCGGGCCCGCAGGAGCGCGGGCACGCCGTCGCCGGGCAGCTCGCCCGGCGTCAGCAGACCGGCCAGGGCACCGAGCGGGATACCGGCGGTGGGCCGGCTGGCGACCAACCGCACGAACGTCCAGCCAGCGGGTTCGAGCTCAGCGGCCACCGCCGAGGCCAGGCTCGTCTTGCCGACACCCGAGGGTCCCGCCAGGAGTGCTCCTCGACCGCTACGCAACAGCGTGCCGAGGTAGGCGATCTCGTCGTCCCGCCCGCACAAAGGCCAGGTCGTCCGCACCAAGGACAAGCATGACAGGCGTTCGGTTCAGCCGCGACCGAGCACCGTGTCGCGCAGGCCGTCCACAGCAGCGACCACCTCATCGACCAGCGCCGGTGACACACCCAGCCCCGCAAGCACGGCGGCCAGATGACCCACGACGAGATCCACGTGGTGATCGCAGATCCCCAGATGCCGGTGGGCCTCGGCCATGCCACGACCTCGATAGGACCGGGGGCCGCCGAGGGCCATCGCCAGGAAGGCCTTCTGGTGGGCGCGCTGGCGGCGCAGATCCACCCGATCGAAGAACGCTGCCACCTCCGGGTCTCCCTGGATCCGGTCGTAGAACCGATCAACCGCGACATCGATGCTCACAAGGCCGCCGAGCCGCTCGAACAGCGTGGGGGTGATCGCCTGGGTCATGCCGCACCGGCCGTCTGCCCACGAGCCCCAACCGAACCTGCGTCCGCTGAAGCCTGCAGCGGTTGCGAACCTGGCTCGGGAGCGGACACCAGCAACTCGAAGCGGAACCGCAGCTGCCGCCTGGTGCGACGCCCAGCGCCGATTGCGCCGGCCAGCACGAACCAGCCGTAGATGTGGTCACCGCGACGCCAGACCCAGTGGTAGCCGAGGGTCGCCCGCACTGGCAGCACACCCGTGCCGGACAACACCCCGCCAGCCAGCGCCCACCGGTGAGGACCCGGGACCGACCGGGCCTCGAGGTGGATCGGCGGATCGAGCGTCCCTGCTGGCGATCCGGTGATCTCCAAGCCGCGAACATCGAACAGCACGGAGACGAACACGTCGTCGGGATCCTCGGCGATGACGACGCTTGCTTCCCGGGCCCGTCCAGAGCGGCACTCGGGCCGCCGCAGGCGCCGGGGCACCGAGAACTCGATCGTGGCGTGGCGGCCGGGGACCGACCACGTCCCGGCGGCAGGAAGCTCGACGCCGTCGACGCGGCGCAATGGCAGCGACGGCCTCCTGGGGTTGGTGTAAGTGAAAGTGGCCTGAGTCATGGTGGCCACCCTGACCGCCTGCTGGGGCTTCCGACACGAGTAGCGGCTACTCAATCTGGCGGCCGCGGCCCGCGAAGCGGCGTTGCTCTCGTGGGCTGGATCGAGAGCGTTCGACGATTGCTCAGGAGCGACAGCCGGCGGCTGGCAGCGACATTGAGCAGCAGATACTCGAGCCAGCCGGCAGGCAGTCCCGCACAGTCTGATCAGTTCCCCCCATCAACGATCAGACGAGGAAAGAGCCTATGGATACCAACATCCGGCACCGCCCAACCGGCTGCCCTGCGTACCTCCGGGGCAAGCCCGCCTCCGAATGGATCGACGCGATCTCTAAGCGTCGCCGGCCTCGCGAGTACACCACGCTGGCCGACCCTCGCCCATGAGCGATGGCCGATTCCGCACGCTCGAAGAAGGGAAACCCGCCATAAGCACACCCAAGCCCCGCCGGGCTCCGCAGTCCAACGACGGGCTCGACGATCCGCGCACTGCGCTGGCGGGGTCAGTCGTGCTCGTCACCAGCGGAGGCCGATGCATCGGGCGGCTCGTCAATCAGGCCCTCGCCGATGCGAGCATGGCCGTCGGTCTGGCTGCTCAGTCCGAGCACGAGCTGGCTGCGGCCGGACTGCGCGCCCGTCTGCACCAGCACGATCCAACGACAGCGGCCGACCCTGCCTATCGCCGAGCACTCAGCCAAGAGCAGGCGATCCGGCGCACGTACGATCCCTGGTCGGTGCGAGTCACCGCCAGTGACCTGCAGTACGACAACGTCAGGCGGGCCGAGCGACGACCCAACAGCTCACTGAGCCGGTTGCGCTGATCGAAAGAGCTGGTCGAGTCGCGATGTCGGTCACCGCCGACGTCAGCGACGAAGGGCCCGCGGCCCGGGCGATCACGAAGCCCCGCCACGAGCTCGGCCCTGTGGACCTGCTAATCAACGTCGCTGGGATCGTGAGCCCCGTCGGCCCGGCGCAGGAGATCGAACCCGACTGTGGTGGCGGACCATGGAGGTGAACCTCCGCGGCACGTTGCTGCGCACGCAGCTCGTCCTCCCCGAATGGTTGGTCGGCGGCGCGGCCGCATTGTGAACCTCAGCGGCCGCGCCAGGGGTGTTCCGGTGGCCGCTGTGTCTGCGTACTGCCGCGTGGTCGTTACGCGCGCAACGACACGGCGGCCGACCGACCCAGATGCGGCGATCTGGCGCTCTGACCACGCGCGAAGGCTCGACGTTCTGGCGCAGATGATCTGTGCTCACCTGCTGGCGCGTTCCGCGTATTCGGAAAGTGCGCGAGATCAGGCAGATCTGGGCGATCTATTCGTCGTGCATCGCTGCCTTGACCTTCTCCATCAGTTCCGGCGTGACTTCTACGATCCCGTGCTCCTTGGCGTGCTCCGCGGCGTTCCGCAAAGCCTCCTCCTCGGTCGCTCCGCGCACGACGTGATGGCAACCGGCCTCGGGGGCCACCTGGTTGCAGTCGATGACCTTCCCCATCCCCCACTCCTTCGCGCTCTCTTGCACCTTCGAGCCGAGACTCGCGCACCTCGCGGTCATTCACCAGCGTGATCGAGGAGCTTGTCGAGCCCGTCCCGCCGACATGAGGCCCCACGCCGAATGCCCGGACCGCGCTGGGGCTGCCAGCGAGGCCGGACACAGATCGCAGAGGCGCGAGATCGGCAGTTACGCGCCCGTCGGTGGGCGGCGATCGGGCCGCGGATGCACGGCTGAGGATGGGCAACCGCCTGCTGAGCACTCCTCGTCGACGTCGATCGCGCTGTGTGTTCGAATTCGTAGTGGAAGCACCCGTAGTGCATCCCCTCGAACACCTCGTACTTGTCAGCCTCGATGGCAACGGGCCGACCGCAGCGGCGACAGATCAGGGGCTCGACCACTCGGACAGCCTGCCCGGTTCGACGGCACACAGTTCGGCACGATCTGGCGCGGTGTTCCGTCCCCGATCGGCACGTTGGGTGACGCGTCGGCGGAGCGCAGGGTTGGCACGACGAGCTAGAGCACACCAGCTTTCGAGGCGACGTCAGGTGACCACGATCGTCGCAGCGAGCGCCATCCGATGGTCCTTGGACCATGGTGGTCCCAGCGTTGCCCGCGGGCCGTGGAGGACCTCGTCGGCGCGCCCAGCCAGGATGCTGACCGCTTCGTCCTCGACATCCTTGGCGTTGTAGAGGTGGACCTCCCAGCCGCGGGCGTGTGCGAGCTCGGCCAGCACCTGGCGGTACATGATGGAGTCGGCGCGGGACTCGTATGGCGCGCGACGTTGGACGGCGATGTCCTCGGGAAAGTCGACCGGCCAGGCTCGGAGCGACATCGAAACGATCGGTTCGGGCAGCGTCGTCGCGAGTTCGTCCAGTGCAGCCGACGTTGCCCGAACCACGGACGCTCGCACCTTCGCTACCAACGCCGCGATGGCCCCGTCGTCGAGAGGTTTGCCCTCGTGATGGATCGGTGCCGTCGGAACACCGGGTTCGATCAGCTCGATCCTCCGACGGTCCACGACCTTATGGTCGGCCGAGGCCGTGACGGCCACGGCCCAGCCGAAATGATGGGCTATGCCGAGACGCACGCCACCGATTGTGCCTCGGCTGCACCAACCTGGCCGACGAAGCGTGCCACTCGACCCAGTCGGAATGGTGAGCGCAGTTGGCTTGGCCAGCGAGGAACGAGTCCGCAGGCCAGGCTGACCGGCCAACTCGGTCGCTGTCCGCGAACACCGGTTGCTGGCCGGGCTGCTCTCCAAGCGGATGGCTGTCGTTCCTCAGACCTAACGGCATCCTGCGGCTACGTGATCTCGTCTTCGACTTCGCTCCGCAGGTGGCCGAAGACACCTGCTGTCGCCGGGCCCCTCGAATACGGGCTCGGCGACAGCAGTCTCTGAGTTCAAGTCCGAAGCGTCAGGCGCCCACGCACTGCTCGAAGTAGATGCCGATGTTGGTGAGACCGCGGCACGCCGGGCCCCGGAACTGCGCTTCGAGCGGTATCTCGCCCTCGGGCCCGACACCGATCCACGTGCTGGCGTCGGCCACGCCGTCGCCGTCCACGTCGAAGGCAATGAGCCCGTGGAACCCCTCACCGGACTCGAAGTCGACGACGCCCTGGGCGATCCGGTTCTCGAGCCCCTGGCTAATGAACAGCACCTCGTCGTTGGGGCCGAACACGAGCTGTGCGCCCGAGTCCGCGTACTTCTTGCTGGCGTTGGTGCAATTGTCTGCCAACGCTGGTCCCGCCATCAGAACGAGCCCGCCTACCGCGCCAGTCGTCACGACCAGCGCCCGCTTGAGGATGCCCATCTGTCCTCCTGTCCTCGCCACGACCGTGGCCGGCCGCCACCATGACTGTGCCCCATCGCAGCGCCGACGGAAAGCGTCAGAGCAGAATCCTCTGATCCTTAAGGCGGCTTTGCAGCATCCGTGCCCCCTTCCGCCCACTCACACCGCCTGAGAGATCGTCCTTGGTTTGGATCGCGGGGCGACTGGCCCGTTGGGGGTGTGGCGCTGCAAACTTGTGTTGTGGCCAAGACAACTCGTGTCGTGCTTACTTGCGATCTTGACAGCGACGGCACCGAGGCGGTGACGACGATTCGAATGGACAACGGTACCGCCCGCTACGAGCTCGATCTGTGCCAATCGCACTTCGATGAGCTGACCGGAGCAGGTCGGCGGCTGCGCCCGCGTCGTCGAACCGGCGGAGCGCGCTCGGTCGCGAAGGCCGTGAACAAGACGGCCGCGGCGACGGTTCGGCACCGTGGCCGCGGTGCCCAGGACACGGCGGCAGTGCGGGAATGGGCCCGCGCCCATGGTTATACGGTCAGCGATCGCGGTCGAATCCCGCGTCACATCCTGGAGGCCTTCACCACCCACGAATAGACCACTTCAGCCCCGAGTCGACAAGTCGGGCCACGTGCTCGAGGGGTGGGCCCTTCCGCAGCGCGTTCAGCCGGCACAGGATAGGGCCGAGTCCAGCGACGCGGGGAGGACGACATGGCGCCGACGAACATGGCAGCGAAGGCCGAAACGGTCGACGCAGTGGGGAAGGCGACCGAAGCGCTGGAGTACGTCGAGCGGGCGCGTGGTCACCTGTACGCGTTCCACCAACTCATCGGTCGGGCTGACCTCCTGTTCGAGGAAGCGCCTGCCGCCTGGCTCGCGCCGGGCATGCTGGGGAGGCGGCGTCGCTGTGGCGGAATGTCGTCGCCGCGACGTACTCCAGCGCCGCTGGACGTTCCAGATCGTCGAGGGCTTCGACGACGACTACTACCAAGCGGCCCGCTCGGAGGTCTTCGCGCTCGAACGGCGTCTCGTCGGGGGTCGTCGCCACGCGCACGAGGAGGCGCTGCGACACGGCGGCGGGTCTCGCACCCCCGCCCTTCGCCCCAACGGCGCAGGAAGCTCGCTGACCACCGCCGATCACTGCCGACACGTCGACCCAGTGGGGACACACGACCGCGTCGGCTGCACCGGGCGACGTGCCGGAGCCAGACGGTCCCCCCACCGCCGCGGAGCCACTCCGATCTTCGGTGTCGCTTGCCGACGAGGTGCCAAGCGTCGGAACCATAAACGACGTCGGCGGCAGCGCTACCCAGTTTTCAGTTCGGCGCTCGCGGCCAGGCTTATGGGCGTGGTTGAGACCCTCGACGCGGTGGCAAAAGCTGCCGGTATAGCCCCTCGCGGCGGATGAGGTGCCGGGTCATGACCCCCTTCACGCCGTCTCGCTTAGGTCGTGCGCTTGGCGCAAAGCCAGCCTCACCAACCGGCTCGCCCCGACATGCCACCGGGTTGGCGCCGGGACCGACGGGGACCGCAATCTGGGCATAGTGTGGCGGTGTTCGCTCCGATGACCTGTGAACGGTCGGGCATGAGCGGCGATGAAGGGGAGGCGACCATGGCTGATTTCGTGGCGGTCGCGAGCGTCGATGACCTCCGTCCCGGCACCGCGACGGTCGTCACCGCGGAAGGCATCGAGGTAGCCCTGGTCAACGTTGACGGCAGCCTCTGTGCCGTCGACAACGAATGCACGCACCGCGGCGGTTACCTGGGAGAAGGTGCGATCAACCCGGACTGGAGCGACTGGGCCATCGAGTGCCCGTTGCACGCCAGCGTGTTCGACGTGCGCACGGGCGAGGTGATGAACCCGCCGGCCACCGAGCCAGTGCGGACCTATCC
>DASQUK010000150.1:0-8313 GCA_035641315.1 Acidimicrobiales bacterium | reverse complement strand
AGCGGTCACCGCCACGGGTTCACAACCGCGAGCTTGTCGAACCGCTCGAAGTCCTTCACGTTGCGGGTGACCACCGCCATGCGATGGACCAGCGCTGCGGCGCCGATGAGGGCATCCCGGAAGGGTGCCGGATCGGGGATGTGCAGCGCGGCCGCACGCCGAGCGACCGGCTCGTCGACGGGAAGCACGCGCTTGTCGAACACCGTGTTGACGCTCTGTCGAGCCAGACACCCCGGGTCCCGTCGTGATTGGCGGTTGGAGGAAACGACGGCGCGTCGCTACGGTCAGCACACCTTGCGGGTGTAGCTCAATGGCAGAGTTCCAGCCTTCCAAGCTGGCTATGCGGGTTCGATTCCCGTCACCCGCTCTGACTCTCGGCACTCGAGCCGAGCGGCTCCCGGGCATCAACCTGTGGCCCTCGGGCGAGCGGAGCGCTGTCTCCCGTCGCCCACGGTCTGTCGGTCGGCCCGCGCAGCACCTCGGCCCCCCCGCCACGGCCCCTGAGGTCGTGCACGGCGAGCACGAGGGGACCTATGGGGAATCCCGGGAGGCTGCACGCGGTTGGCGCGGGCATGGCTGAATCCCGCGGCAGGCTCCGAACAGAACCGGGCGCCAAGCGCGTCCGCACCTACCTGGGGGGTCACCTCGTGGCCGACACGACCCACCCGCTGCTCGTCTGGGAGGTGCCCTACTACCCCAGCTACTACATCCCGGCCGCCGACGTCGTGGCCGAGCTCGTGCCGACGGGCGACACCAGCCACTCGCCCAGCCGAGGCGATGCCGAGCACCTGACCGTGCGGGTGGCCGGCGCCGAAGCCGCCGACGCGGCCGTGCGGCACCCGGCCTCGCCGATCGAGGAGCTGCGGGACCACGTGCGCTTCGAGTGGGACGCCATGGATGCCTGGTTCGAGGAGGACGAGCAGGTCTTCACGCACGTGCGCTCGCCGTACGCGCGCATCGACATCCTCCCGACGTCGCGTCATGTGCAGGTGAAGCTCGGCGATACCGTCCTGGCGGACTCGACCCACGCCCGCGCGCTGTTCGAGACCTTCCTGCCACCGCGGTGGTACGTCCCTCGCGTCGACGTGCGCATGGACCTCCTTGTCCCGTCGGACACGGTGACGCGCTGCCCGTACAAGGGCACCGCCGAGCACCTGTCTGCCCGGGTCGGCGACCTGGAGGTCAAGGACGTCGCCTGGTCGTATCCATCGCCGCTACCCGAGAGCACGAGGATCGCCGGACTCGTCGCGTTCTACGACGACCGGGTCGAGGTGACCGTCGACGGCGAGCGCAAGGGCGGAGCGAACCGAACGAGACCGACATCGACAATCTGATTCGCTGAACCAGGTCGGCAGCGCCTCAGCGCGGGGTGCTCGAGGCCGCCGCCTTGCGCCGGTGATCCCGACGACCGGCACATGCTCAGGCAGGCCGTAGCCCTCGACGGTCTCCACTTCAACCTGCTGCCGCCCGACCAGTGCACGCGCCTGGCGCTCGCAGTAGAGCGCGCGGCTGACGAGTTACGCGCCGAGTTTCGCAATCGCGTCACCGCGCGGGATCGGGACTTCGCCGATCGCCTCGACACGCTTCGGTTATCGCTGGCGGACCTGACGCGTTTATACCGCAACGCACCCAGAACTTCGATCTCGCGCTGACTCGTTCTGTGCTGACGGTCTGGCCGGCGAGGGGTGCGCCGTTCGGGCAATATGCGCTAGCTGGCAAGTGCTGCGCCATATGTTCCGCCCTGGGACGGGCGGGTTCCCGAAGCGATCTGGCCGAGGAGGATCGATGCGAGTAACCGGCGTTGTTGCGAACCTTCCGGTTGCTGACATCGCAACAGCCCGTGATTTCTACACCGACTACCTGGGGTTGAGCGTCGAGGGCTTCAACCTCGGGTGGGTGGCGCGCTACCAATCGCCTGACGGCAACGCCGTTGTCCAGCTCGTCACCGGCGACGCCACGGCGCCCGAGGACTCGGTCATCTCGGTTCACGTTGGCGCCGACGTTGGCGAGGCGTACGAGGAGGCCAAGCGGCGCGGGTACGAGATCGTCCACCCGCTCACAGAAGAGGCGTGGGGACTGCGGAGGTTCTTTGTCCGTGCGCCCGACGGCAACGTGATCAATATGGCGGGCCACAGCGACGAGTAGGTTCGCTGCGGGACAGGTTCGACTCGAAGGACTGCTGGGTCGACGCCGTGCGGAGAACGCCGATCTGCCGATCTCGCCTTGGCGTTCTGTGCTGACGGTCTGGCGGGCGAGGCGTGCGCGGTTCGGGCATTCGGTGCGGGTCGCGGCCGAGGCGAGGCGGTCCCGTAACCGGCGGTTGGGGGCAGTTGCCAGAGCGAGCAGCCGGAAACCTTGGTGCTGCGAAGCCGCGGGCGCCCGTAGGGTGCCTCGGATGGAGCTGCGCCAGGTGCGGCTGACCGATCCGCTGGTCGCCCCGGTGATCAGGGGCCTGACACGCGAGTACGATGTGCGCTACGGCGAGATCGACGAGATGGCGACCGTCGACGCCGAGGAGTTCGATCCGCCGGCGGGGACGTTCCTCGTGCTGATCGACGGCGGCGAAGTCCTGGCCGGCGGCGGCCTGCGCCGGGTCGCCGACGACACCTGCGAGGTCAAGCGGATGTGGACCGCAGCCGGCCACCGGCGGAAGGGCTACGCCTCACAGGTCCTCACCGGCCTCGAGGACGCCGCCCGCGCGGCCGGCTACTCGACGCTGCTGCTCGAGACCGGTCCCCTCCAGCCCGAGGCCATCGCCCTCTACACCGGCCGCGGCTACCACCGCATCTCCTACTACGGCCGTTACCCCGACGCCCTGGCCTTCCGGATCGACCTGCACTCCCCGGCGTCGCCTTGGCCAGCATCCGAGACGCGCACTCCGTGATCCCGAGCACAGCAAGCGACGCCCGAGAACTCAGCGCGCTGGGGTCGGGCCTGCCCGTGAGCAAGCTCTCTGATTTCTGGCCGGCGTGTGTCGAGAACGGCGGGCCGGCTCCGACCTGGGGGTAGGAGCGGCCGAGGGCCGCCGCCACGAGGAGGAGTACGAGGAATGACCAAGGTCACCGCCCAAATGTCGGTGTCCCTCGACGGGTTCTACACCGGGCCGCGGGACACGAGGGATCCCAAGAGCATGAGCGGCTGGATGCAGGGGCCGGAAGCGCCCGGCTTCTTCCGGGTCACCCGCTGGGTCGTCGACGCCATGGGCTGGCGGGAGCGGCAGGGCTTCGCCGGCGGCGAACGGTCGATCAACTCGGAGATCATCGAGGAGACGTTCGAGGCGGCCGGTGCCTATGTCATGGGCCGGCGCATGTTCGACGCTGGCGAGATCCCCTGGGGTGACGACCCGCCTTTCCGGGAGCCAGTGTTCGTTGTCACCCATCGCCGCCGCGAGGTGCTCGAGCGCAAGGGTGGCACGTCGTTCACGTTTGTCACCGAGGGGATCGAGCGGGCGATCGAGCTGGCCCGGGAGGCCGCCGGCGGCAAGGACGTGGCGGTGGCCGGTGGCGGGGAGCTGCTGCGCCAAGTGCTCGCCGCCGGGCTGCTCGAGCAGCTCGAGCTGCACATCGTCCCCGTGCTGCTGGGCGACGGCCAGCGCCTGTTCGACGCCAGCCTCGGCCTCACCCCCAGCGAGGGCATCGAGCTCGTCCCGACCCGGGTCGTCGAGGCGCCCGAGGTCACCCACGTGCGCTACACCGTGACTGGCCGCTCGGGGCTGGTGCTGGACGACCGTGGCGCCAGCGGCGACCTGGTCGGACCACCCGCCGGTGAGGAGAGGAGCGACCCGTGAAGTACATGCTGTTGATCTACGGCAACGAGGAAGCCTTCGGCTCGGTCGGAGCGGAGGCCTTCGCAGAGATCCTGCGAGAGACCGATGCCCTCAACCAGGAGCTGTTCGAGTCGGGCGAGCTGGTCGGCGCCTACGGGGTGGCCGACCAGGTGAACACCAAGATGGTCCGGGTCACCGCCGGGGCGCCGGTGGTGACCGACGGCCCTTACGCCGAGGCCAAGGAGTACCTGGGCAGCTTCACGATCGTCGACTGCGACAGCCTGGAGCGCGCCTTGGAGATCGCAGCTCGCAACCCGGCGGCGAGGTACTGGGGCGTCGAGGTCCGGCCGCTCATGCACGAGGCCAACGTGGAGCCGTGACCGACTGGCGGGCCGTCCGGCGGCTGGTCCCCGAGGTGCTGGGTGCGCTGGTGCGGCGCTATGGCCACTTTGACGCCTGCGAGGATGCCGTGCAGGAGGCGTTGCTGGCCGCTGCTGCCCAGTGGCCGGTGCAGGGCTGGCCGTCGAACCCCCGCGGCTGGCTGGTGACGGTGGCGTCGCGCCGCCTCGCCGACCAGCTGCGCAGCGACACCGCCCGCCGACGGCGGGAGGAGGTCGATGCCGCCCGTATCCCGCCCCCGCCCGCTGGTGGCGACGCGGCCCTCGACCTGGGTGCCCGCGGCCCTGCCGGCGAAGACACCCTCACGCTGCTGTTCCTGTGCTGCCACCCCGCCCTGTCACCCGCCTCGCAGGTCGCCCTGACCCTGCGGGCCGTCGGCGGCCTGTCGACCGCCGAGATCGCCCGGGCCTTCCTCGTGCCAGAGGCGACCATGGCCCAGCGCATCAGCCGCGCCAAGCAGCGCATCAAGGCAACCGGGGCCACCTTCGATCTGCCGCCCCCTGCGGAGCAGGCGCAGCGGCTCGGCGTCATGCTCCACGTGCTCTACCTCGTCTTCAACGAGGGCTACACGGCTACGTCGGGCACGCGTCTGCTGCGGGCCGAGCTGACCGCCGAGGCCATCCGGCTGGCTCGCGAGCTCCACCGGCTGGTGCCCGGCGACGGTGAAGTCGCGGGACTGCTGGCCCTCATGCTGCTGACCGACGCCCGCCGCCCAGCCCGTACGGCCCCGGACGGGTCGCTGGTGCCGCTGAGCGAGCAGGACCGGTCGCTGTGGGACGCGGAGGCCATCGCCGGGGGCGTGGCCCTGGTCACCCGTGCCCTGTCGGACGGCCCGCTCGGCCCCTACCAGCTCCAGGCCGCCATCGCCGCCGTCCACGACGAAGCACCCAGCGCCGAGGCCACGGACTGGGCTCAGATCCTGGCCCTCTACACCCTGCTGGAGCGCACGGCACCCAACCCGATGGTGTCGCTCAACCGGGCGGTGGCCCTGGCCATGGTGCGGGGACCAGCGGCCGGGCTCGCCGTGCTCGACAGCCTGTCGACCGAGCGCATCGCCGGGTCCCACCACCTCGTGTCCGTGCGGGCCCACTTGCTGGAGATGGCCGGCGACCGCGACGCGGCGCGCTCCGGCTACCGGGAGGCCGCCCGACGCACCACCAGCGAGCCCGAGAGGCGCCACCTCCTCACCCGCGCCGCACGGCTGGGCTGATCGGCCGCCGAGCGGTTCTGCTGCAGTCCCGGAGCCGGCGTGGGGCACCGTCTACAGGTGGCGGCGCATGAGGACCAGGTCGGTCTCGTACCAGTAGACCGAGCCGTCGTCCCGCTGCGCATCCCAGCCATCAGTCATCGCGGCGAAGGGCTTATAGCCAAGCCGTGCGTAGAGCGCCCGAGCCCGGGAATTGCTCACCTCGACGGCCAGCCAGGCGCTAGTCAATCCCCGGCGGCGGATGCGGTCCTCGAGTGCCACGATCAGTGCTGACCCGATACCAAGGCTCTGCAGCGCTGGGTGCGTCGCCACCTGCCACAGCTTCCCGGGGCTGCGCGGGTCGGTGTAATCGACGGCCCCCTTGGCGATCGGCTCGCCGCCCGGTGCCCGGACGGCGACATAGTCCACGTCACCGGCCGCCCGCCGCACAAGCGCTGCGGCGACGCTCTTCCCTCGGGCCAGGTGCTGTGGCAGGGGCTCCGCGGGCCCCCTGCCGGAGCGGGCTTGAGGTGGCTGTCCGCCAGACTGGCGTGGTGGGGGTCATCGACTGGGCGCTACGTGACCGCCAGACGGGGCGCATCGTGGTCGCCCAGTGGCCGAACACGGCCCTCATCGTGTGGATGGCCGCGAGCGTGGTGCTCGCGTTGTCCGATCCCGACGGCGCGTGGGGTTTGGCGCTGCGGGTCGTGGCGACGGTCGCCTTGAGCTGGTGGGCCGTCGACGAAGTCATCCGGGGGCTGAACCCGTGGCGTCGCCTGCTCGGCGTCGTCGTGTTCGCCGGCCTGGTGGTATCGCTGCTTCGCTGACGGCAGCGCTCGACGGTCCGCTAGCCCTGGAGTGTTGGGGCTATCGGTTTCACGCGAAGCTCCGTGTAGACAGCAGGGGTGCCTGCCGCGCCGCTGACCGATGCCGAACGTGCGGCGCTGCGAGAGCTAGTGCCGGCCGAGCGGGCTCGGGCACAGCGACGGCTGTCGTCGCTGGAGCGCACGTTCGACGAGATGATCGATGCTGCCGACCTCGAGCCGCCAGACGACGAGCACGACCCGAGGGGACGACGGCCTACGAGCGCGCCCAGGTCACCTCGCTGGCGGCGGAGGCTCGGGTCCGGCTGACCCAGCTCGACCGGGCCCTCACCGAGATCGACGACGGGGGCTACGGCGCCTGCCAACGATGCGGGCAGCCGATCGGTTGGCCGCGCCTACACGCCCAGCCCGGGACCACACACTGCATGCGCTGCGCCGCGTCGCCCTGACCTCGCAAGACAACGGCCGGCCACGCGCCAACGTGCGCAGAGCCTCCAACCAACCCAGGGCGATTCACCGGCGCCGGCTGGCCGCTCGCCTGTCGCTTCGTGTCCTACGAGCTGTTGATGCAGCAGCCCCCCACCCGCGGTTGGGAGCACCCTGACCGGTAGTGGGCGTGGCGGGTCGACGGGTTGGAGACCCGCACGGTCCGCTCCCCGACCTGGACCTCGATCGCCGGAGCCTTGGCCACGGCCGAGACCGGCACCCGTCGGGACACCGGACCTTCCCGGCCCCCGAGCGCCGGGGGCGGCGGTAGGTTGCGGTGATGGAGCGGCGGATCTTCGGGCTCGAGAACGAGTACGGGATCACGTTCACCCTGCGGGGGCAGCGGCGGTTGAGTCCCGACGAGGTGGCGCGCTACCTGTTCCGCCGGGTGGTGTCGTGGGGCCGGTCGTCGAACGTGTTCCTGGCCAACGGCGCCCGGCTGTACCTCGACGTGGGCAGTCATCCCGAGTACGCCACACCGGAGTGCGACTCGATCCTCGACCTGGTGACCCATGACAAGGCCGGTGAGCGGATTCTCGAGCAGCTCCTGGTTGCGGCGTCGCAGCAGCTGCGCGACGAGGGCATCCGGGGCAGCGTCTACCTGTTCAAGAACAACACGGACTCGTCGGGCAACTCGTACGGCTGCCACGAGAACTACATGACCTCGCGGCGCGACGACTTCGGCCACTACGCCGAGGTGCTGATCCCCTTCTTCGTCTCGCGGCAGATCTACGCCGGGGCCGGCAAGGTGCTGCAGACGGCCCGGGGTGCGATGTTCTGCATCGCCCAGCGGGCCGAGCACATCTGGGAGGGCGTGTCGTCGGCCACGACCCGCAGCCGGCCGATCATCAACACCCGCGACGAGCCCCTCTCCGACGCCGAGCGGTACCGGCGGCTGCACGTGATCGTCGGGGACTCGAACATGAGCGAGTACGCGACGTTCCTCAAGGTTGGAGCGACATCGATCCTGCTGCGCATGCTCGAGGACCCGACGTTCGTGGTGCGGGACATGACCCTGGAGAACCCGACCCGCGCCATCCGCGAGATCAGCCACGATCCGACGATGAAGCGCCTGGTGCGGCTGGTGAACGGGCGGGACGTGTCGGCGCTCGACATTCAGTCCGAGTACCTGGAGCGAGCGCAGCGCTACGCCGAGACCCGCGACCTTTCGCCGCTGGAGGCCCAGGCGCTGCAGATGTGGGAGCACTGCCTGACCCGGCTGGCCGACGACCCGCTGTCGCTCGACCGCGAGGTCGACTGGGTGATCAAGCACAAGCTGATCGAGTCGTACAGCGCCCGGCACGAGCTGCCGCTGTCGGACCCGCGGGTGGCGCTGATCGACCTGCAGTACCACGACATCGACCGGCGCCGGAGCCTCTTCTACAAGATGCAGGAGCGCGGGCTGGTCGAGCGGGTGACCAGCGACGAGGCGATCGACGAGGCCGTCGAGGTCCCACCCCAGACCACCCGGGCTCGCCTGCGGGGCGAGTTCATCCGCCGTGCCAAGGAACGCAAGCGCGACTACACCGTCGACTGGGTCCACCTGAAGCTCAACGACCAGGCGCAGCGCACGGTCCTCTGCAAGGACCCCTTCCGCTCGCACGACGAGCGGGTCGACCGCCTGATCGCCAGCCTCTAGCCGGGCTTCCTAG